>UQUC01000011.1 GCA_900544105.1 uncultured Oscillibacter sp. | reverse complement strand
TCCGTTTTCAAGCAAAAAGATTTTCATTGCCCCCATTGCGGCTGTGAGCGTTTTTGATTTTGGGCGGTTTCACCAGATTTAGGGGGGGAATTTCTCCATCCCCACCCCTGCATTTTTCTCCGGAGGGCAGTATAATAAAAAGCGGAACAAGTACAAAGGGGTACGCCCCGGGAAAAGGAGAAGATCAAAATGATAAGCACCGAACGGGCAAATCAACTGAAAGAAATCGTAGCTTCCCAGCGGGAAGTGATGTTTTCTGCCGCCGATTACATCTGGAAGCATCCGGAGACCGGCTATCGGGAGTGGAAAACCCATGCCTACCTGGCCGAAGAATTCAAGAAACTGGGCTATGAGCTGGTGGAGGCGGGGAACATCCCCGGTTTCTATACCGACATCGACACCGGTAAGCCCGGCCCCAAGCTGCTGATCATGGGCGAGCTGGACAGCCTGATTGTCTCCACTCACCCCGACTGTGACCCGGAGACCGGCTATGTCCACGCCTGCGGCCACCACTGCCAGGTTTCCGCCCTTCTGGGCATCGCCGCCGCGCTGAAGCAGCCCGGCGCCATGGACAGCATGAGCGGCTCCATCCGCCTGATGGCCGTACCCGCCGAAGAGCTGATCGAAATCGGCTTCCGGGAAGAGCTGCGCAAGCAGGGCGTCATCAAGTATTTCGGCGGTAAAGTGGAGTTCATGCACCGTGGCTATATGGACGGCTGCGACATCGCCCTCCTGGTCCACACCGGCGGCGGGGATCATCCCTCCATCGCCCTGACTCCGGGCAGCAATGGCTGCGTCACCAAGAACATCAATTTCGTGGGCGTTTCGGCCCATGCCGGCGGCTCTCCCCATCTGGGCGTCAATGCCCTGTATGCGGCCAGCCAGGCCATGAACGCCGCCAACGCTCTGCGTGAAACCTTCCAGGAGAAAGACACCATCCGCTTCCATCCCATCATCACCAAGGGCGGCGGCGCAGTCAACGCCATTCCCAACGATGTGCGCATGGAAAGCTATGTGCGTGGCGCTTCTCTGGAAGCCATCAAGGAGGCCAACACCAAGATCAACCGGGCCCTGGCCGCTTCGGCTGCCGCTATGGGCGCCAATGTGGTGCTGAAAGACCGTCCGGGCTACACCCCTCTGGAAAACGAAGAACAGCTTTATGACCTGACCTGTGAGATCGTCAAGCAGTGCTTTGGCGAGGACGCTTTGGTCAAGCGGGGCCGCAGCACTGGCTGCACCGATATGGGCGATGTGTCCGCCGTCATGCCCACCGTTCAGCCCTATGCTTCCGGCGCCTGTGGCGTGGGCCATGGCTCCGATTACCGCATTGCCGATCCGGAATCCGCCCTGGTCATGTCCGCCCAGTATCAGGTGCTCATGGCCGAGGCTCTGCTGAGCAACAACGCCGAGCTGGGTAAAAAGATCATCCAGAACGCCAAACTGCGTTTCTCCTCCATGGAAGAGTTCTTCCATGCCATCGACGGGCTGTTTCTGGACAAAGAGGCCGTCAAGCAGAACGAAGACGGCACCATCACTCTGGATTACCAGAACTAACAAACAAGCAAAAAGGACTGGGAAAATTCCCAGTCCTTTTGTTTATCCGTTCTGCCTGCGGGCTTGCTCTTTCTCGCAGGCCTGCCGGAAACACTGGCACATTTCGGTGCCGATATATCCCTGGTCCTTGCAGTGGGGACATTCGTAAGGCGGTTCCAGATAATCCTCCCCATGTCCCAGGCGAAGAAGGATCTGCCTGCGCCGTGCCAAAAGCCGGTTGTTTTCCTCCCGCAGCCGCTGCACTTCTCCCGGGTCCTCTCCCAGGGCCGCCCGGGCCGCCCGGCTGGCACACAGCCGCAATTCCCGCTCGTTCTGGGCAAATTCCCCGTCTTTTCGCAGCCCTTCCAGCCGGGTTTGCTGTAACTGCTGCCGCTGAAGGCGCTTGCGTTCGAAGGCCTTGGTGACGGCGGCCACCACGCCGCTTTCGAACTCGCCCCGGCTGCGGGCGGGCTGAGGCGATGCCGTGCTTTGCCGGGCCGGGGCGCTTTTCCCTTCGCCCTGCTCCACTTCGCTCCGGGTCTTGTAGCCCGCCGTTTTCCAGCTTTCCAGAATACTGTCCAGATAGGCCCATTTCAGCCCCCCGGTGCGCAGCACCGTCCGGTCATAGGCCAGAGCGATCAGGTCGTTGTCATAGCCGTGGGAAATCCACTTGTCCACCATGTTCTGTTCGCTTTCCGACAGTTTCCGCTCCCGGATGCCGAACAGGCTCATGATCTCTCCCTGGCGGCTGTGGCGGCGCTCCAGGGCGGCCAGGGCCCGCTCCCGCCGCTCCTTTTTGCCCACCCCGGCGTACATCAGGGGGACCTCCACATTTTCCTGCAAATTTAGCTTGGGCAGGAGGTTATACTGCTGAAAAATGAACCCCAGCATCTTATTCCGGATCTCCGCCAGCTGGTTCCGGTTCATCTGCCCCACATTCTGTCCATCCAGCAGATACGCGCCGGAGGTTGGCACATCCAGACAGCCGATGATGTTCATGCAGGTGGATTTTCCGCTGCCGGACTGTCTCACAATGGCCACGAACTCCCCCTTCTGTATCTGAAAGGAGATATGGTCCGCCGCCTTGACGGTGGTATCGCCCATCTGGTAATACTTGCAGACATTCTGAAATTCGATGAGAGCGCTCATTTAGAACCCTCCTCCCGGACCACCGCCGCCGGGACCGCCACCGGAAGGCATGCCGCCTCCGCCACCAGACATACCGCCGCCCATGTTGCCGGGCATACCGCCCATCATCATGCTGCCGGATTCAGAGGACGCTGCCCGCAGATAGGCCACGGTGTCCCCCTCCCGCAGGCCGGAGGTGACTTCGATATAGCTGTCGTCGCTGACGCCGGTAGTCACCTGGACGTAGACATACCCCTCCGGGGCCTCCTGCTCCAAAGCGTTGACCGCACTGGGGGAGTCGGAGGTGACGAGAACCGTATCCCCCCGATTCACAGCCATGCCGGGAATGGCCAGCACACCGTCAGCAGAGGACAGCACGATCTCCGCGTCCACGTTCATGCCGGGCCGCAGGCCATCGGTGTCGTCAATACGGACGGTGACGGGGTACGTGGTGGTGCCGCTGGAGGTGGTGCCCACCACGGAGACCTTGGTGACAACGCCGGTGAAGATCTGGCCCTCCTTGGCGTCGGAGGTAATATTCACCACCTGCCCCACCTCCACATTGTCGATATCCAGCTCGTCAATATTCAAGGTCATTTGCAGATAGCTCAGGTCGTAAATGATGCAAAGGGTGTTGTTGGAATTGCTGCCGGTACCCACATTGTCCCCGGCCTTCACCGTTTTTTCCACCACCGTGCCGGTGATGGGGGAGGTGACGCGATAATCGTCCAGACGGTCCTGGGCGTTTTCCAGACTGTTCTTTGCGTTGGTGATCTGGTTGTCCACACTGTCACCGGTGATGGTGCAGATCCGCTGGCCATTGGATACGCTGTCGCCGGGCATCAGGGTCAGGCCGCTGACCTTGCCGGAGGCGCTGGCGGTGATGATGGAGCCGGTCCCCACCTTCACGGTGGTCTGACCGTAGCTGGTGTAGTTGCCCACCACAGCGCTGGCGGTGCAGTCCCCGGTGACCAGGCCAGGATTCACAGCCTTCACCCGGACGGTGGTCATTTTCATGCCGGTGCCGTTGGCCACGGAGCTGCCGCCCACCTGGACCACCGTGCCATCGATATACCCGGCGTAGCCGTTGACGTAAATTTTGACGGGCTGACCCACGTAGAAAGCTCCGTCATTGGCATAGGAGAACTGGAAGTCGATGGTCAGATCATTGCTGACGCTGATCTTCATCAGCTCCGTCCCGGCGTTCACCGCGTCGCCGTTGCTGACGTAGACCTCACTGACGGTGCCGCTGATGTCCGCCGTGGGATACTTGGCCTTCAATGCCTGCGAATAGCTGGTCTGGACCTGGGACTCTGTGGTAGACACATCGGAGGAATCAATGGTGTAGAGCAGCTGGCCTTTCTCCACAGTGTCCCCCTCTTCAAAGGTGTCGCTGAGGACTTCGCCGGACACCAGCGTGGTAACGGTGTAGGAATCGGCAGGCTGCAAGGTACCGCTGCCGGTGAGGGAGTTGGTAATGCTCCGCTTCTCCACACTGGCGGTGGTATAGGTCGTTTCCACCTTGGCAGCCTTGGCCTTGGCGCGGCTCATAAAGGCGGCCGCGCCGCCGATAACGGCCACAGCCGCCACGCACAGCACGATCCATCTTCTGATCTTCTTTCCTGACAGCATTTGTTTCAGCTTCCCCGTGGACTTCTGCGGGGTTTGGGGGTTCATTTCTGCCATATCGTTCATCCTTTCCTACGCCCCTGTTCCCAGGAGCGGATTTTCAGTTTGCGGTTTCCAAATTAACCCCCCATGCTGAACCGACGCTGAAAAAAAGATACACTTTCCTGATAAAATTTCCATTGTTTTCAGTTTCACTTCAGAAAAATGGATTATGGTAAGAAAAAACGAACCGAGGAGCGGCCTATGAAGGTACTGGTCATTGAAGACGAAAAGCTGGTGGCGGAATCCATCCGTGCCATTCTGGAACACAAGGGCTTTGACGTGGAAACGGTGTACGATGGCGAAGCGGGCACAGAGTACGCGGAGTTGGGGATCTACGATCTGCTGATTTTAGATGTGATGATGCCCAAGCTCAACGGCTTCCAGGTGGCCCGGCAGGTCCGGGCGGACCGCTGCGCCACGCCCATCCTGATGCTCACCGCCCGGTCGGACATTGAGGACCGCATTCAGGGTCTCAACGCCGGAGCGGACTACTACCTCACGAAGCCCTTTGACTCCCGGGAGCTGCTGGCCTGCGTCAACGCTCTGCTTCGCCGTCAGGGAGACCAGGTGGACGAGCTGCGGATGGGCAACACCGCCCTGGACCTTTCCTCCTGCACGCTGGTATGCGGAGGAAACAGCATCCGCCTCTCCGCCCGGGAATTCGACGTCATGCGCTTTCTCCTGCAAAGCAAGGGCCGGGTGCTGTCCAAAGAGATGATCCTGGCCCGGGTATGGGGCTACGATTCCAACGCCGTGGAAAACCACGTAGAGGTCTATGTGGGCTTTCTCCGGAAAAAGCTCACCAGCATCGGTTCTGATTTGAAAATCGAGGCCATCCGTCGCCTGGGCTACCATCTGGAGGTGGCAGAATGATCCGAAAGCTGCGCTTGAAATTCATCTGCGTCAATATGCTCATCGTCACCCTCATGCTTACCGCCATTTTCGGCATGGTGTATCATCTGACCCGTCAGGGCTTGGAAACACAGAGCGAGGCCATGCTGCAAAGCGTAGCGTCGGATGCCTTTCACCCCAATCGCCCCGGCAGTCCGCCGCAGGAGGTCCACCTCCCCTTTTTCGTTTTGGAGTTGGATGGAAACGGCGGTCTCACCGCCTCCGGCGGCGGGTACTATGACCTGACGGATCAGGAGTTCCTGAAAACGCTGGCTGACGCGGCCACCGACGCCGGCGCTCCTGCCGGTGTCCTCCGGGAATACAGCCTGCGGTACTGCCGCAGCGTCACGCCCCGTGGGGAGCGCATCGCCTTTGCGGATATGTCCAGCGAGCGGGCTACCCTGAAAAATCTGACAGAGACCTGCGCCGCCATCGGGGTGCTATGCTTCGCCGCCTTTCTACTCATCAGCTGGCTGTTGGCACGGTGGGCAGTGAAGCCGGTGGAGACCGCCTGGCAGCAGCAGCGGCAATTCGTGGCGGACGCCTCCCATGAGCTGAAAACGCCCCTGACGGTCATCATGACCAACGCGGAGCTTCTGAACAGCCCGGATTTCGACGAAACCCACCGCAGCCAGTTTGCCGCCCACATTCTCACCATGTCCCGGCAGATGCGCCAACTCATTGAGGAAATGTTGGATCTGGCTCGCACCGACAGTGGTCAGAACACCCTGATCTTTTCTCAGGTTGACCTGAGCCATCTGATCAGCGACGCGGTCCTCCCCTTTGAGCCGGTGTTCTTTGAAGCGGGCCTGACCCTCGTTGCGGACATCCAGCCGGGGCTCACTGTCCGGGGCAGCCAGCAGCATCTGCGGCAGACGGCAGACATTCTTCTGGACAACGCCCGGAAATACGCCGCGCCCTCCGGCGAGATCTCCGTCACCCTCACCCGCTGCGGCGGGCGGTGCCGCCTGGCAGTATCCAACCCCGGCCCGGCGATCTCCAGGACGGATCTGCAAAACATTTTCAAGCGCTTCTACCGCGCCGACAAAGCCCACACCCAGCGGGGCAGCTACGGTCTGGGCCTGTCCATCGCCCAGAATATCGTCCTGCGGCACCGGGGCCGGATCTGGGCGGAGAGCAAAAACGGCCGCAATACGTTTTTCGTGGAGTTGCCCCTCAAATAGTATAAAACCGGCGGATCGGCCTATTGCCTTCCCGTCGGTTTTGTCCATTTTATTATATAGAACATACGACAAACGCCTCTACGCACGGTGGATACACCGCAGCGCACCTCGTCTCTTTTCGCGTATGCCAGCAGGATGCGGCCCATGGGCAAATCTAAAAAGCCCAGCTTCTCCCGCAGGCAAAAGCAGGCAGAGCCACCCATAGACCCTTGTGATCGGAAACAAGTCTTTTGTATACCGCCCTTGACCTTATCATGCGTTCGTACAAAAAAGTAGAAAGTTCTCAGGTTTCGGGTGTCTGACCTTGCGCAAATCGTCAGCCCCCTTCAGCAAATATTTAAAACGACAAAAAGCCCTGAAAGCACAGCTTTCAGGGCTTTTTTCTTCGATTCAGCCGCCTTTAGTTAGTCGGTGACGTAGGGCAGCAGAGCGATCTGACGGGCACGCTTGATGGCCTCAGTCAGCTCACGCTGATGCATGGCGCAGGTGCCGGTGGTCCGACGGGGCAGGATCTTGGAACGCTCAGAAACGAAACGACGCAGCTTGGCGGCGTCCTTATAATCAATGCACTCGCACTTCTCGGCGCAGAACTGGCAGACCTTACGGCGCTTGTTACCGCGTGCGGGACGGGCGGGACGAGCTTCACGATCGAAAGCCATGATTGCTTCCTCCTTATAGTAATATCAGAACGGCAGTTCGCCGTCATCCTCGCCGATCTCGGCGAAGTCAGAGCCGCTGGCGCTGAAATTGCTGGGAGCGGCGCTGTGGGAAGCGGGAGCGGGGGCATAACCGGAGTTGTAGCCGGAATTGTCGCCGCCGTCGCGCTTGGAATCCCCGAAATACACATTGTCGGCCACGACCTCGGCACTGCGGCGCTTGCCGCCGTCCTTGTCGGTCCAGTCCCGGATCTGCAAGCGGCCCTCCACCACAGCCATGCGGCCCTTGGTGAAGTACTTGCTCACAAATTCGGCTGTATTACGCCAGGCCACGATGTCGATGAAGTCCGTTTCCTTTTCGCCGGACTGGGACTTGAAATCCCGGTCAACAGCCAGAGAGAAGGACGTCACCGCCGTACCGCTGCCGGTGCGCCGGAGCTCGGGGTCACGGGTCAGACGACCCATGAGAATGATTCGATTCAGCATGTGCTGCTCCTTTACTCGCCCTTGCAGACGATCAGGGAACGCATGACGCCTTCGGCGATCCGCAGCTTACGATCCAGCTCGCGGGGGAATGCCGGGCCGCTGACGAAGGTCATGAGCACATAGTAGCCCTCGGTCTTGTAGTTGATGGGATAAGCCAGCTTGCGGTTGCCCCACTCCTCAACCACGACGTCAGAGCCGTTCTGCTCGGCCAGGGACTTGAAGTTCGCAACCTGAGCGGCGATAGCCTCCTCACCCTGTGCAGGGTCGAGCACATAGACGACCTCGTAATTGGCAGTAATCTTTGCCATATTTGCACCTCCTTTTGGACAAATGGCCCTCATTCTCAGATGAGAGCAAGGATTTACTTACATATTGCAAGCCTTATCATTATATCCGAAATACAGCAAATGTCAAGGAAAATATTGAATTTTTTCAAAAAATCCGTATAGATGTAACTTTCCCCAAGAAAACGGTAGCAAAAAAACAACAGGCCCCGGAAATTCCGGGGCTGTCAGCGTGTCGAAAAATTTTTTCGACACGCTGACCTTATTTTCAGAACTTTATAAAGTTCTGAAAATACTTGATTTCAATGGCGCGGGAAACCCCTCTTGGGTTTCCCGCGCACACCCTTCCTTTCCGTTGCGGCAAATTCACCGTGCTATCGGCAAAATTCATTCGTGCTCATCTGTTCAACCGCTTAAATATTCGTTGGGGTCTACGGCCTTGCCGTCCTTGGTAACGGCGAAGTGCAGATGGGGCTGTCCGGACTCCGCCGCCGCAGTGGTCCCCACCGCGCCGATGATCTGCCCGGCGGACACAGGGTCTCCGGCCTCCACATTGGGCTTGGCCTGAAGATTGGCATAGGTTGTCTGATAGCCGTTGTCATGCTCCAGCACCACAGTGGTGCCCATCAGAGGATCTTCTGTCACTGACAGGACCGCCCCGGCAGAGGCTGCCAGTACCGTGGTCCCCTGCTGGGCGGCGATATCTATGCCGTTGTGTGTGCGCCAGTCCCCCAAAGTAGGGCTGTATACCAGCTCCTCCATAGAAAAAGCCGTCAGTACATCCCCCTGCAGCGGCGTTACCACCAGATGCGGCGCTTCCGCCGCCACAGGCGTGTGATCCACCTCCACCTCCGGCAGTTCCTTGGTCTCCTTGGGCGGGACCGGCACCGGCGCCGGCTCCAAAGTCTCCACTGTCGGAAGTCGCACCTCCGGCATTTCCACCGGCTGCGACACGGGGACCTGGGGCGTCACCGCCTGCTGCGAAACCGGGTCCTCCCGATCCTGCAACAAGAGCCATCCGCACACCCCGATCACCAGCAGGCATACAGTCAACGTTCCGTAGAAGCCGATGCCGGAGAGTACGTTTTTTACCTTGTTTTCCATACAATACCTCCCTTCCTGTTCATAGGTACGGAAGGAGTATGGTCAAAAAATCCGAAAGCTATACCAAGCCCGGCAAATTTCCGCCGTCAACGGCGCGAAAATGGGAAAAAGTCTTTTCTTCTCCGGTATGATGTGGTATAGTTGGAAACGCACACAGAACTTCGCGCGGGAGGGGATCTCATGAATTACACCGGAAGCATGGTCCTGTTTATTTTTCTCGTCCAGTTGGCGGCCTATACCCTCAAATGGCTCATCGGGTTCGGGAATCCCCTGATCTCCGCACCGCTGCTGGCCATGCGGCTGGACAACACCCTGATCACACCGGGCAGCCTGCTGCCGGATCTGGTCATCAACGGTCGGATCACCTGGCAAAACCGGAACAACTTCCGCTGGCGGGCCATCCTTCCCCTGCTGCTGGCTATGGTGGCTGGGGTGGTCCCCGGAACCTGGCTGCTGCGCTTCTCCCTGCCTTGGATCATCAAAACGGTTTTGGGCGGCGTTGTGGTATTTCTGGGACTGGAAATGGCCACCCGCCGGCTGCGCCCCGTCCGCCCGGCCCGCCGGGAGATCCCGTGGCTGCGGTATCCGGTGGCCTTTTTCTCCGGTATGTGTGCGGGGCTGTTCGGCATCAATATGTTTCTGGTGGCCTACCTTCAGCGCACCGCCAAGGATTACGATGAATTCAAGGGCAGCATTTGCTTCCTCTTCCTGGGTGAAAATCTGTTCCGCACCGGGCTGTATCTCTGCACCGGACTCCTGAACAGCGCTTCCCTGTACTTCAGTCTCATCTCGCTGGCCGCCGCCTTCTGCGCTGCCCGGCTGGCCCGGCTCCTCTCCCCTCACATCAGCGGAGAGCGGCTGCAAAGGCTGTCCATCGTGTTTTTCCTGCTGGGAGGCGTCAGCATCATTGTGAAATCCATTTTGCTGCATACATAAGAAACGCTCCCGCATCCAAATGGGTGCGGGAGCGTTTTCGTTTTAAATTCGGAACAGCCGCTTGCCGTTCTCCCACGTCACGCGGGTCATTTCCTCCGCCGTCACGCCCTTCCACTCCGCCAGTTTTTCGATCACATAGGGGAGATAGCGGCTGTCATTCCGCTTGCCCCGCATGGGCACCGGAGCCATATAGGGGGCGTCCGTCTCCACTACCATCCGCTCCAGCGGCGTCACCGCCGCAACCTCCGGCGCTCGCTTGGCGTTTTTGTAGGTGATGGGACCGTCAAAGCCCAGATACCAGCCCCGCTTCAGCAGCTCCGCTGCCATCTCCGGCGAGCCGGAAAAGCAGTGGAACACGCCGGAGACGGTGGGAAATTCCTTGATGATGGCAAGGCAGTCCCCGTGGGCCTCCCGATCATGGACGATCACCGGCAGATCCAGCTCCGCCGCCAGTGCCAGCTGCTTGCGGAATACCGTCTGTTGAAACGCTCTGGGCGGATTGTCCTCCCAGTAGTAGTCCAGTCCGATCTCCCCGATGGCCACCACCTTGGGCCGCTCCAAAAGCTGTCGCAGCTCCGTCAGATCCTCGTCCTGGAAACCATCGCAGTCCTCCGGATGGACGCCCACGGCGGCGTACACATGCGGGTACCGCTCCGCCAGCTCTGCCGCCGCATGGGAGGAGGGCAGATCGCACCCCGGATCCAGCACCAGCCCCACACCGGCCTCCGGCATGGCGGAAAGGAGCACGTCCCGGTCGCTGTCAAAGCGGTCCGCGTCATAATGGGCATGGGTATCAAAAATCGGCATCGTCCTTACCTCGCTCGTTTTTGTTTCAGTATACACGGAAAGCGGCCGTTTGAAAAGAAAAACCGTGGGAGGACCCCACGGTTTTCCGAAGTTCATTCTGCTGGCTCCTTGGGCAGCGTCACCGTAATCGCGGTCCCCTTCCCCGGCTGGCTTTCCAGCCGGAGGGTCCCGTGATGATACGCCACGGCGTGTTTTACGATAGACAGCCCCAGCCCCGTGCCGCCAATGGCCCGGGAATGGCTCTTATCCACCCGGTAAAACCGCTCAAAGACCCGGCTCTGATCCCCCTCTGGGATACCGATGCCGGTATCCCGAACCAAGAGGGTCACGTCCCTGTCCGTTTCCGCAACCTCCACAGTGACGCTGCCACCGGGGACATTGTACTTCACAGCGTTCTCGCAGAGGTTTCGGGCGATCTCATACAGCAGCCGCCGGACGCCGAAAACCGTTCCGGCGGTGCCGGTCACGGAAATGTGCACCGTCTGTTCCGCCGCCTGCTCCGTCAGAGAACGAGCCGCCTCCTGCGCCAGTTCCAGAAGGGATATCTGCTCATGGGGCAGCGCACCGCCCTCGTCCAACTGGGACAGGCGGAGAATATCGTCGATCAGTGTCACCAGCCGGTCCGCCTCCTGATGGATGCGGCTCAGGAACCGGGGCTGATCCCCCGGCTTCACCAAGCCGTTTTCCAGTAATTCAGCGCTGCCGATAATGGACTGCAAGGGCGTTTTCAGTTCGTGAGACACGTTGGCGGTGAACTCCCGCCGCATCCGCTCGGCTTCCGCCTGCTCCGTCACATCAAAGGCCAGCAAAACCGTACCCAGCGCCTTACCGTTGGATTCGATACGGCTGAAATCAAGCTGGTATTCCCGGCCCCGCCGCTCTGCCCGCAGCTGACTGTGCCCGGTCTCGGCGGCGTCATGGATGGCGGCGGTCAGGTCCGGGTGGCGATCCACTGTCAGGAAATCCTGTCCTACGCAGGTGCCGTCCGCATGAAACAGCGTTTGGGCCGCCGGATTGATGCTGAGAATGCGCCCGCCGTGGTCCAGCAGCACCAGACCTTCCCGCATACTGCCGGTGATCTGTTCAAATTCGTCCTGCCGCTGTCGGAGGTCTCTGGTCCGATGGCGGATCTCCTGCTGCTGGGCGTAGAGCCGCCCCAACAGCGGAGACAGCTCTTCATAGGCGTTGTTATCCAGTGGGTGCTCCAGATCCAGCCGGTTCAGCGGCTCCACCACCCGTCGGGCCGCCCGGCTCGCCAAGAGTGCGGAAAGTCCCACCGCCAGCAGTGCCACCACGATGACGGCATGGAGCATCCCCAGGACCAGCATCCACACCGTTTTCTGACTGCCGGAAATACGGAGCACAGAGCCGTCTGTCAAGCGCACCGCCTGATAGAGCATCTTTTCCGTCAGCGTCTCGGAATAGCGGGCGCTGCTGCCGCTGCCGCCGGTAAGCGCCTCCCGGATCTCCTCCCGCTGGCCATGATTTTCCATGGGCTGCGT
Source organism: uncultured Oscillibacter sp. (assembly GCA_900544105.1). Lineage (GTDB taxonomy): Bacteria > Bacillota > Clostridia > Oscillospirales > Oscillospiraceae > Oscillibacter. The sequence continues at coordinate 27,076 of UQUC01000011.1, read as the reverse complement.
ATCCGTTCGGGTGTCATACAGCACCGTGCCGTCCGATGCCACCCAGGTCAGCCGATCCGCCGTGTCCCGGACACGAGCCAGATAGTCCGCGCCATCCGCTTCCACCGCTGCTGCGGCCAGTGTCAGTTCCGTCCGAAGCTGCTGCTCCCGCACCGTGCCGAAATAGGTGTAAAGGCAGCCGGTGACCACCAGCAGCGCCGTCAGCAGTACCGTCAGTGACGCCGCCAGAGTTGAACGAAAGATCTTCCCGGTCATAGGCCGGTCTCCATGCGGTAGCCCACGTTCCGAACGGTCTCGATCAGCTTGCCGTACACCCCTAACTTCTGCCGCAGGGTGCGGATGTGCATATCCAGCGTGCGGCTGTCATCCATGTACTCCATGTTCCACACCTGGGTGAATAGCTGTTCTCTGGTGAATGCCATTCCCGGATGGGACAGAAACAGCCGCAAAAGTTCAAACTCCTTATAAGTGAGCTGGAGCCGCTGGCCGTCCGCCGTCACGGTGCGGCAGTCCAGGTCCATAGAAAGACCCCCGGCAGAGAGCACGTGGCCCGTGTCAGCGGGATGGCACCGCCGCAGCACCGCCTTCACCCGGGAGACCATCTCCATGACGCCGAAGGGCTTCACCAGATAGTCGTCTGCCCCCAAGTCCAGACTTTGGATCTTGTCGTATTCCGCGCCCTTGGCCGTGGCCATGATGACGGGGATGTCCCGCAGGGTCGGCGTGGCCTTCATCTTTTTCAGCAGAGAAACGCCGTCCTCTCCCGGCAGCATCACATCCAGCAGGACCAGCTCCGGCGTTTCCGTCTGCAACGCCTCCCAGAAGGACGCTCCATCGTCAAAGCCTCTGGCCTCAAAGCCGGTGGATGTCAAGGCGTACAGCTCAATATCCCGGATGCTGGCGTCATCCTCCACGCACCAGATCATAGCAATCTCCTTATGTCAGTGTGATTTCGTCCTTGTGGATCCCGGTCACGGAGTAAATGACCCACTCGGCAATGTTCGTGGCGTGATCGCCGATGCGCTCGTAGTACTTGGCGATCATCAGCAGGTCCAGGGCGTATTCGCCGTCTGCCGGGTCTGCCGCGATCTTTCCGATCAGGCTCTGCTTGACCCGGGCAAACTGCTCGTCCACACCGTCATCCGCCGCGATGACCTTTTTCGCCAACATTATATCACATTTCACATAGGCGTCCACACTTTCCGTCACCATTTGTATGACCGCCTTCGCCATTTCCTTCAAAAGGGCGTCGTTTTCCGCCTGGCGCCCGCCTAAAAAGGCCACGATCTCCGCGATGTCCTCCGCCTGATCGCCGATGCGCTCCATATCGGTGATCATCTTCAGCGCGGCGGAGATCTGCCGCAGATCCCGGGCCACCGGCTGCTGCCGCAAAAGCAGCTTCAGGCAGAGGTTTTCAATTTCCCGCTCCTTGTGATCGATCTCGCTGTCCAGAGGAGCTACCTTGGCGGCCAGCGCCGTGTCCTCCTCCGTCAGCGCCTGAGAGGACAGGGCGATGACCTCCTCGCACAGCGCCCCCATCTCGATCATCTCGTGGTTCAGCTGTAAAAGCTGCTCGTCGAATTTGCTGCGCATCTTACCCAAACCTCCCGGTGATGTAATCCTCCGTCCGTTTGTCGGCGGGGGTGGAAAACAGCTGCTCCGTTTTGCCGAACTCCACCAGCTCCCCCAACAGGAAAAAGGCGGTGTTGTCGGAAATACGGGCGGCCTGCTGCATATTGTGGGTCACCATGACCACGGTGTACCGGCTTTTCAGCTCCGCCGCCAGATCCTCGATCTTAGAGGTGGAGATGGGGTCCAACGCGCTGGTGGACTCGTCCATCAGCAGCACCTCCGGCTCCACCGCCAAAGCCCGGGCGATGCACAGCCGCTGCTGCTGACCGCCGGAAAGCCCCAAGGCGCTTTTCTTCAACCGGTCCTTCACCTCGTCCCAGATAGCAGCGGAACGCAGAGAGTTCTCCACGATCTCGTCCAGCTTCACCCGGTTTCGGATGCCGTGGGTCCGGGGTCCGTAGGCCACGTTATCGTAAATACTCATAGGAAATGGGTTGGCCTTCTGAAACACCATGCCGATCTGCCTGCGGAGCCATGTGGGGTCCACAGAGCTGCCGTAGAGATCCTGTCCGTGGAAATCCACCTCGCCGCTGAGCTTCACGCCTGGGATCAGGTCATTCATCCGGTTCAGCGTCCGCAGAAAGGTGGATTTGCCGCAGCCGGAAGGCCCGATGAAGGCGGTGATCTCGTGCTCAGGAATGGCGATGGATACATCGTGAAGGGCATGGTTCGGGCCATACCAGAGATTCAGTTTTTTTGCTTCCAAAATCGGTTCCATAGGGTCTCCTCAATTCTTTTTCAGCTTCCGCCCCAGAAACACGGCGGAGAGGTTGATGAGCAGGGTCAGCAGCATGAGGATGGTGGCGATGGAGAAGGCCACCGCCGTCTCGCCCCGCTCGTTGGCGTAGACGTACAAAGCCACCGTCAGCGTGGCGGAGGAGGAATGAAGGGCCGTGAAGAAATCGTTGAGCACCAGACCGAACCCGGCGGTGTACAGCAGCGCCGCGCTTTCCCCCACGATACGGCCCACGGCCAAAATGCAGCCGGTAACGATGCCGTCGATGGCGTTGGGCAGCACCACGGTACGGACCATGCGCCACTTTCCGGCACCCAGCCCCAATGCTCCCTCCCGGTAGGACTGGGGCACGGTTTTCAGGCTCTCCTGAGTGGTACGGAGGATGGTAGGCAGGATCATCACCACCAGGGTCAGTCCGCCTGCCAGCACACCTGCCTGCAAATTCATTTTCTGCACGAAGAACAGCATACCCACCAGACCGAAGATGATGGAGGGAATACCGGTCAGCGTTTCGGCGGCAAACTCGATCAGGCTCACCAGCCGCCGGTTTTCCGCATACTCCGTCAGATAGATGGCGGCCCCCACGCCCAAGGGCAGAACGATGACCATGGCCACCAGAATAATATACAGCGTGTTGAGAATATTCGGTAAAATACCGGTCGTATTCTTAATATAGCTGGTCTGTCCGGACAGCAGCTCCCAGGTCAGCCCCGGAAGCCCCCGGCAGAAAATGTAGCCGATCAAAAACGCCAGCAGCGCGCAGGTCACTCCGGCGCATAGCCACACCAGCGCACGCATCCCCCGGTTGTAAACCCGGCGGCGAAAGGATAAGGTTTGTCCGTTCATGTCAGCCCTCCTTCCGGTTCTTAACGCACACGTTCAGAAACACATTGATGAGCATGATAAAGAGGAACAGCACCAGGCCGATGGAATAAAGCGCCTGCTGATACAGGCTTCCCACGCTGGCGTAGGCCATGCCGGAGATAATGCCGGTGGTGAGGAAGCGCACCGGCGTAAACAGCCCCGGCATATTGGACACATTGCCCGCCACCAGAATGATGGCCATCGCCTCACCGATGGCCCGGCCCACGCCCAGCACCACCGCCGCCGCGATGCCGCTGCGGGCGGCGTGGACGCTGACCCGGAAATAGGTCTCCATCTCCGCCGCGCCCAAGGCGAGACTGGCCTCCTCGTACTCCTTCGGAACCGCTCGGAGCGCCGTTTCCGACACGTTGATGATAGAGGGCAGGATCATAATGGCCAGCACGATCATAGCGGCCAGCAGGCAGGCGCCGGAGCTGAGGTGAAACAGGTTCCGGATGGCCGGCACCAGCACGATCATGCCCACCAGACCGTACACCACAGACGGAATGCCCGCTAACAGCTGTACCGCCGTGCGGATCACCGCCGCCAGCTTCGGCGGGGCCACCTTTGCCAGAAATACGGCAGTCAGCAGTCCCACGGGAACGCCGATGACGATAGCCCCGGCAGTGCCGTAAACGGAGGTCAGGATAAAGGGCAGAATTCCATACAGTGCGCCGGTGGTGGTGTTGGTGGGGTCCCAGACCTTGCCCAACAGGAATTGAACTAGGCCGATCTGCCGGATGGCGGGCAGGCCGGAGAGAATGAGATAAATGCTGATGAGCAGCACAAAGGCCACCGCCACGATGCCGCACAGCAAAAAAATCAAATGGATGATCTGTTCCACGGTTTTGCGGGCGCGGTAGCTGCTCCGCTCCGGTGTATGCGGGAGATTTGTAATGCTTTCCACCGCGTTCACGGCGGTCAGAATTGCGTCAGAGTCCATGTCTGGCTCCTTTCTCGGTTTTACAGGAAGCGCCTCCACCTACGGTGATAGATGGAGGCGGGCTTGTCATGCTGTGGGAAGGAAGGGTGTGGTAGGAACCTTGCGGGGGTCCTCCCCACTTTTTTGATCGAACGGATCTTGGACGATGTCCGAGATCCGCGCCGGTTGCTCCCTTATTTCGCGACCGGCACCGCACCGGCAGCCTTGATCAGCTGGCTGGCAGCAGAAGAGGTAGCGTAGTCGAAGAATGCCTGAGCTGCCGGAGACAGGGTCACGCCGGTCTTGGTCACCAGCACGAAGGGCCGCTGAATGGCGTAGCTGCCGTCCAGAACGGTAGCTTCCGTGCAGGCCACGCCGCCTACGGTGACAGCCTTGACGGTGTTCTTACCCTCCACGGCGGAGAGGGACGCGTAACCGATGGCGTTGGGGTTGCCGGCCACCGCCTCAATGACGCCGCCAGTAGAGGTCAATTCCTGATCCAGCTTGCAGGCGTCCTTGGTGCCGGTGATGGACTCGAAGCCGTCCCGGGTGCCGCTGCCCGCCTCACGGCCGATGCAGGAGATGGTACCGGCATCGCCGCCCACCTCGCTCCAGTCGGTAATCTCACCGGTGAAGATCTTGCCGATCTGCTCCACTGTCAGATCCGCCACCTTGCTGTCGGCATTGACGATGACAGCGATGCCGTCCAGCGCCACGATGGTCTCAGTCAGACCGCCGGCCTTCTCCTCGTCCTTCAGGGCGCGGGAGGCAAGGCCGATGTCGACGCTGCCGTTACTGGCAGCCTCAATGCCTGCACCGGAGCCGGTGGGGTCATAGGTCACGGTCACGCCGCTGTTGTCTGCCATGAACTGCTCACTCAGGGCGCCGATCACCTTTTCCATGGAAGTGGAGCCGTTGGTGGACACGCTGCCGGAGAGGGCGGCGGGAGCCTCCGTCTGCGCGCTGCTGTCCGTGTTCGTGTCAGCAGGCGTTTCCGTCTTGGAGCCGCAGCCGGTGAGGGCCGCCAGGCTCAAGGCCAGGGTCAAAATCAATGCAAGTGTCTTTTTCATATTTGTCTTCCTCTTTTATTTGATATTTGGGTTTTCCCCTTTTCACACTTGTCAGTGTACCGGCTGTATGTAAAAGGCAAAAGACAACCTATGTAAAATCCGTGTCAAATCATTCCGCAAATTTCTTCTAAATGAAAAAAGCAGAGAAAAAGCGTCTTTCCGCAGTGCGGAAAGACGCTTTTTGAAGCACAAACAGTCGATTCGGTTATCGCTGACCCTTGTCGTAGGGAATACCCTCCGCCTTGGGCGCGCGGGAATTCTTGGAGGTAAAGGCCAGCACGATCAGGGAGATGATGTAGGGCAGCATATTGTAAACGGAGCTGGGGAGGTTCATAACCTTCAGGAAGGCAAAGCCGGTGTAGACGTTGCCCAAGGCCCGGAAGAAGCCGAACAGCAGCGCTGCCAGCGCAATGCGCTGAGGCTTCCACTGACCGAAGATCATCACCGCCAGAGACAGGAAGCCGAAGCCCGCTACGCCGTACTCAAACCGCCACTCGGACACGCCGGCGGTGATGAACACGATGCCGCCCAAGCCGCCCAAGAAACCGGAGATCAGCACACCGGCCCAGCGCATTTTATAGACGTTGATGCCCACGCTGTCCGCCGCCTGAGGATGCTCGCCGCAGGCCATGAGCCGTAGGCCGAACCGGGTCTTGTACAGCAGCACATAGGAGGCCGCCAGCAAAAGCGCCGTAATGAGCATGAACCAACTGAACTCAAAGGAGCCGATGTTCACGGTAAAGGCCCGCTTAGCTCCGGCGTACTGAATGATAGAGGACACGTCATCGGGATTGGCCGCGGTGTTGATGGCCTTGACGATGACGGTGGCCCCGGCGGTGCCCAGCAGGTTCAGAGCCGTGCCCACCAATGTCTGATCCGCCTTGAAGTTGATACAGGCCACAGCCAGCAGGCAGGAATATACCATACCCACCGCGGCGGAAACCAGCACCACTGCCAGGATCGTCACAAAACGAGAGCTGTTCTCCCCCAGATAGCGCATCGTCAGAGCGCCGCCCAGAGCGCCCATGATCATGATACCCTCCAGGCCCAGATTGATCACGCCGGAGTGCTCGGAGAAGCAGCCGCCCAGAGCCACCAAAATCAGCACGGAGGCAAAGATCAGGGTATATTGCAGCAGTAAGCTCATGCCTGATCGCCTCCTTTCCCGTTGGCCGCATCTTGTTCCGTAGCAGCCTTGGCCTTTAAAGCCGCCTTTTCCTCCCGTTTGGCAATGGAGCTGTTCATCACATGCTTCATGAACAGCACGAAACCGCAGAGATAAATGATGATGGAGGAGATCAGATCGGAGATCTGCGCGCAGTACATGGACTTATCCACATACGCGCCGCCGGCGGTGATATGCTGGATGAAGAAGGACGCCAGCACCGTGCCCAGAGGATTCAGTCCCCCTAAGAAGGCGGCGGCAATGCCATTGAAGCCCATGGCGGGAACAGAGGAGGTGGAGCACTGCCACTGCTCGTAGCCGGTGAGGTACAGCAGCGCCGCGCCCATGCCGGCCAGCGCACCGGAGATCACCAGGCTCAGGATCACGTTCCGCTTTTCCGCCATACCGCAGTATTTAGCGGCATTGCGGTTGAAACCGGTAGCCTTCAGCTCATAACCGAATCTGGTCTTATCCAGTACGATCCAGATCAAAATCGCCATCACAACGGACAGGGGGATGGCCAGACCCACATACTGATTCTTGTTGAACAGCGCCCCCAATCCCAGAGAGGGCAGCACAGCAGAGGGGTTGTTGTTGGCCAGCACGATGGTATAGGGGCTGGCGGCCTCTTTCACCGTGGTCAGCAGCATATTGGTCAGGTAAAGGACGATCCAGTTCAGCATGATGCCGGAGATGACCTCGTTGACGTTGCAATAGGACTTCAGCACACCGGAGATGGCCCCCAGCACCGCGCCGCCGGCCATAGCCACCAGCAGGCAGGGCAGCCAGCTCCACCCCAGCCCCAGCGCCGCGTACAGGCTCAGCGCCACACCGAAGCAGTACTGGCCCGCAGCGCCGATATTGAACAGGCCCACCTTATAGGCAAACAGGATGGACAGCGAGCACATCAGCAATGGTGCGGTCTTGACCAGCGTGTTGCCCAGATATTTCAACTGGGAGGAGGTCTTTTTATAGGTCAGGAAGTTTTTGACCACGGTGAGGATCGCTTCGCCGGCGCCGGCCGGATTGATGACCAGCAGCACGAGGTATCCCAGGAGCAGACCCAGTACGATGCACAAAAGGGAGGCCAGCAGCGATTGGAAGCCGTTGCTCTTGAAAATGTTCTTTTTCATGCCTTCACCTCGTCTCTCTTGGCGCCGGCCATGTAGAGGCCCAGCTCCTCCTGGGTGGTGGTTTTCGGGTCCAGCTCGCCCACGATCTCACCCTCGTACATCACGAGGATACGGTCGGGTACGTCCATGACCTCGTCCAGCTCCAGGCTCACCAGCAGCACCGCCTTGCCCTCGTCCCGCTGGGCGACCAGCTGACGGTGGATGTACTCAATGGCGCCAACGTCCAGACCGCGAGTGGGCTGGACCGCCACCAGCAGCTCCGGATCCTTGTCGATCTCACGGGCTACGATGGCCTTCTGCTGGTTGCCGCCAGACATGGAGCGGGCAATGGTAACGGAACCCTGACCGGAACGCACGTCATACTGCTCGATCAGCCGCTCCGCGTAGCCGCGGATGTTCTTCCGCCGCAGGAAACCTGCCTTGTCGGTGAATTCCGGCTCAAAGTACCGCTGGAGTACCATGTTGTCCTCCAGAGAATAGTCCAGCACCAGACCGTGCTTGTGCCGGTCCTCAGGGATGTGGCTCATGCCCATGGTGCTCCGCTTGCGGATGGAGGTGTGGGTGATATCCTGCCCGCAGAGGGAGAGTTCGCCGGACACCAGCGGTTCCAGACCAGTCAGGCCGTAGACCAGTTCCGTCTGGCCGTTGCCATCGATACCCGCAATGCAGACGATCTCGCCCCGCCGTACCTGGAAGGACACATTCTTCACGGCGTTGTTCTTATGGACCTTGGAGGCCATGGTCATATTCTTGACCTCCAGCACCACGTCTCCCGGCTCCGCAGGCTTCTTTTCCACATGGAAATTGACGTTGCGGCCCACCATCATGGCGGACAGCTCCGCCGGGGTGGTATCCTTCGTATTGACAGTGCCGATGTACTTGCCCTTGCGGAGCACGGTGCAGCGGTCCGCCACCGCCATGATCTCCGCCAGCTTGTGAGAGATAAAGAGGATGGACTTCCCCTCTGCCGCCAGGTTCTTCATGATCTGCATCAGCTCGTCGATCTCCTGGGGCGTCAGCACGGCGGTTGGCTCATCGAAGATCAGGATCTCATTGTCCCGGTACAGCATTTTCAGGATCTCGGTGCGCTGCTGCATACCCACGGTGATGTCCTCGATCAGAGCGTCCGGGTCCACATGAAGGCCGTATTTCTCACTGAGGGCCAGCACCTTTTCACGGGCATCCTTTTTCTGGAGAAAGCCGTGTTTCGTAGGCTCCACGCCCATGATGATGTTGTCCAGCACCGTAAAGCAGTCCACCAGCTTGAAGTGCTGGTGCACCATGCCGATCCCCAAGTCATTGGCGTCATTGGGGTCCTTGATAGAGACCTCCTTGCCGTCCTTCTTGATCGTACCCTCCTCCGGCTGATACAGGCCGAACAGCACGCTCATGAGCGTGGACTTGCCTGCGCCGTTTTCGCCCAGCAGGGCATGGATCTCACCCTTTTTCAACTGAAGGGTAATGTCATCATTGGCGATGATGCCTGGGAACCGCTTCGTAATGTGGAGCATTTCGATGGCGTAATTCGTTTCCAAGTCAAACCGCCCTCCTTCCGTTTTAATGGCCCGCCGCGAAAATTTTGCGGGGACGGAAACCATATTCGTTTACCGGCAGCGGCATATTGCCTTCGCATCCAGTATTATATTCAGTATACTATAACTCCGCTCAAAAAGAAAGGTAAATCGACGGACGGGATCATTTTTTTGAGGGACGGTCTCCTCCGGATGCTTCCATCGAAAGACTCGTCCGCTTTCCGCGAACTGTTCCCGCAAATATGTCAGCCGCCCCACCAGTCAAAACGCCCCACTCCTCCGGGGCATCGACAGTTTCCCGCCCCTCTTTTTGCAAAAAAAGGAACGCCCTTTCGGACGTTCCTTTTCGCATATAGATTTGCGTTCTGCGCTTAGCCCTTGATAGCGCCCTGATCCTCCACAGCAATCACGGTAGCGAAGTCAGCAGGAGACTTGCTCACATCGTTGGAAACGGTGATCTTGCCATCGAACATATTCTTCACCATGGCCTTGTAGTCATCCTGCGTGAAGCTGTCAGACCACTGAGTACCCTCGCCCATGGGGATCTGCACGTAGTTCAGCTCAGGATCATCGCCGGACACCAGACCCAGCGTGGCGATCTTGCCCTTGTAGTTATCCCAGTTGCCGTTGACGATGACGTCGGTCAGGGTGTCATAGGTGGTGGGATACAGGCCCTTCATAGCGGAGGTGACGGTCATGCCTTCCACACCAGCATAGCCAGCAATAACGCCAGCCTGGTCAACGTCCACGCCGATGACCTTGGCGCCTACCTTCTTGGCGGCGTCCACAGCAGAGGTATAGATACCGCCGCCGCAGGCAAAGACGACCTCAGTACCGCCGGCATACCAGGTATCCATCACAGCGGTGATATCGGCGTCGCCGAAGAACTGACCGCCATAGACATAGTTCAGGCTCACATCAGTCAGGCCCAGATCAGCAGCAGCAGCGTCAACGCCCTGCACGAAGCCGTAGCCATAACGGACAACAGCGGGAACAGCCATGCCGCCCAGGAAGCCCAGGTTCTTGTAGCCCAGCTTCACAGCAGCGTAACCGGCCATGTAGCCGCACAGCTCTTCCTGGTACACAGCGCAGTACACGTTGCTCATGTTAACATACTTGTTCAGGTCCCAGTTGCTGGGATTGTAGTCATAGGACTCACCGGCGTTGGCAACAGCGGTCTCCAGCAGGTCACCGGCAGCCACGTCCAGAGCGATGAACTTCACATCGGGGAACTCAGGGGCAGCCTCAACGATGGCGCCACCGAAAGCGTAACCGGGCATCACGATGACATTGTAGCCCTCGTCAGCTGCCTTCTCGATCATAGCCACACGGTCGGCGGTGTTGTCACCGGCGGGCTTGAAGTAGCTGAACTCCACGCCGTTGTCCTCAGCGAATGCTTTGCAGGCCTCATAGGTGGTCTGGTTGAAGGACTGGTCGGTGATATCGCCGTAGTCGGTGATCATTGCGACCTTATAGGCGCCCTCGTTCTCCGCAGGCTCCTCGGTCTGGTTCGGTGCATCGGTCTTGGTATCATCGGCCTTCTGACCGCCGCAGGCTACCAGGGACAGAGACATGACCAATGCCAGAGTCAAAGCAAGAAACTTCTTCATTGGAATCTACCTCTTTCATATTTTCTCCTTTTAACGTCCGCCCCTGCTCCGAAACGCATCGTACCGTGTTCCTCAGTGGGACCGCAGCCTATGTATGGCTTTGGAAAACAGGTGCAGACTCTTTAAAAGGGCGACCTCAAGGGTCTATGCTATTATAACAATTTCCACCGGGCAATGCAATATGAAACCCGAATTGTTTTCAATTTTGCCATATCTTTCACACACAAAAGAACGCCCCGCCCGATTTCGGGCAGGGCGTTTTCTTCAGGAAGCGTTAACGGTCCATCGACCTCAGTCCGCCATCTTCACGGCGACTTCCAGGGCGATCTTCATCATATTGGTGAACGTGGTCTGCCGGTCCGCGGGAGACAACTCCTCCCCTGTCACCAGATTATCGGAAATGGAGCAGATTGCCAGCGCCCGCTTGCCGGTGTAGGCAGCGTTGCAATATAAGGCAGCCGCTTCCATCTCCACCGCCATAACGCCCATCTTTTGGAACCGCATATTCCGTCCGGCAGCGTCATAGAAGGTGTCGGAGGAATAGAGGTTGCCCACCGGCATCTTCACACCCAGCTCCTTGGCGCTTTCCACTGCCGCCATCAGCAGGTCAAAGTCCGCAATGGGGGCAAAGGTGCCGCCCAGCTCATACTGCTCCAGATAGGCGGAGTTTGCGCAGGCGCCCTGACCGGCCACCACGCTGCCCAGCTCCAGATCCGCCCGCAGCGCCCCGGCGCTGCCCACCCGGATGATATTCTCCACATCATACTGGGTGTACAGCTCGTAAGAATAAATACCAATGGAGGGCATACCCATACCGGAGGCCATCACGCTCACCGGCACGCCCTTATAAATGCCGGTATAGCCCTGAACGCCCCGGACATTGTTTACCAGCTTCAAGTCCGACAGGAAGGTTTCCGCGATGAACTTGGAGCGCAGAGGGTCTCCGGGCATCAGTACGGTTTTGGCGAAATCGCCCTTCTTGGCTTCATTATGCGGCGTTCCCATAGTATCCTCCTTTTATTTTTCCATAGCTTTTACGGCCTTCACGATGCGGCTGGTGCCCAGACGGGAGGCCCCCAGATTGATGAAATCCTCCGCGTCCTGCAAATTGGCGATACCGCCGGCAGCCTTGATCTTCACATTGGGGCCCACGTGCTTGGCGAACAGGGCCACGTCCTCACGGGTGGCGCCGCCCCCGCCGAAGCCGGTGGAGGTCTTGATGTAGTCCGCGCCGGAGGCTGTGACGATCTCGCACATCTTGATCTTCTCCTCGTCAGTGAGGAAACAGCACTCGATGATGACCTTCAGCAGCTTGCCGTGGCAGGCTTCCTTTATGGCCTTGATCTCCGAGAGCAGGTCCTCCCACTTCCGGTCCTTCACCCAGCCGAGGTTGATGACCATATCCACTTCCTCCGCGCCGTTGTTCACGGCGTCGGTGGCCATGAAGCACTTGGCCGCGGTGGTGTCATAGCCGTTGGGGAAACCGATGACGGTGCAGATAGGCAGCTTGCCCGCCACATACTCCGCCGCCTGCTTCACATAGCTGGCGGGGATGCACACGCTGGCACAGCCGTACTTCATGCCGTCGTCGCAAATGGCCTTGATCTCGTCCCAGGTGGCTGTCTGAGCCAGAAGCGTATGATCGCACTTGCTCAAAATGTCTTTCAGTTCCATTTTAAGTCACTCCTTTATCATAAAAGTTAAGTTTGTTCCTTCGATATGTTTATCATACCAGTTTTTTTACCTGCTGTCTACCGTCCATCTCCCCTCTTTTGCCCAACACTTCATCGTCTTGCAATCCGGTCCATTCGGTGCTACAATGTGGCCACAAAAGCCAAAAGGAGCCTTTTCCATGAAAAAACGACTGTTTTCCGCGTTGTGCGCGGTGATGCTTCTCATCTGCACCGTCCCCATGGCCAGCGCCCAGACCGGGGATACTGCCCGCCGGGCCGACGCCCTGACGGTACTGCATCTGCTCTCCGAGGACCCCAGCCGGGATCTGACGGCGCCCGCCACCCGTGCCCAGGCCGCCGTACTGCTGGTTCGTCTTGCCGGTGGTGAGAAAACGCCGGACACCGACGGTTGGTTTGCCGGCTTCCGGGATGTGCCGGACTGGGCCTACGCCTCCGTGAACTACGCCAATCGCCGGGGCTGGATCTTGGGTGTCACCAACGTGCAGTTTGATCCCAATGGTCGCCTGAATGCCGATGCCTGGTGTGCCATGCTGCTACGGATGCTGGGCTACAATGACAAGGCCGGGGACTTTGAGATCTCCGATGCCGCAGCCTTCGCCTGGCGGATCGGTCTCACCGGCCGTCAGCTAATGGGCTTCCTCTCCGTGGGCGATCTGGCGGAATCCATTTACGATGCTCTGGATTTCTGCTATAAGGGAACGGAGACCACAGTGCTCTCCCGTCTGATGGACCTCGGTATCTGCACTGCCTCTGCTGCCAACGCTCTGGGCCTGCTGGACAAGGACTATACCGCCCGCCAGCTGGCGGACCGCTACCTCTCCGCCGCCTTCCAGCTGAGGCTGTATGAGACGGAGGAACAGGTCCACGACGAAGTCAATTCCGCCGATGCCAGCGGTTTCTTCATCAGCGCCGATGGTCTGGCCGTCACCAACTATCACTCCATTGCGGATTCCATCAAGGCCACCGCCACCCTGCTCAACGGGGAAATCTATGAGGTGGAGCGGGTCCTCTACTACGATACCGATATCGACATCGCAGTGATCCGGGTCTCCCGGACCAATCAGTCCCACCGCACCACCTCTGCCTTCAACCATCTGGATCTGGTAGGCACGGCGGACATCCGCCCCGGCGATCCTGTATACGCCATCGGCAACCCCCTGGGGCTGGGGCTGGCTATCAGCTCCGGCATCATCGGCTCCACAGCTCATAAGCTGGACCGTTATGCCCTGCCCTGCATCGTCAACTCCGCCGACATTTCCCATGGCAGCAGCGGCGGGGCGCTGATGAACGCCCACGGCCAGGTCATCGGCGTCACCTCCGGCGCTTATACCTATGGCAACAATATGTATCTGGCCGTCCCCGTGGACCCGGTGATGGCTGCCGATCTGACGGTTTCCGGTTGGACCCTGGCGGAAATCAAGGCCATGGAAGCCGCTAAGAACAAGAACTGAGTTCCCATTTGTAAAGAAGTGATCCCATGAAACGCATCCCGGCCCTGTTGATGGCCGTTTCCCTCCTGCTATGTCTGGCAGCCTGCGGCAAACCGGCAGATAATGTCCCTGAGCAGCCGCCCCAGCAGGCGGAGACCTCCGATCCTCCCGCCCAGACCGAACCCCCCGCCTTAGAAGGCGAGGCCCTCTCCGTCCTTCCCGCAGAGGATGCCGGTCTGACGGAGGGCGGCTATGACGCTTACCGGGAGGAGGACCCCATGGCGGAGATCGTGCTCCTGCCCACCCGCTCCGTCACGGACTTCCACTATTTCGCCGTGGGCTTCCGGGAGGATGGCGGCCAAATCCTGCTCACCCGTGAAGAGGACCTCTACACGGCGGATGCCCTTTCCCCGGACCGTCCCCTCCTGCTGGCCATCCCCTTTGTGGAAACGATCCCCAACCGGGGCGTTTCCTATGTGGACGCGGACGGCGCCCTCCGCCAGTACGCCATTGTGGAAAGCGGCAAGGACGGCGCCATCTTCCTGATGGAAGAAGACTTTGACTCCGCCGCCTAAAAAGACAAGACCCGCGCAAAAAGATCCCCGGAACGACACCCGGCGTTCATAAAACACAAAGCCCTCCGTATGACGTATCGCATACGGAGGGCTTATTGATATTCGCGGCAAAGCCTCGCTGGGGCCAAAGGATCCGGTCCGGGACGCGTGACTCTCGATAACAGCGTACAGAAGCACGTCCATTCGTTCCTAACCGGATGTTCTCCTTGGCAAATCGGAAGTTATTCTTTTTTATAAAATATCTCATCCAGTTCATCAATCCTTGAGTATTTTTTTCTATACCATTTTGCAAATTTCCTATATATTCTTGTCGGGGGGATCAACAAGCTCAGCGGAAGCCATATACACATCCACGGGATCCCTATGGCAATTCCGATCACACAATAAGAGAGGTCCTTAAAAACAATATAGAACACAATGGGCGGAATGATAAGACCCGCCAGCGTTCCAAGCAGTTGAAACCAAAATGTGAACCGATATGATTTCATAAACCTAATATAGTTTTCTTCCAACAATATTTCTTTTGCCATATGTTTCATATCCATATTCTCTCGCATATTGTCTAATGCTGCCTGCGTCCGAGCAAGGTCTGCGAGTCTGTCAAATATATGATTCATAAACAGTTTCCTCCAAGCTTTCGATTTGCCGCTTTTTTTCATGCTTATATGATACCGCAAAGTCTATAACAATTCTACCGCAGCTTTGAAATATGTGAGAAAAGTCTGAATCACTTTCTACCCGGACTTCCTCTCTCGATCATAGATCAAATTGTTCTTTCCAGCTGCTCAGTCACGCCGTTTCGCTATTGGCCCCCTCAAGCAAAAACACCCCCGGTACGCATCTGCGCACCGGGGGCGTTTCATATGTCTTTACTTTTGAATTGGATAAGACGCTTAGACCTCGCCGAAGTCAGCGCACTTTGCGATCACGCTGGCGCAGCGGGGGCACAGGCCGTTCTCGTCCGCCTCGGTGCTGTGCTTCCAGCAGCGGGGGCACTTGGTACCGGCAGCCTCGCTGACGGAAACCGCCAGCTCGCCGCCCACAGTGGTCTCCACCTTGGAGACGATCAGCAGATCGGCCAAAGCAGCGCCGTCCATCTCCGTCAGGAAGGCGTCCTCGGCGGGAACCGTCAGGGACACATCGGCCTCCAGGCTCTTGCCGATCTTCTTTTCGGCACGGGCCGTCTCCAGAGCGCCGTTGACGGCGTCACGGACCTCGATGATCTTTTCCCACTTGGCCATCTCGTCAGCGGAGAGGGCATAGTCGGCAAACACGCCGTTCATATCGTTGAACAGCACGTTCCGGCCATCGTCGCCCGCCTTGTGGGGCATGGCCAGCCAGATCTCGTCGCCGGTGAAGCACAGGATGGGCGCCATGATCTTGGTGATGGTATCCAGGATCAGATACAGAGCTGTCTGGGCGCTGCGGCGGGACAGGCCGTCCTTTTCATCACAGTACAGCCGGTCCTTGATGATATCCAGATAGAAGTTGGACAGCTCCACCACGCAGAAATCGTTGACGGCGTGGGTCACCACCAGGAACTCGTAGTCGTTGTACGCCTGAGCGCACTTTTCGATCAGGGCATTCA
This sequence comes from uncultured Oscillibacter sp., assembly GCA_900544105.1. Taxonomy (GTDB): domain Bacteria; phylum Bacillota; class Clostridia; order Oscillospirales; family Oscillospiraceae; genus Oscillibacter. Next base: position 11,125 of record UQUC01000011.1, on the reverse strand, counting down.
GACGGGTGACGGCCCAGCGATCCAGCTCCAGCATATCGGCGGGAGCCACCAGGTTGTTGGGATCAAAGCCGTCCAGGTTGCCCAGGCAGTACCGGGCGGTGTTGCGGAACTTCAGGTAGTTCTGAGAGAGCTGCTTGAAGATTGCGTCGGAGCAGCGCACGTCGGCGTGGTAATCGGCAGAAGCCGCCCACAGACGCAGGATGTCCGCGCCGTACTTGTTGAAGATGTCAGCGGGGTCCACGCCGTTGCCCAGAGACTTGTGCATGGCCTTGCCCTCGCCGTCCACGGTCCAGCCGTGAGTGACGCACTCCTTGAAGGGCGCGCCGTTGCCGAAGGCGCCCACGGCGGTCAGCAGAGAGGACTGGAACCAGCCGCGGTACTGATCGAGGCCTTCCAGATACATATCGGCAGGCCAGAAGCCCTGGTCCCGCTTCATGGACGCGAAGTGGGTGGAGCCGGAGTCGAACCAGCCGTCCAGCGTGTCGGTCTCCTTCTCGAAGCCGCTCTTGCCGCCGCAGTGGGGGCAGGTCATACCGGCGGGCAGGAAATCGGCGGGGTCCTTGTCGAACCAGGCGTTGGAGCCTTCCTTGCCGAACATCTCGGAAATGGCGGCGATGGTCTCGTCGGTCACCACGGGCTTGCCGCAGTCCTTGCAGTACACCACAGGAATGGGCAGACCCCAACGGCGCTGGCGGGAAATGCACCAGTCGGCGCGCTCCCGGATCATGCTCTTCATGCGGTCGATACCCCAGCCGGGGACCCAGCGGACCTCGTCGCAGGCGGCGCAGGCCTCGTCCTTGAACGCGTCCACAGAGCAGAACCACTGGGGCGTGGCGCGGAAGATGATGGGGTGCTTGCAGCGCCAGCAGTGGGGATAGCTATGGACGATCTCCTCGCTGGCCAGCAGAGCGCCGGACTCCTTCATATCCTTCAGGATGACAGGGTTGGACTCCTCCACCACCATCCCGGCGTACTTGCCGGCATAGTCGGTGTGGCGGCCCTGATCGTCCACAGGCACCACCATTTCCATATCGTAGCGGCGGCAGGTCTGATAGTCGTCCGCACCGAAGCCGGGCGCGGTGTGGACGCAGCCGGTACCGGAATCCATGGTGACGTAATCCGCCAGCACCAGCCGGCTGGTCTTGGGCAGGAAGGGATGGTCCGCCAGCATATTCTCAAAGAAGGCGCCCTCGTGAGTCTCCACGATCTCGTAATCGGAGATGCCCGCCACGCCCATCACCTTGTCGGTGAGGGCCTCAGCCATAATATACATCTCGCCGTTGCCGTTGTTCTTCACCACGGCGTAGCTCTCGGAGGGATGCAGCGCGATGGCCAGGTTGCCGGGCAGGGTCCAGATGGTAGTGGTCCAGATCACGAAGTTCAGCTTGGACTTGTCCAGATGGCTCAGCTTGCCCTGATCGTCATGCATGGGGAACTTCACATACACGGTGGTGCAGGGATCGTCCTGATACTCGATCTCAGCCTCAGCCAGAGCGGTCTCGTCATGGTAGCACCAGTACACGGGCTTCAGGCCCTTGTAGATGTAGCCCTTCTTGTACATCTCGCCAAAGACCTTGACCTCCTCGGCCTCAAAGCTGGGGTTCATGGTCTTGTAGGGATGCTCCCAGTCGGCCACCACGCCCAGGCGCTTGAAGCCCTCCATCTGGATGCCGATATACTTTTCGGCATAGGCGTGGCAGGCGGTACGGAAGTCAGACACGCTCATGGCCTTGCGGTTGAGCTTCTGCTCCTTGATGATGGCGCTCTCGATGGGCATACCGTGGTTATCCCAGCCGGGGATATACGGGGTGTACCGGCCCCGCATGGCGTAGGAGCGGACGATGATATCCTTCAGGGACTTGTTCAGGGCGTGGCCCATGTGGAGGCTGCCGTTGGAGAACGGAGGGCCGTCGTGAAGGGAGAAGCGGGGCTTACCCTCGTTCTTCTTCAGCAGCTCGTTGTAGAGGTCCATGTCCTCCCAGCGCTTGAGCATCTCCGGCTCCCGCTTGGGCAGGCCCGCCCGCATGGGGAAGTCGGTCTTGGGCAGATTGATGGTCTTGTTGTAATCCATGATGCGTCTCCTTTTATATTGTAAGTTTTCCTTCTGTTTCTGATATAAGCGTCCGCTGTGAGGGTTCGAGTCCTTCACGGCGTAGCAAAACAAAAAACGCTTTGTCTCTGAACTCAGAGACAAAGCGTTTGAAAACACTCTGCGGTACCACTCTACTTGCCGGTCCCCTTGCGGAGCGCGGCCACTCACGCCTGCCAATACAGGCTGACGGAATAACGCCCGTCACACGTCCACGCTTACTCGCGTCGTCTTTCAGCAGGAGGCTCCAAGGTGATTTTCGCCGCCGCGCCTGTCCGCCTCGCACCAAACGGCGGCTCTCTTTACAGACCCTCGACCGGCTACTCTTCCTTTTCTTCGCCAAATATCCAGTTACTCGGTTATCATATCACATTTCCGCCGTTTGTCAACCGTATTTTCCTGGTTTTTCCCTGGAAAATGTATGACCTTCCGCTGATGGCGGAAGGTCATACCCGCTTGATAAGCTTCATGTCACTGATACCGGTAGAGCTGGGCCGTGTATCCGTCGATACACCGCAAAAACATCTCCCGGTCCCGGAATTCCATCAGTTGAGAACCGGCCTCCTCATGAAAGGACACCACACAGCGCTGGGTATCTACCCACAGCTTCCAGATCGGTTCCCTGGTCATTGTCGTTTCCATAGAGCGTGCTTCTCCTTTCATACACACATGACTCCTTCAGCGCCCCTTGGAGCGGTTTTTGTTCCTGTACCTATAAGACGATTTGAACACCGGTTTTGTTGCACGTTTTTCCAAAAAATTTTTAAAAATTTTTAAGCCAGCAGAGGACGCACCACCTGATCGTTCACCACGGCGAAGCTCTCCCGCAGGTAATAGTTGGCACTGAGCCACCACCACGGCAGCTTCGCCGGGACCTGCACCACCCTGCCGGGTCCGGCGGCGTTCAGCAGCAGCCGCACCCGCCCCATGTGGAAATCGTTGGTGACGATGGCCACCGTTTTATGGTAGTCATCCGGCAGCAGCGTCAGAGAATTTTGCAGGTTCTGTCGGGTATTGGCGGACTGCTCCTCTAAGATCAGCCGCTCCGGGTCGATGCCCCGGTCCGTCAGCGCGTCATACATGGCCCGGGCCTCGGAGATATCCTCTCCCGGCCCCTGTCCCCCGGACAGCACCGCCGGGATATCCGGATGCGCCTTGAGATATCGCTCCGCCGCGTCAATGCGGGTTTGCAGGGCCACGGAGGGCGTGGTGCCGTTGACCCCGGCCCCCAGAACGATGACGGCGTCTGCCGGTTGGTCCGACTCGTCCCGGTATCCGGCCCGGATGACCCAGACCTCCACCGCCGACAATCCCAGAACCAGTGCCGCCAGCCCTATTTGGGCGATCCGCAGTAGGATCTTCCATCCCCGATGGCGGCGGCTCAGCCGGCTCAGGCCCAGCAGCACCAGACAGACCAGCGCCAGTCCCCAGCTCAGCTTTCCGGAAAAGCCCACCCCCGGCAGGCGTTGAAGCCCCAGCCCCAGCAGGCAGAACGCCAGCGCCAGCACCGCCGTCAGTCTTTCGGAGCGTTTCCACTCAAAAAACGTATGCTCATTCATATTGTATATTTCCATTGTCTCCCCGGCGGTCTCCCGCCGGGGAGAGACTGTCGATAAAGTGGTAAATCCTCTACGACGGTAAGGAAGGGTGTGCGCGGGAAACCCAAGAAGGGTGTCCTGCGCCATTGAAATCTTTAGTTTTCAGAACTTTATAAAAGTTCTGAAAACTAACTCAGCGGGGCGAAAAGACTTTTTCGACACGCTATCCCCGGCGGTCTCCCGCCGGGGAGCGTCCTTGCGGTACGATTTGGGTCAGGCCACGGTCGTCACCATCACCGTGGGGCCGTCCGCCCCGCCGATGATGCCGAGACCGGCGGCCTCCGCCCCGGCGGACATGCTGGGGCTGTGGCTGTCGTCCACAGTGGGAGCGGTTTCCATCTCCGTGGACGAATCATCGCTCTCCGTGCCGAACCACCCCGCCGGGTACTCGCCGTACCGGTCATAGTATTCCTCGGGGCTCATATTGAACTGCTTATAGAACTGGTCATATTGGTCCCAGCCACCCTTGCCGTACTGCCACGGGTACCGTTCCCGGTTGGTGACCAGATCGGCGTCGGTGATCAATTTCAGGTCCTTCAGCGCCCGGATCGTCTCCGTCATGCCCTCCTTGACGTTGACCTGGATCGCATCATGGATTCTGTTGAACTGGCTCTCCGACAGCCTGTATTGGAAATGAATTTGGATCTCATAGCTGTCGGCGTCATTATCCACCCGGAACCAGTCATACACGCCCCAGTCCCCATTTTCCGCGTCCTTGGCCACGGCGTCCAGGAGCAGATCTGCCTCCCGGCTGCTGATGTCGCCGCCGTTGTACCTTGTATCGTACCACGCCTCATCCAGCTGGAAGCCCTCATCCCGCCAGCGGATACGCTTCTGGCGCATCTCCGGGCTGTTGATGAGCTGATCCAGCAGATAGTCATAGGTGCCCTCCCGGGCCATGCGGCCAGAGGTCAGATACAGTCTGTACCACCGCTCCACCTTCAGCCCGCTGTTGAGCATATAGGTGATGCGGACATTAGTGATGGTCGATTGCGCCCCGGCGTCCTCCGCGGCCATTTCCGTACTGGCAGTATCCTCATAGTAAGCTCTCGAACTGTATCCCAGAATGTAATCCTTATCGTCGATAATGGTCTGGTGCAGCGTCCGGACCTTCTCAATAAGGGCGTCGTCCTTCCCGGGGGTCAGGTAATAATTGCTGCCGGCGGCGTAGACGTTCACCAGCTTCACGCTGTCCGGCGCGGGGACCCGGCGGGTCACGCCGAACAGGTCGTACTTCATGGCGCCGCACAGGGCCGCGCAGCCCAGCGCCACCGCCAGCATTCCCTTCCATGTGGTCTTGAACACCCGGGGCGTTTTCGCCAGCAGCATGGACGCCGCGTAATAGCCCACGGCGCCGCCCGCGATCATGCACAAAATCATGGGCAGAAGCGTGAAGTACTGGCCGTCCTGGAAGCTCTCCCACAGCAGCGCGTACAGCAGCCGTCCGCCTAAAATGGCGGCGTAGACGGCGCAGCCGTACCGGAACACCGGCTTCATCCAGCCCACGGCCACCACGTCTCCGGCGCTCTCGCTGCGGCGTCTGCGGTACAGCAGCCACGCCAGTCCCAGCAGCGCCGCGCCCGCGGCGGCATAGGCGGCGATGAGCCAGCCGTTTTCCAGCGTCACGCAGGTCAGCACATTGGTCTCATACCGCTGACCGCCCAGTCGATCCGTCACCCACTGGGTCTCGTAGGTGCTGTTGGGAGAGATCTTCTGTATGAGGTATACCACGGGGCTGAGCCACTCCACGGTACCGGAATAGCTGCTGTTCAGGCCGAAGCAGAAGCCCTGCGCCAGCAGGTTCACCATGAAGTCCGTCAGCACGGCGATAAAGTTCATCAGTCCGTAAAGAGCGGGCAGCATGAACACGTTGCCCACGATGAAGGCGCAGAGGGTGGCAAGGCCGAAGAAGAACAAACTCTCCCCCATAACGCCCAAGACCGTCACCAGCACGCCCATCGGCTCAAAGCCGCCGAACAGCAGCGACACCAGCACCAGCAAAACGCCGGTCACAGCGTAGGGAATGGCCATCATCGTCAGGCCGGACAGCACGTTGGTAACAAACAGCCCCTCCCGGCGGACGGGCAGCGTGTGCATCATTCCCACGCTGCGGGCGTTGTAAAGATAGTTCCACACCGCCATGGCGCACAAAATGGCGTACACGATGGAAATAACCGGCACCCCGTAGGACAGCACAGTGTAATAAGCCTGTCTGGTCTCCAGAGGTGACCAGAACCGGAACCCGTTGTGCAGCAGCTCCAGCAGCATCGCCAAGGGGAACATGGCCCCGCCGAAGGAGGCCAGACCCCACAGCGGCCAGTACCGGGACAGGTTTTTCCGGAAAAGAGTGCCGTTAAAGCACGATGTCTTTGACCGCATAGTCTGCACCTCCCAATTCGTAAATAAAGATCTCCTCCAGCGTCAGAGGCACCGCGTCCACCAGCAGCGGGCTGTAAGCCATCAGCCGCTCCGTGGCCGTTTGAGCGTTCATTCGCATGATGAGGGTATGCACCCGGCCGAGCTTCGAGGCATGAAGCACCGGCAGCTCCGCCGGAACGTCCTCCATACCGTCAGGGAACACCACCTGCAATTTCACCATGTTGTCCTGCAACTGGGCCAGGCTCCGCTCCAGCAGAACATGGCCGTGGTCCATGATGCCCACATGGTCGCACACGTCCTCCAGCTCCCGGAGGTTGTGGCTGGATACCAGCACCGTAGTGCCCCGCTCCGCCACATCGCCCATCATCAGGCTCCACACCTGACGGCGCATCACCGGGTCCAGACCGTCCACAGGCTCATCCAGGATCAGATAATCCGGCATGGCGGACAGAGCCAGCCAGAAGGCCGCCTGCTTCTGCATACCCTTGGAAAACCGTCGGATAGGCCGCTTTTCGTCCAGTTCAAACACTTTCCGCAGCTTTTCATACCGCTCCGTGGAAAAATTGGGATAGAAGCCCTTGTAGAACCGCATCATGTCCCCAATGCCCGCGGAATTGAAATAGTACCAATCATCGGGAATGGCGGCGATCTTGGCCTTCAGCGCCGCGTTTTCCCACACATCCTCGCCGCCCAGCCGCACGGTGCCGCTGTCCTGCCGGAAAATGCCGGTGAGATGGCGGATGATGGTGGACTTGCCCGCGCCGTTTGGCCCTACCAGTCCATAGACGGCCCCGGTGGGCACACTGAGGGTCGCGTCATTCAGGGCGGCAAAGCCGTCAAAGGTCTTGACGACGTTTTTCACTTCGATCATTGCTCGTATACCTCCTCGATGAGCGCCGCGGCGTCCGCTTCCGTCACGCCCAGATACCGCAGCTCATTCAGCAGTTTTTTCACATCCGCCCGAAGCGTTTCCCGCCGGGCGGCGTCGGCGTCCGCCGTACCGCTGACGAAGCTGCCCTTTCCCGCCACGGAGTAAATATAACCTTCCGCTTCCAGCTCGTTATAGGCCCGCTGGATGGTGTTGGGATTGATGGACAGCTGGGTGGCCAGCGCCCGGACCGACGGCAGCTTTTCGTCCTGAGCTATGGCCCCGGTGACGATCATCCGCCGCAGGCCGTCCTTGATCTGTTCATAAATGGGACGGGAATCCCGGTAATTCAATGTCAGCACATGTGCCTCTCCTTTCTGAGGAATGTTCGATCAGCGGTGCAGGATCACCGCTGTCAGCAAAATAACCAGCAGTACCGCGCCTGCGATACCAAGCAAAAACAGCGCACTCATCGCATCCGCCCCACGCTCAGGGCTGCAAGGCCACGGACACCAGAACAACAGCGGCAAAAATCAGACCCACGATGGCGGCGATCCCCGCAAAACCAAACAGCATCATGTTTCGTCTCCTTTCCGGCCCGGCTTCAAAACCACGCCCACCGTCAGCGCCGCCAGTGCTCCCAGCACCATCAGGGCGGCTACTACCTTCTTGATGACCTTCATAACGTTCCTCCGAACTGTACCAACTGTACTATGTGTGTTAGTACAGTTAGGATAACACGGCTGTTCCTCTCTGTCAATCCCCTTTCAAAAAAATATTTTTCACCTCTTTTCCCCGCTCCCTTTATAAAAATAAGGAATTTTTTGCATTTTTCTCTTTACAACCGCACATTCCTATGGTAAACTTGTTCAGCACGTGAATTTGTGCGCAATTCCGGGACTTCGTTCCGCGGAGGATTTCACCACTCCCAGGGCGCAGTTCACGGAGAATTTTTTGAAAGGTGGAAACACACAATGCTGCGTAAAGATCAGAAGACGGCCGTGATCGAGGCCAACCGTACCCACGAGACCGACACTGGCTCCCCCGAGGTCCAGGTCGCGATCCTCACCGAGCGTATCAACATCCTCACCGAGCATATGCGCGCCAACCCCCAGGACAAGCACTCCAACCGTGGTCTGCTGAAGATGGTCGGTAAGCGCCGCAGCCTGCTCGACTACCTGATGAAGAAGGACATCGAGCGCTATCGTGCCCTGATCGCCAAGCTGGGTATCAGAAAGTAAGAAGCAATGAGGGTGACGGAGCGGATCTCCGTCACCCTTTTCTGCGAATTTTAAGTCATTTTTCGCCGGGAGCTGTTGCTTTTTGTGTTTGAAACTGTGCCCGAATCTCGGACATGCTTTCAAATACGAAAAGAGCCGCTCCCGAGCATCTGAGTAAAGGAGCAATCTTATGTCAACCATTATCACCCATCGGCAGTTCCCCGGCTATCATAAGTACGAGATGGAACTGGCAGGCCGTCCCCTGACCCTGGAAGTGGGCAAGCTGGCTGAACTGGCCAACGCCGCCGTCATGGTGGGCTACGGCGACACCCGCGTGCTGGTCTGCGCCACCGCCTCCGCCCGTCCCCGGGACGGCATCGATTTCTTCCCCCTGAGCGTGGACTTTGAGGAGAAGATGTACGCCGTGGGCCGCATCCCCGGCAGCTTCAACCGCCGCGAAGGGCGCCCCGGTGAGAAGGGCATCCTCACCAGCCGCGTCATCGACCGCCCCATCCGCCCCCTGTTCCCCTATGACTTCCGCAATGACGTGTCCATCATGGCTACCGTCATGGCTGTGGATCACGACTGCTCTCCCGAGATCGCCGCCCTCATCGGCACCTCCGCCGCGCTGGCCATCTCCGACATTCCCTGGAACGGCCCTGTGGGCGCTGTGAAGATGGGTCTGGTGGACGGCGAGCTGGTCATCAACCCCACCAGCGAACAGCGCAAGGTCTCCGACCTGGACGTCACCGTTGTCTCCACCAGCAAGAAGGTGGTCATGATCGAGGCCGGCGCCAACGAGGTCCCCAACGACAAGATGTTCGAGGCCATCCAGAAGGCCCACGAGGAGAACCAGAAGCAGATCGAGCTGATCAACAAGATGGTCGCTGAGATCGGCAAGCCCAAGTTCGACTATCCCCACGCCGCCTTCGACCAGGCGCTGTTCGATGACATCGTGGCCAACTTCATGGACGAGGCCAAGGCCGCTATGGACACCGATGATAAGAACGTCCGCGAGCAGCGCTGGAACGCCATGATCGAAAAGTGGCACGAGAAGTATCTGGAAGATCACCCCGACATGGACCAGTATCTGGAGGAGATTACCTACAAGTTCCAGAAGAAGATCGTCAAGGCCTGGCTGCTGGAGGGTCACCGTGTAGATGGCCGCCAGAAGAACGAGATCCGTCCCCTCAGCGCCGAGGTGGGTGTCCTGCCCCGCGTTCACGGCTCCGGTCTGTTCACCCGTGGTCAGACCCAGGTCCTCTCCGTCTGCACCCTGGACACCCTGTCCGCCTGCCAGAAGCTGGATACCATCTGGGAAGAGACTGAGAAGCGCTACATGCACCACTACAACTTCCCCGGCTACTCTGTCGGCGAAGCCAAGCCCGCCCGCAGCCCCGGCCGCCGGGAGATTGGCCACGGCGCTCTGGCCGAGCGTGCCCTGCTGCCTGTGATTCCCTCTGTGGAGGAGTTCCCCTATGCGATCCGCGTGGTCTCTGAGGTCGTCAGCTCCAACGGCTCCACCTCTCAAGGCTCCATCTGCGGCTCCACGCTGGCTCTGATGGATGCCGGCGTGCCTATCAAGGCTCCCGTGGCCGGCATCTCCTGCGGTCTGATCCAGGACGATAACGGTGGCTTCACCACCTTTATCGACATTCAGGGCGTGGAGGACTTCCACGGTGAGATGGACTTCAAGGTAGCCGGTACCAAGAAGGGTATCACCGCCATCCAGATGGACCTGAAGAATGACGGTCTGACCATGGAGATCATCAAGAACGCGCTGGACATCACCTATGACGCCCGCTGCGAGATCCTGGACCAGATCATGCTGCCCTGCATCGCCGAGCCTCGTAAGGAAGTCTCCCAGTACGCTCCCAAGATGGTCATTATGCACATCAATCCCGACAACATCCGGGACGTCATCGGCAAGGGCGGCTCCGTCATCCAGAAGATCGTGGCCGACACCGGCGCCAAGATCGACATTGATGACGACGGCACCATCCACATCGCCGCAGCGGACGCCGCCGCCTGCGACGCCGCCAAGAAGTGCATTGACGACATCGTGTTCGTTCCCGAGATTGGCAAGCTGTACTACGGCCGTGTGGTGCGTCTCATGACCTTCGGTGCCTTCGTGGAGCTGGCTCCCGGCAAGGACGGCCTGGTGCATATCTCCAAGCTGGCTGACCACCGCATCGAAAAGGTGGAGGATGCCTGCAAGATCGGCGACATGATGTGGGTCAAGGTCACCGATATTGACGAGAAGGGCCGCGTGAATCTTTCCCACAAGGACGCCATGCGCGAGATCGCCGCCAAGGAAGCCGTCGGCGAGCGCGTGAAGTAATTTTTCTCTATCAAAACAGCAAAACGCCGGACGGGGCGGGCAGTTCGCCCGCCCCGTCCTTTTCCGTTTCGGCGCAGCACAGCCCGCCCCACAACCTCCCGAGAAAAGGAGCCGCCTATGCACTCTGCCTTGGAGATCACCCTGCTCAACACCGTTTTCTGGACAGCGCTCCACTTCGGCACGGCGGAGCTGGTCACACATCTCCCTCTTGACGTCCAGCACCGCCTTTTCGATTGGCAGCGGCCCTTTTTCCATGTGTCCGAAAAGGAAATGACCCTGTACCGCCGCCTCCGGCTCCCCCGCTGGAAGGACCGTTTACCCCAGTTCAACCCGGAGTTTGATAAGCGCCATCTGGCCGCCTCTCTCACTCCGGCCTATCTGCGGGAATTTCTGGGCGTTACCTGCCACGCCGAAATTATCCACGAGCTCATCGCCCTGCTGGGCTTTTTCTCCCTGTTTTTCTGCCTGCTGTGTGAGCGCCCTCTGGATTGGCTGCCCCTCTTTTTTCTCATAGCCCTGTTCATCGGGCTGTGCAATCTGCCCTTTGCCGCTATCCAGCGCTACAACCGTTACCGCCTGCTCCGTCTGCTCCGGCGGGTGGAAGCACATGAAAGGACTTGACTCTATGGA
>UQUC01000010.1 GCA_900544105.1 uncultured Oscillibacter sp. | reverse complement strand
AAAGATAGCTGCGGTCGATCCCCATATCCGGCGTCAGCAAGCTGCGGGCGTTGGGAACAAAGGCGCTGTACCGGGCGTAGTTGTGCCCCTGCGGGTCAACAAGGAAACCGTCCATTCCCTCCGCATCGAGGATGAGCAGACAGTGCCTGGCATCCTCATCGTGTCGGATGGCATTTTTGTTTTCTGCGATGAAATCATAGTCAGCCAGCAGTGCGCGGCTGAACTGCTGGAACCGCGGGCTTGGCAGCTCGATGACCTTATCCACGGCACAGGGATCTGCCTCACACCCGGTCTGCTTACACTTCAGTTCCGCCTGAATGATCATCGTGAAAGCCCTCCCATCTCCATGTGGCTGCTCTGGCTGCCGTTCATCACTTCCTCCATGTTGTAATAGCCCTTGTATGCGATGTAACCCCGGTCGGTGAACATCCCGTCCTCCGCGTTCATGCGCTCCGTGCCGTACTTTTCATAGTCATAAAAAGCGTCGAGATTTTCGTCATAGTCGAAATGACCGGACTGCTGGATCATGTACTTGCCGTACTCGGCGGGAGAGTGCGCGTCGGGGGCGAAGTCAAATAGGTCAAGGCTTTCCGCAAGGTTTTTGATCTGTGCCGCGGACTTTGGCTCTGCCAGCATGACCACGGCCCCCAGCTTATTCATGTCGCTATCGGAAAGGCTATCCGCGGCCTGTGCCAATGCGTTAAGGTCAGAAAGGTTTTCACACTCCATATCCAGCAGCACATCCACCTCGTTGGGGAATTGGCTGTCCTCCAGCCGCAGGCGGACATCGACGGGATCTGTGATGCCCCCGCGAAGAAGGGCGCGGTCGATCTCCTCCTGCACCATGGGGAGGAACAGCCATGTGATGTGTTCCGTGTCCTCCGACTCGACTTTGGAGGTCACCGCAACGGTGATGACATCCGGCCCATAGTAATAGCAGGGGAAGAACCGGCCGTCGTAGACCTGTTCCAGTTTCATGCCGTTGTCGTAGACCACGCCGTAGGGCGTGATCGTGCCGCCGCCGCTTTCGATGAGCCGCCGAGCGGTTTCCTCGCCGTCCAGCGCGTCCAATTCCTCTGTTTTGGCGCTGCCGCCGTGCAGGTTCATGTAGTGGTCACGGCCAACAGCGGCGAGGTCGGAAAAGTCTGTAATGACCGTGGCCTGCTGGCAGCAGAAGGTCAGGTTGATGAGATCCTTCAGCTCAAAAAGCTCCAGCTTGTGGGCCATGGCCTGAAACTGCGCGGCCTCGCCGCTGTCGAAGCTTTCCAGCCGTTTGGCGAGGTAGTTCAGCTCCTCCACATTGACCGCGAGCATTTCCGCTCGTTTCAGGACAGTGTAGAAACTGTCGATCTTCTCCACCTTACAGTCCGCCTTGACCGCGTCGCCGTTCTCCATCGCCGCCAACAGCTCCATGCAGTGCGCGTACTGGTCGCGGGGGATGGGGAACGGGATGGTCGCCACGCCGTATTCCGGGTGGCTGGGATTACTCAAAATTGCTTGAAACATCATTTTTTTCCTCCGATCCGTTGATTTTGTTCATTCTGGTCCGCAGGCAGGTTCCGTCCGCGCCCCAGCAGAGAGAGCCGTGGCGGGGGTAGGGGCATCCGTCACACTCCGGCGAACGGCTGCAAACAGGCGCTGGCAGCGGCTCCTGCTGAAAGCCGGGGAAGTGCGGAAGAATGAGTTTGAAGTGGATCGTGCCGTAAATTTCCATCATTTTTCCTCCTGTTAAAATAAAAAATGCCGGACATTTCTGTCCGGCCTGCGTGGATACTTATTTCATTGTCATGCCGCTCTGTTCCGGTGCGTCCCGCTGCCGCAGAGCATCCGTGGGCAGCAGCCCGCCGACCTGCTCCATCAGCTCCGCCAGTTCCCGATCCCGTCCACACGAAAGGGTTTCGTCCTGCTTGCGGACGAACGCCAGCGCGCGGTAGATCTCCGCAAGCTGCTCCGGTTCAAAAAGGGCGCCTTTTTGAACAAGCCCGCTGCGTGTGGCGAAATCCCGCTTGGCGGCATCATAGTCATCCTGGAAATAATGTCCGTGATGGACGCCCTCCCGGTCGAAGTCCCACTCCCAAGTCACGAATTGGACACCGCGCTCGGTGGGGTGGCCCGCCAGCACCGCGTCACCAAAGTCCGCGAGGACGCGGTAGTCGCCATCCAGTCCGCTGGCTTTGAGCCGCGGTGCGGTTTCCAGAATCGCCATGTATTCCGAAGTCATTTTGACGGTGTCAATCACCGTCTGCAAAGCGTCCTGTGCCCTGATATTGTCTACGTTTTCTTGCCGGTACAATACGCTGCCCTTGCCGGAGATACGGCAGAGGCGCCCTTTTTCAATGCTGACGGGCAGGTGGTGATCTTCGATTGGTTCCACCGTGAAGCCGTTCTGCCGCAACTGATTGGCGGTTTCCTCAAGGAAGCGGAGCTGTGCGGGTTCGTTTTGATGATTCATTTTGGAGTCCTCCTCGTAAGCAAAAAAATAAGCCGGAGCATCCTGAAATGCTCCGGCCGGTTGACGGATTAAGTTGTGAAATGAAAAAGGGCGCCTTTTTGATGGCTTCGACGAAACCAACAAACAGACGCCCGAAAGATCGTATAAAATTTTGAGAAAAGATCGTTCTATTTTGTGCCCGCAAAAAGGGCACTTCTCAGGTTTTTGCCTTTGAATCTGTGAAAGGGGGAGTTCAAATCTCTCCGGTTACCAAAATAACGCGAAAATATCTTTTTTTCTGAGTGCGGAATTTGAAATAAAAAAAGGCGGCAACCCTTTGGCATTCTAAGCGTTGCGCTTAAAATATCCAAATTGTTGCCACCTTATGGCGCGGAAGGAGGGATTTGAACCCTCGCGCCGGTTTTATCCAGCCTACTCCCTTAGCAGGGGAGCCCCTTCGGCCTCTTGGGTACTTCCGCAGGTCGATGGTGTTTTATAAAATTGGCGGAGAGAGTGGGATTCGAACCCACGGAGACTTGCGCCTCGCCGGTTTTCAAGACCGGTTCCTTAAACCACTCGGACATCTCTCCATCGGCAGAGGAGTTCTCCGGCTCTCAAACGCTTAGTTAGTTTACCATAGATCAGGGTGGTTTGTCAACCGAAAACGGAGAATCTTTTTATAAAAATTTATCAGATGGAAAACGTTCACAATTTAAAGATGACTTTTCCGCAGGGAACGGTTATAATAATGCCATCTGTCCGGTGGATCTGGACCGCCGGGATACCTGAACGAATGACAGGAGGACCCATTTTGAAGAAACTGAACCAATGGATCGACCGGTTTGCGTACAGCCATCCTCATTTCGGCATACCGAACCTGATGCTCTACATTGTTATCGCCAATGCGGTGACGTACATCCTGACGCTGTTCGCCGGGGCAGCGGCCCTGAGCTTTTTGGAATTTGACCTCTACCATGTGCTTCATGGCGAGGTGTGGCGGTTGGTGACCTTTGTGCTGCTGCCCTTTACCTATCGCCCCATATCGCTGTTTATTATGCTGTCCTTCTGCTACTTCGTGGGGGGAACGCTGGAACGGGAGTGGGGCACCGCCAAGTTCACCCTGTACTATCTCAGCGGTATGCTGTTCAGCGTACTGTCCACGGTGATCCTCTCGCTGGCTACGGGGTATTACGGCTGGAGTCTGTCCGATGCCTACTACATCAATCTGACTATGTTCCTGGCCTTTGCGGTCATGTATCCCGATGCGCAGGTCTGGTTTTATGGGGTGATTCCTCTGAAGGCCAAGTGGCTGGCCTGGGCGGATATCGCTTTGATGGCGTGGAACATCGCTCGATCTGTGCGGTACGGTGCCTACGCCAGCGCTCTGGCCGCAGTGGTGGCAATTTTGAACTTCGTGATCTTCTTCTGGGAGGATATCAAGAGTATTTTGGGGATCCAGAGCCGCCAGCGGTCCAGACAGACCATTCAATTCAAGTCCGCTGTCCGGCAGCAGAAGAAGGCGGAGGCGGAGCGGGGTTACCGCCACAAGTGCGAAGTCTGCGGCCGCACAGACGCCGACCACCCGGAGCTGGAGTTCAGGTACTGCTCCAAGTGTCAGGGCTACCACTGCTTCTGCTCAGACCACATTTTCAACCACCAGCACTTCACAAAATGAAGCACGCCCGGCGCGGATCATCCGCGCCGGGTGTTTTTTCACACTTACCGCTCCAAGGCGGCGGCGTATAGCTCATTCTTGGAAAGACCGGTGTGTTCCGCTACCTCCTTGGCAGCGTCCTTCAGCCGCATCCCCTGTTCCTTCAGAGCGAGGACCTGTGCTACGCCATCCTCCAGCGTCACCACGGCGCCGGTTTTGGGGGCGGCTCCGGCCACCACAAGGACGTATTCACCTTTGGGGGCATTTTCCTCGTAATAGGCCACGGCTTCGGCCAGAGTGAAACGCAGGACCTCCTCGTGGAGCTTGGTCAGCTCCCGGCACAGGGAGATCCGGCGGTCCGGGCCGAAGGCGTCCGTCAGGTCGTTCAGTGTAGTACGGAGTTTGTGAGGGGCTTCGTGGAAGATCATGGTCCGGGTCTCGTCCCTTAAGGAATTCAGGTGCTCCCGGCGGCTTTTTTTGCTGACAGTGAGGAATCCTTCAAAGGTGAAGCGTCCTGTGGGCAGACCGCTGACAGCCAAGGCGTTGACGGCGGCGCAGCAGCCGGGAATGGCCCGGACCTCCACGCCGTTTTCTGCGCACAGCCGCACCAGATCCTCGCCGGGATCGGAGATGGCAGGGGTGCCGGCGTCTGTCATCAGAGCGCAGGATTCCCCGGCCAACAGCCGATTCAGAACGCTCTGCCCGGCGGTGACGTGATTGTGTTCGTGATAGCTGATCAAAGGCTTTTTCACGCCGAAATGATTTAAAAGTTTCATAGACACACGGGTGTCCTCCGCGGCGATGAAGTCCGCGTTTTCCAGCGTTTCCACCGCCCGGGGAGTGAAATCCCCCAGATTGCCGATGGGCGTAGCTACCAGATATAAAATGCCTGCCATGGTCAGACCTCCTGATCTCGAAAGTAAATGGCGTTCAGCTCCCTGGTGGGAGCGCCGGTATCCGTTTGCAAAAGAAGGGGCGGTTGAATGTCCATCCCCGGCTTACCACCCCGACAGCCCTCTATCAAAAAGAGGGAAGGGGCCGTGTCCGGTCGATTCTGGACGAAGCGCAGCCGCTTGGGTTCCATGCCCGCCTCGCGCAGGGCGCAGGTCGTATCCACCAATCGTTCCGGCTTGTGGACCAGACAGAATTTGCCGCCCCACCGCAGCAGATAGGACGCGGCGGCACAGATGTCCGCCAAACTCGCCTCCGTTTCGGAGCGGGCAGTGCGGCGGGCGTTGTCCGCAGAGACTTTTCCACTGGCGGGCGGGTAATAGGGCGGATTGCAGACCACCAGATCAAAGGAGCCGGTGGAAAAGTGCTGCCGCACCTGCCGGAGGTCGATACACTGAAATGTGAGCCGGTCCGTCAGGCGGTTTTCGGCGGCGGCCCGCTCTGCCAGCGCCACAGCTGCCGGTTGAATATCGACTCCGGTGACGGTCAGTTCCGACTGCCTTTGTAGGAGCAGCAGCCCCAGCAGGCCGGTGCCGCAGCCCAGGTCGCAGACTCGCAGCCCGGCGGAGAGCTTCGGCAGGGAGGACAGCAGAAAGGAATCCGTGCCAGGGCGAAACAGTATGTCATCCCAGACGAACCGCAATCCATCCGGCTTCAGGTATTCCCAGTGCTCCACGCCGTCACCTCCCATTGGACGCTTCTATTATATAGGGGAACCGCTTTCTCCGCAAGTCCCGGCGGCAAACAAAAAAACCGTCTCAGGATCGGGCCTGAGACGGTTTTATGTATCCCTTTAAGAATTATTCCTCGGGGACGATGGCGCCGTTGGGGCAGGTGTCGCTGCAAGAACCGCAGTCCAGGCAAGCGGCAGAATCGATCACGTACTGATCGTCGCCCTGGCTGATAGCGCCGGCGGGGCAAACGTCTGCGCAGGAACCGCAGCTGACGCAAGCAGAAGTAATCTTATAAGCCATGTGTACACACCTCCATTAGAATGTGCCTTCATTGTATCATACAATTTCTAAAAAGCAAGGGTGATTTGTTAAATTCTTACCAAGGAAAAAGAAAACTGTGAAAATGTCACAAAAACCGGAAAAAAATTGGAAAAAGCAGGGCCTTTCGGCGGTTAGAGATATTGAACTACATGTGCGAACTATGGGGGAAATGAGCGTTCACAAACTGTTTACACAAATAGTCAAAGAAAGTCAAAAATAGCTATTGACATTGGAAAAGATCGTGCTATACTACAATCAAACAAAGGTTAAAGATAGTCAAAGTCAAAAGACGGAGACGAGAAAGGAGATGTCCCCATGGGGATTTCAGATTTGATCGCCAGCTTTTTGCAGGATAGCTTGGATACGGCGGAGGACGGTGTGCTGGAGGTCCAGCGCAGCGAGCTGGCCCAGCGGTTCAACTGTGTACCCAGCCAGATCAACTATGTGATGTCCACCCGGTTTTCACCGGAGCGGGGCTACATCGTGGAGAGCCGGCGCGGTGGCAACGGATATATCCGCATCACCCGGGTGCAGGTGGACCGGCAGACGCTGATGATGCACGTCATCAACAGTCTGGGCAACAGCGTGGATCTGGCTTCGGCCAGAGCCATCCTCAGCAATCTGGTGCAGTCCGGCGCGTTGGAGCGGGACATGGGTCAGACGATCCTTACCGCCGTGGGCGATAAGGCCCTGAGCCGGGTGCCCCGGGAGAGCCGGGACGCTGTCCGGGCGGATATCCTGCGACAGGTGCTGATCCTTCAGGTTTGAACACCTGAAGAAGGGCACGCAACACAGTTAAGAAAAAATTTATATACAGTTTATGGAGGAATGCATTATGAAATGTGAGAATTGCGGAAAGAATGAAGTTAGCTTTGTATATCGCAGCAGCATCAACGGAAGAACAGAAGAACATCATCTCTGCCAGGCCTGCGCGGAAAAGCTGGGGTATACCCAGAAGCTCTTTAACCGGCGGCCGTCCATGCGGGACAGCTTCTTTGGCAATGATGATTTCTTCGGAGATTTCTTCAGCCCCATGCCCTCCCTGCTGGGTCGGATGAACCGGATGCTGGAAAGCCCCTTCGATGATTTCTTCGATGCCATGCCCGCCATCGGCGCAGCGCCGGTGCAGGAGGTAAAGGAGGAGAAGAAGGATGACCTCATGAGCCATGAGGAACAGAGCCGGTTCTCCTATCTGCGTCAGCTGAATGCGTTGAAGCTGGAGCAGAAGAAGGCCATCCACGAGGAGAACTTCGAGCGGGCCGCCCAGCTGCGGGACGAGATCCACAAGCTGGAGGAGGCCCACAAGGAGGCCAAGGAGTCCGGAAAGGACAGCAAGGAAAGCGCTTAACAGGCGCGTTCAAACAAAACGCACACCCCAGAATAAAAGAGGTATTGAACTATGAATGAAAATAAATTTACTCCCACTGCGGAGGAAGCCCTGCGGTTGGCACAAGAGGCCGCAGGCGAATTGGGTCACGGCTATGTGGGGACGGAGCACCTGCTGCTGGGCCTGATGCGTGAGGACGAGGGCATGGCCCACACCGTCCTGACGGAGGCGGGCCTGACCGATGACCTGCTGACGGAAATGGTTCGGAAAAGCGTCGGCGCCGGACTTCCCGGCGGCAATCCCGCTCAGGGTCTGACCCCTCGCGCCAAGCACGTTGTGGAGATCGCCATGGAGGATTCCATCCGGGGCGGCTATGCCTACATCGGCACCGAGCATCTGCTGGCCGGTATCCTGCGGGAGGGCAACAACATGGCAGTCCGTATTCTGCGGTCTGCCGGTGTGGACGCCCGTCAGCTCTATACCGCGCTGATGAAGAAGCTCACTGCCGCGCCCAGAGCGGCCCAGAGTGGCGACAGCCGTACTCCGGCTGCCGGTTCCGCCAAGGAGGACAGCAAGGGCGGCAAGACGCTGGCAGAGTTCACCCGTGATCTGACGGCGGATGCCCGGACCGGCAAGCTGGACCCTGTTATCGGCCGTGATGACGAGATCCAGCGGGTCATCCAGATCCTGTCCCGCCGCACCAAGAACAACCCCTGCCTGATCGGTGAGCCCGGCGTGGGCAAGACTGCCATCGCCGAGGGCCTGGCCCGGAAGATCGCCATGGGCGATGTGCCGGAAAATCTGCTGGATAAGAAGCTCCTGTCTCTGGACCTTTCCGGCATGGTGGCCGGCACCAAGTACCGGGGCGAATTTGAGGAGCGTATCAAGAAGGTGATGCAGGAGGTTCAGAAGAACGGCAACATCATCCTCTTCATCGATGAGCTGCACACCATCGTGGGCGCCGGCTCCGCCGAGGGCGCTGTGGACGCCGCCAATATCATCAAGCCCGCGCTGGGCCGCGGTGAGATCCAGATCATCGGCGCCACCACTCTGAACGAATACCGCAAGTATATCGAAAAGGATGCCGCTCTGGAGCGCCGGTTCCAGCCGGTGACGGTGGGCGAGCCCAGTCAGGAGGCTACGCTGGAGATCCTGAAGGGCCTGCGGGAGAAGTATGAGCAGCACCACAAACTGCACATCACCGACGAAGCATTGAAGGCCGCCGTGGAGCTGTCCACCCGGTATATCAACGACCGGTTCCTGCCCGACAAGGCCATCGACCTGATGGACGAGGCCGCCAGCCGGGTGCGGATGGAGCAGGAGGAGCCCTCCGAGGAGCTGAAGAGCCTGGAGGAGAAGATCAACGCCCTGTCCAAGGACAAGGACGCCGCCATCAACGCCCAGGACTTTGAGAAGGCCGCCCAGCTGCGGGACATCGAGAAGGACTACAAGGAGCAGGTGGAGATCGAGCGTGACAAGCGCCGCAAGAATAATCAGGAGCACCGGGACGTCAACGCGGAGGACATCGCCGCTGTGGTGTCTGGTTGGACCGGTATCCCTGTGACTCGTCTGACAGAGGACGAGGGCCAGCGCTTGCTGCACATGGAGGATATCCTTCATAAGCGTGTGGTGGGTCAGGACGAGGCTGTGAAAGCCGTGGCCCGGGCCATCCGCCGTGGCCGTGTGGGTCTGAAGGACCCCAAGCGTCCCATTGGCAGCTTCCTGTTCCTGGGTCCCACCGGCGTTGGCAAGACGGAACTGTGCAAGTCTCTGGCAGAAGCCATGTTCGGTGACGAGAACGCCATGATCCGGATCGATATGTCCGAATACATGGAGCGGCATACAGTATCCCGCCTGATTGGTTCCCCTCCCGGCTATGTGGGCCACGATGAGGGCGGCCAGCTGACGGAGAAGGTGCGCCGTAAGCCCTACTCTGTGGTGCTGTTCGACGAGATCGAAAAGGCCCACGAGGACGTCTGGAACATCATGCTTCAGATTTTGGACGATGGCCGGATCACCGACTCTCAGGGCCGCACCGTAGACTTCAAGAACACCGTCATCGTCATGACCAGCAACATCGGCGCCAAGGCGCTGACCGCCGCCGGTGCGAAGCTGGGCTTCGACGCGGACGATAAGAAGGCCGAGGCGGATGCCGACGCAGCCTATGCACAGGCCAAGGAGACCGTTCTGGCGGAGCTGCGCCAGACCTTCCGCCCGGAGTTCCTGAACCGGATCGACGATATCATCGTGTTCCGTGCTCTGACTGAGCAGAACATTGAGGAGGTTGCCCGCCGGATGCTCAAGACCGTGGCGGACCGTATGGAGACCATGGACATCCATCTGGACGCTTCCGACGAGGCGGTGAAGGAACTGGCCAAGGAGGGCTTCGACCCCAAGTACGGTGCCCGTCCCCTGCGCCGGGCCATCCAGAGCAAGGTGGAGGACGCCGTGGCCGAAAAGATGCTGGACGGCACCCTCAAGACCGGCGATACTGCCAAGCTGGCTGTGGAGGATGACAAGCTGGTCGTCACCAAGTAATGGCCCTTCCCGTCAAATCCACAGGCAAAATCAAGATCCCTCTGCCGCGTTCGGCGGCGGAGGGACCTTTTGGCCAACGCCGGCGGGCGGCCTTGATTTGTTCATACTTTTCCGGTATGATAAATTCATATCAGCTTTGACAACTTTTGGAAAGGAAGGCAAACCCTATGCCCTTTACCTTCAATTTCGGCGGCTTCAACCCCGGAGATTTCGGACAGGGGGGCGAGCGCCCTCAGCGGGAGCGTAAGCCCCGGAAGCCCATCGGCACTCCCGTGACCCGGACCCTTATCAATATTGCCGTGACAGCCCTGGTGGGGCTGGTGTACTTCTATGTGGAGTTGCCTGCCCTGAACCCCCATGCGGAGGAATTTTATTTCTTCGTGTTTCTGCTGTGCGCCGTGTATTGCGGTTGTGCCGTTTTGACCTCCGGGTTCCAGGGCACCGGCGCGAGAGGGTATCTCGGCTTTGTGAAAAAGCAGTGCACCATACCCTTCTTCGTGGTGATCGCCATGATCGCTGCCATCGCCATCGGCTCCCTCACATCATGGGTGGTGTTGCGGGCCGGGGCTTACAGCAAGCTGCTGCCCCTGACCACCGGTGACTTCGTCACGGAGGTGGAGGAAATCCGCTATGACCAGATCCCCATGCTGGACAGCGATTCCGCTGCCCGGTTAGGCAGCCGGAAGCTGGGCGAGCTGGCGGATATGGTGTCTCAGTTTGAGATCTTGCCCAACTACACCCAGATCAACTACAAGGGCCGCCCCGTGCGGGTCACGAGCCTTGCCTACGGAGACCTCATCAAGTGGTTCACCAACCGCTCCAACGGCCTGCCTGCCTATATCGTCATCGACATGGTGACCCAGGAGGCGGAGGTGGTCCGGCTGGACGAGGGCATGAAGTACACCACGGCAGAGCACTTCTCCCGGAACCTCTACCGCCACCTGCGGTTCCAGTACCCCACCATGATGTTCGATGAGCCGGTGTTTGAGATCGACGAGGAGGGCACCCCCTACTGGGTCTGCTCCCGGATCGTCAAGCGCATCGGACTTTTCGGCGGCACGGACGTGAAGGGCGCCGTGCTGGTGAACGCCATCAGCGGCGAAAGTCAGTATTACGAGGACGTGCCCACCTGGGTGGACCGGCTGTACTCCTCCGACATCATCATGGACCAGTATGACTACTACGGCCAGTTCCACAACGGCTTCCTGAACGCCTACTTCGGCCAGCGGGATGTGACATTGACCACGGCGGGCTGGAACTATATCGCCATCAACGACGATGTGTATATGTACACCGGCGTGACCTCCGTTACCAGCGACCAGTCCAACATTGGCTTCATCCTCACCAATCAGCGGACCAAGGAGACCCGGTTCTACCCCTGCGCCGGTGCGACGGAGACCTCTGCCCAAAGCTCTGCCCAGAGCCAGGTCCAGCAGATGCGCTATTCCGCCACCTTCCCGCTGTTGCTGAATATCGCCGACCAGCCCACCTACTTCATGGCTTTGAAGGGCGAGGACGGTCTGGTGAAGATGTATGCCATGGTGAACGTCCAACAGTACAATATTGTGGAGACGGGGCAGACCGTGGCCCAGTGTGAGGAGAATTACCGGAAAACACTGCTGAATAACGGCATCATCGACCGGGCCGATGCGGAGGTGCCCACAGAGGATCAGACGCTTCAGGAGACAAAGGGCACCATCGCCGAGATCCGCAGCGCCGTCATTGAGGGGACCAGCGTCTATTACCTCCGCTTTGAGGGGGAGAGCGGCTTCTCCGTGTATGTCAGCGCCGCCCAGGTGCCGGAGGCCCCGCTGCTGAACGTAGGAGATACCGTCACCGTCTATTGGAATGATGGTGCACAGTGGATCACCGCACGGAAGATCACAGTGGAGAACCGGGCCGTGTCCACACCGCCGGAGACACCGGCTGAGGAGCCTGCGGAGCCGGAAACGGACCTCCTGCCAGACACCGGAACGGAGGAAGGAGCCGGAGGCTGGCAGCAGACGGTCATTTACGGAAAAGCGTGACTGTTCGAGGGAAACCGATCAAAATGCAGAGAACCCGCGGCGGGCAAAATGCCCACCGCGGGTTTCTTGTGGAAACTGTCAAAATCCAAAGGAAAATTTTGGCTGACGTAAGGACCGCTTTTCGTTGTAAACGTTCACGCGGTATGGTATCTTTGTAACAACAACATAGGGGGGGACTGCGTATGCTGGCTTTGGACTTTATCAACATAGGCAACGGAGACTGTATTCTCATTCGGGAGATGGAGGGAACGCAGCAGAAGTTTGCCTTGATGGTGGATTTTGGCCATGACTGTCTGGTGCGGGACGATCATCCGGGAGAGTTGGACCCCCGGTCTCAGCGGATCTATGCGGGAGATTTTCTCCGGGAGCTGGGCGTGACCCATCTGGACGTGGCTCTGGCTACGCATTTCCACCGGGATCACATCGGTGGTCTCAGCCGGGTGCTGGATGCCGTGACCATCGACCGGTTTTACACCACCTATCTGCCTCCAGAAAATGCCCCGGAACTTGACCCCTTCCATCCAGATAACAACTTGCCCAAGGCTGCGAGAAACGCCCTTCGCTGCCTCCGGATCTACACCGAGGCGCTGCAAAGGCACCCCGACCGCATCAAGCAGTTTGAATTGGTGCCGGGGACGGAAACGATTTCCCTCCAGCTGACGCCGGACCTGAAAATGGATATCCTTTGTGGCGAACCGGCCCTGTACCGGCGGCAGAAGGAGATCTATGACGCGGCTTTCAACGGAGAGCGGAACGGTTATGAACTGGTGCGCTGGGCCAAATCCATGAACGTGTGCTCTCTGCGCCAGCGGCTGTATTACCACGGCAAGGAGATCGTTCTGGGCGGCGACGCCTACGCCCATGTGTGGGAGACCGTGAACCTGACCCCTTGTGACATTCTGAAGGTGCCCCACCATGCCTCCTTCGATTCCACCTCCCGGAAGCTGCTGGAAAAGCTCCAACCCAAAACGGCGGTGGTGACGGTGGCGGCCCGGCGGCCTGACGAACGGCCCCATCCCTATGTGGTGTCCCTGCTGCAAGAGTACGTCGAGAATCTGTATTTTACCGACGCCGTGGAGATCCCCGGCCTGGTGGAGCCTCAGTTTCATAAGTCCGTTCACTTAGAGGTGGAGTGAGAAAGCTGTCTGAACGCTGAACCGCGTTTGTATCGAAAAAGCAAAAGCGCCGGAGAAAACTCCGGCACTTGCGAAAAAGCATAAAACACGGAGCCTGACCATTGGCCAGGCTCCGTGTTTTATATTGGATGGGGTGAGATTACTTGTACATCTCGGGCTTTTCCATGGTCTCCACCTTCATGAACTGAGAGGTGCCGCGGGAGGCGTTCAGAGCGTCGCCAGCCACGCAGGCCACATAGCCGTCCCAGGAGGAGGGGCCGGTGAGCTTGCCGGCGTGGACAGACTCCACCCACTTGCAGAACTCGATATCATAAGCCTCGATGAAGCGCTCCTTCCAGTCGGTCATGATGGGCATGGACTCGGCGGGCTGGACGCTGTCCCAACCGGCGGGACGAGAGCGGCGGACCACAGCGTAGGGATCGGGCAGCTTCACGGTGCCGTTCTCGCAGACGACCTCGCACTGGATGTCATAGCCGTAGCCGTCAGCAACCTGAACCTCCACGTCGATGAAGCAGCCGTTCTTGGTGCGCATCAGCATGACCTGGGGGTTGTCATAGCCCTTGTTGGAGTTGGAGCTCTGACGGACCTTGACGCACTGCACGTCCTCATACTCGTCGCCCAGCAGCCAGCGGCAGATGTCCAGCTCGTGGATGGCCACGTTGGTGACGCCGTTCTCGGTCTTGAAGCCCGGGCCCTGAGCAACGTTGCGGTGGCAGCACTTGATCAGCAGGGGCTTGCCGATCTCGCCGGAATCGATGATGCGCTTCATCTCGGCATAGCCGCGGTCATAGTGACGCATGAAGCCCACCTGCACCAGACGCTTGCCGATCTCCTGCTCGCGCTTGATGATGTCCTCGCAGTCAGCGGCGTTCTGGCTCAGGGGCTTCTCGCAGAAGCACCACTTCTCCTCAGCCAGAGTCTTCATGACATAGTCATGATGGGTGGGGTCGATGGAGGTGATGACCACGGCCTCAACCTCGGGGTCCTTGATCATGCCGTCGCAGTCATTGCCGTAGGACTTGATGCCGTACTTGGCGGCGGTGTCGTCAGCGGCGGCGGCCACATAGTCGGACACGGCCACAACGGTAGCACCGGGGACAGTCTCAATGATGCGGCGGCAGTGATCCTTGCCGATAGCGCCGCAGCCGATAATGCCGATCTTCAATACCTTTTCCATGTTAATAACCTTCCTTTTTTATAATTTGGATGGGTTTTCGTAAATAAAAATGATCTTAGTACTTCCGGACTTCCTTCAGGTGAGCCTGCAGGTCGGCATAAGCCGCCAGGTTCTCCTTGCGCTCGGACACCTCAGTGTCACCCACGCGCCACCAGGAGGAATAGCCGTCGGTCATGGTCTTGGGCAGGACCTTAATGTCGAAGAGGACGGGGACGTTCTTTACCTTCTTGGCATCCTCGAAAGCGGCCACCAGTTCTTCCATGGTGCGGACGGTGTAGCTCTTGCAGCCGTAGGCCTCCGCCACCTTAGCGTAGTCGATGTTCATGAAGTTGCCGAACAGACCATCCTTATTGCGATAGCGCAGCTCGGTGCACAGCGTAACGTTGCCGTGGCCAACCTGCAGGTTGTTGATGCAGCCGAAGGAGGCGTTGTCAAACAGGCAGATGTTGATCTTCTTGTGCTCCTGGCAGGCGGTGATCAGCTCACCGTGGAGCATATTGAAGCTGCCATCACCGCAGAAGGAATAGACCTCGTGCTTGTCGCCGATGGCCAGCTTCACGCCCAGAGCGCCGGCCACCTCGTAGCCCATGGTGGAATAGCCGTACTCCATGTTGTAGGTGTCAACGCCGGTGGGACGCCACATCCGCTGCATATCGCCGGGCAGAGAGCCGGCGGCGCCAATGGCAACGTCGCCCTCGCTCATCATGGCATTGATGGCGCCCAGAGCGGAGGTCTGGGTCAGCTGGGCGTTGACGTCCTGTGCGAAGCGCTTGGCGGAATCGGCGTTGGCGTCATTGATCTCCGGCTTCCAGCTCTTCTTATCGGAGAAGGTGATGTGATCGAGGCGGTTCAGCTCGTCGATCCACTTCTCCTTGGCGACCTTGACCTCATCCTTATAGGCGGTCTGATAGCCCTCCAGCAGCTTTTCCAGACGGGGCAGGGCTTCCTTGGCGTCAGCCACCACGGGGACAGCCTCCATCTTCAGGCTCTGGAACTCAGAGACGTTGATGTTGACGAATTTGCAGGTATCCTTGAACAGCCACTTGGAAGCGGTGGTGAAGTCGGTGTAGCGGGTGCCCACGCCGATGACCAGATCGGCCTTCCGGGCGATCTCGTTGGCTGCGGAGCAGCCGGTGGTGCCCACGCCGCCCAAGTTCAGGGGGTGCAGCCAGTCGGTAGCGGACTTGCCCGCCTGGGTCTCGCCGTAGGGGATACCGAAGGTCTCGGCAAAGTGCAGGAACTCGGCGTGCGCCTCGGAATAGCGGACACCGCCGCCGCAGATCATCATGGGACGCTTGGCCTTGCGAATGGCCTCGGCAGCGTCAGTCAGAGCGGCCTCGGTAGCAGGGCGGCGCTCCAAACGCCAGACGCGCTTGGCGAAGAAGCTCACGGGATAATCATAAGCCTCACCCTCAACATCCTGGGGCATGGCAACGCAGACCGCGCCGGTGTTGGCGGGATCGGTCAGCACCCGGAAGGCGTTGATCATAGCGCTCATCAGCTGCTCAGGACGGACAACGCGGTCCCAGTAGCGGCACACAGCCTTGAAAGCGTCGTTGGTGGTGGTGGCCAGGGAGTTGGTGTGCTCCACCTGCTGCAGAACGGGGTCGGGCTGACGGCAGGCGTAGGTGTCGCCGGGCAGCACCAGCAGGGGGATGTTGTTGGCGGTGGCGGTGCCGCAGGCGGTGACCATGTTGGCGGCGCCGGGGCCAACGGAGGAGGTGGCAACGCAGATCTGCTTACGCTTCATCTGCTTGGCGAAGGCAACGGCGGCCTGGGCCATGCCCTGCTCGTTCTTGCCCTGATAGATCTCCAGGTGCTTGGCCTCCTGGCTCAGCGCCTGGCCGAGACCCACCACGTTGCCGTGGCCGGGAATGATGAACACGCCGCGGACGAAGCGGTGCTGGGCACCGTCAACCTCCATGTACTGATTTTCCAGAAAACGGACCAAAGCCTGCGCCATGGTCAAGCGGACAGTTTTCATGCTTTTGTTACCTCCGATCAATGATTGGGATAGATGTGGTCATTGGCATCGGGCTTCCACAGCCACTCGTGCTCTTTGTCGTCAATGCGGGTCTTCAGCCAGGGATCGCCCTCCAGGTGCCGGATACCCCAGGCGTAGCACATGGCATAGCCAGGAGCCACTACCTGAGAGTGGAAGCCATGGTTGATGACGGCGCAGCCGTTCTGCTCGGTCTTGTAAACATCGCCGTTGGCAAAACCGGCGCCGAAGCCGTGAGGATAGTCGAAACGGTAAAAATAGACCTCCGGCTGGGGATGATGATGAGGAGGATAGGAGGACCACTTGCCGGGACGGTTCAGCACCTCACCCAGCACCATGTTGGAGAAGGGGGCGTTGTCATAGTCGAAGAAGGTCTTGATCTCACGCTCCATAGCACCCATCAGCTCGCCCTTGGAACCGGCGTGCTGGGTCTGGACGGTCTCCGGGGTGTACATGACCGGCTCATAATCCTTCTCGTTCAGGGTGTCCTGCATGTAAAGCTCGCTGTGGCTGTGAGCCGTCAGGGTGATCTTGGTGCCCTTGGGAGCCAGCAGGCAGTAGGCTTCGTGATGGAAGCAGTTGGGGCGGTCAGCCTCAACGGTCTTGCCGGCGTATTCATAGGTGACCTTGCCCTCGAAAAGCAGGATGGCAACCTCGCGGTCGGCGCTTTCGTAGGTATAGGTGTCGCCGTCCTCCATCACCAGCAGGCCCACGTTCATCAGGGTACCCATATAGTTGGTGGATTCGTCGATATAGGCGTTGTAGCCCCGCTTGAGTTCCTTGTTCTTATTGAAATAAGTCATTGGAAACATCTCCTGTTTGATGTCAAAAAGTGGTATGGAAACGCGGTGGGGAGGACCGGAGTCCTCCCATCGCGCGATTTACAGACCGGTGTGCTCCCGGATGTAGGTACGGCCCTTGATAGCGTATTCCAGAGGATTGGCCTTGGCGGGATCCTGCTCAGCCTCCACCAGCAGCCAGCCCTGATAGCCGGCGTCGGAGAGCACCTTGAACACGGGATCGAAGTCCACGTTGCCGTCACCGGGGACGGTGAAAGCGCCATTGCGGACGGACTGCAGGAAGGACCAGTTGTTCTTGCGGGCTTCCTCCACCACGGGCAGACGCATATCCTTCAGATGGACATGGCCCACGCGGTCCACATACTTCTTCAGCATGGCCAGGGGGTCCTCGCCGGCGAAGGTGAAGTGGCCGGTATCATAGCAGAGGAACACATACCGGGGATCGGTGTTGGACATCATGCGGTCGGTCTCCTCGCTGGTCTGGACCACGGTGCCCATGTGATGATGGAAGCACAGCTTGAAGCCGCGCTCGGAAGCGATCTGGCCCAGACGGTTCAGACCCTTGCAGAAGCGGTCCCATTCCTCATCGTTCATGACGTGCTTGTGACCGCCGGTGAGGATGGGCACGTCCACCTTGCCCTGGATGGAGTAGCTCTGCTCGGAGACGTTGATGTGGTTTGCGCCGACAGCCTCCAGGAAGTCCAGGTTGGCGATGAAGTCCTTCTCCTCTTCCTCCATGGAGCGGGTCAGGATGAAAGAAGAA
This sequence comes from uncultured Oscillibacter sp., assembly GCA_900544105.1. GTDB lineage: Bacteria > Bacillota > Clostridia > Oscillospirales > Oscillospiraceae > Oscillibacter. The sequence goes on along the minus strand of UQUC01000010.1, from coordinate 23,346 downwards.
TACCAGCGGCTGGCGATGCGCATACCGCGCAGGTCCAGAGCCTTCTTCAGCTCGGCAGGGTCGGTGGGATACTTGTTGCCGATCTCGCAGCCGGTGAAGCCGGCCAGAGCCATCTCGCTGACGGTCTGCTGGAAGGTGTTCTCGGCACCCAGCTCCGGCATATCGTCATTGCACCAGCCGATGGGAGCAATACCCAGGGAAACAGTTTTCGGATCAAACATAAAACGTCCTCCTTATGAATATTTAGGATCATTATTTGGATAAGCGTACAAATAGAAAATGGTTTGCGGGGAAAAGGTTGGCGAAAGCGCAAACGGATTTTTCTGTGTCCGTTAACAGATGTGCGAAAACTACATCCGCAAGAAAACGATTTCGCTTGTTATCAAGATAGCACGGTTCCCGAAAAAAATCAACGCTTTCCCACGGCAAAACCAGATTTTTTCCGAAAGTGCCAAAGGTGGGCTGTTTTTTTTATTGCTTTTAGAGAATGGCGGGGGACCGCGTGCTGTTCCGGCGCATAGAATGGAACGCGCAGACGCGCGAATCTGAGCGATTTTAAGGAGGCTTGTTTTATGCCCACATCCTTTCAGAATATGGCGACCCTCACCTATACCGGCGGCACCGTCAATTCCAACATTGTCACCGGGGAGCTGAGGGAGGTCCTGACCGCCGCGAAAACGGCGGTGCGGGAGAATTACGAGCCGGGTGGGACGGTCACGTATGTGGTCAGCCTTACCAACAGCGGCGTCACGCCCCTGACGGGTCTGACCATTTCCGACAACCTGGGCGGCTACGCCTTTGGCGGAGCGACCCTGTATCCTCTGGCCTATTTGCCGGGCAGCGTTCGGTACTATGTGAACGGCGCACTGCAAGCCGCTCCGGCCGTCAACGCCGGACCGCCTATGACCGTCACCGGCATCACGGTCCCTGCCGGGGGCAGCGCCCTTGTGATCTACGAGACGGAGGTGACCCGCTACGCGCCGCTGGCAGCGGAGTCCAGCGTTGTCAACACCGCCACCGTGACCGGCGGCGGGCTGGTCGCACCTGTGACGGCGGAGGAGACAGTTGGCGTGGTGAGCAGCCCGACACTGTCCATCACCAAGGGGCTGAATCCCACGGTGGTAGCGGAGAACGGCCAGATCACCTACACCTTTACCATCCAGAACACCGGCAATACTCCCGTTACCGCGACGGACGATGTGATCCTCCGGGATACCTTTGATCCGGTTCTCAACGGTCTCACGGTGACCTACAACGGCGCACCCTGGACTGTCGGTACGCAGTACACCTATGACGGGACCACAGGCCTGTTCGCTACAACAGCGGGGCAGATCACCGTCCCTGCGGCCACGTATACCCAGGACCCGGTGACCGGGGCGTGGGCCGTGACCCCCGGCGTCAGCGAGCTGATCGTCACCGGCACGGTATAAGAGGTAGCCAAGGACAAAAGGGAGGGCGAAGGCCCTCCTTTTTGCACCGTGGTCGACAGGAAAATGATTGACAAGCGCGGACGCACATGGTACGATCAATGCTGATTTGTTAAATCAGGTCTTTTTTGAATACAAAATGAGCAAAGGCGTTCATTTTCAGAGGGAGCACGGCTCCCGTTGGAAGTGGGCGCCCTTTTTGTTGCAGCGTGGCCTGAACGGGCAGGCAGTTTGAAAAGGATCGCCGCAGAGCGCAAAACAGGACAGGAGACCAGACCGGCAGCAGTAGCCCCAATATGTGAGCATGACGGAGAATAAGTCCCGGAAAACCGTGATTTTTTCTGTTTTACATATTGTAAATTTATGAAAAGGTGTGCTATAACAGTTGCATCAAAAAATGAGGGGGCCTGGATCGCCGGGCATGCATACGGAAACCATAACGGAAAGGCGGAGACAATATGCAGTATTCGGTTGAGGAGATCAAGCAGTATGCGGCGGAGGAGGACGTGAAGTTTATCCGCATGGCCTTCTGCGATGCGGCGGGCTGCCAGAAAAATATCGCCATTATGCCGGAGGAACTGGACCGGGCCTTCCGGTACGGTATCGCCATCGACGGCTCCGCCATTCCTGGCTTCGGTGGGGAGATCCACTCTGATCTGCTGCTGCGCCCGGACCCGTCCACTCTCTGCGTGCTGCCCTGGCGGCCGGAACATGGGCGGGTGGTGCGGATGTTCTGCGCCGTGACCCAGCCGGACGGCACCGTGATCGGAGCGGATGCCCGGAGTCTGCTGAAGAAAACGGTAGAGGATGCAAAAAAGGCCGGGCTGACCTTTGCCTTCGGAACAGAGATGGAGTTTTATCTGTTCCGGCGGGACGAGGACGGCGAGCCCACCAAAATTCCCTATGACCATGCCGGTTACATGGACATTGCCCCGGCAGACAAGGGAGAGAATGTCCGCCGGGAGGTCTGCCTGACGCTGGAGCGCATGGGCATCCGGCCGGAAAGCTCCCACCATGAGGAGGGACCCGGCCAGAATGAAATTGATTTCCGCTATGCGGACCCGGTCACTGCGGCGGATAACGCAGTGACCTTCCGGACGGCTGTGGATACGGTGGCGGCCCGGAACGGGCTGTATGCCGATTTCGGGCCCAAGCCTCTGGCAGACAAGGCAGGCAACGGAATGCACATCAATTTCTCCGTTGTCAGCGAAGATAAGCGAGATGTGATGCCCCAGGTCCTTGCCGGGGTGCTGGCCCATGTGGAGGCAATGACGGCGTTCCTGAACCCCACGGAGGGATCCTACCACCGTTTTGGAAGCTGGAAAGCGCCCGGCTATCTTTCCTGGTCCGCTGAGAACCGCTCTCAGCTCATCCGGGTCCCGGCGGCGGAGGGGGAATACCGGCGGGCGGAGTTGCGGTCTCCGGATCCGCTGTGCAACCCGTATCTGGCCTTTGTTCTGCTGATCCGGGCGGGAATGGAGGGCGTTGCTCACAACATGCAGCTGCCGCCCGCGGCGGATCTGAACCTTTACACGGCGCCGGAGGAGATCCGGGCCCGGTACCGCAGACTGCCGGAGACCTGGGCGGAGGCCAAGGCAGCGGCAGCCGCCAGCGATTTTATCAGAGAACATCTTCCTGCGGCGATCATCCAATACTATACCTGACCGAACAGAAAGCACACGGCAAAAAACATAGAAAAGGAGGGGGACAACGATGGAACTTGGCCATGCGTACAGCGTTCTGGTGGTGTCCGCCTCCGCGAAATTCAATGAATCCGTCCGGGGTCTTCTGCCGGAGCGGTTCTATTGGCCGGTCACGGTGCTGACGGACGCCGCCGGCGCCCGCCGGGAGCTGCTGGAAAACAGCTACGATCTGGTGGTGATCAACACGCCGCTGCCGGATGAGTTTGGCACCCGACTGGCGCAGGACATCTGCCAGCACAGTGCCGCCGGGATACTGCTGCTGGTGAAGGCAGAGCATTTTCCGGACATTGACGGACGGCTGACGCCACAGGGCGTCCTGGTGCTGTCCAAGCCCATGTCGACCCAGCTGTTTACCCAATCCCTGCGGCTGCTGTGCGGTACCCGGGAGCGTTTGCGGGGGCTGGAAAAGAAGAATGCCACCATTGAGGAAAAGATGGAGGAGATCCGCCTGGTGAACAGGGCCAAGTGGCTGCTGATTGAGGAATTGAATATGACGGAGCAGGAGGCACACCGATACATCGAAAAGCAGGCGATGGATCGCTGCGTGACGAAGCGGGCCGTGGCGGAGCAGATCTTGTCGACTTATAAATAAAAACTGCCAAAGCGGGACTGCGTAGACAGAACGTGAAATTTTCAGAGGAGGACGTATGACGAAATACATTTTTGTGACCGGCGGCGTGGTATCCGGGTTGGGGAAGGGCATTACCGCGGCGTCTCTGGGTCGCCTTTTAAAGACAAGAGGGCTGAAGGTAGCCGCTCAGAAGCTGGACCCCTACATCAATGTGGACCCCGGCACCATGAGCCCCTATCAGCACGGCGAGGTCTACGTCACCGAGGACGGCGCGGAAACGGATCTGGATCTGGGTCACTATGAGCGGTTCATCGACGAGGATCTGAACAAATACTCCAACCTCACCACCGGCAAGGTGTACTGGAACGTTCTGAACAAGGAGCGCCGGGGGGAGTATCTGGGCTCCACCGTACAGGTGATCCCCCACATCACCAATGAGATCAAGGAATTTGTCTATCGGGTGGGTAAGCAAACGGACGCCGACGTGGTCATCACCGAGATCGGCGGCACCATCGGCGATATTGAGTCCCAGCCCTTCCTGGAGGCTGTCCGGCAGATCTCTCTGGAGGTGGGCCGGGAAAACAGCCTCTTTATCCATGTGACGTTGGTACCCTTCCTCCGTGGCTCTGATGAGCACAAGTCAAAGCCCACCCAGCACTCTGTCAAGGAGCTTCAGGGCATGGGGATCAATCCCAACCTCATCGTCCTCCGGTGCGACGAGCCGCTGGAACCGTCCATTTTCCAGAAGATCTCCATGTTCTGCAATGTAAAGCCTGACTGCGTTATTGAGAACATCACGCTTCCCTGCCTGTATGAGGCACCGCTGATGCTGGAGCAGTCCAACTTTTCCTCTGTGGTCTGCCGGGAGCTGGGCATCGACGCTCCGGCTCCGGAGCTGACGGAGTGGGAACGCATGGTGGAGCGGATCAAGCGCACGGACAGACATGTGACCATCGGTCTGGTTGGAAAATACGTCCAGCTTCATGACGCCTACCTCTCCGTGGCAGAGGCGCTGCGCCATGCGGGTTATGCCCTAGGAACTGAGGTGGACATCCGCTGGATCGACTCCGAGACCATTACGGAAAACGATGCGGAGACGGTTTTGGGTGCGTTGGACGGCATCATCGTCCCCGGCGGCTTCGGCCAGCGGGGGATCAACGGCATGATCCTGACGGCGAAATACGCCCGGGAGCATCGGGTACCCTATTTCGGCATCTGCCTGGGAATGCAGATCGCTGTGATCGAATATGCCCGCCACGCCGCCGGGATCGCCGATGCGGATTCCGGCGAGTTCAACGAACTGTGCGAAAACAAGGTCATCGACTTCATGCCGGGACAGAGCGACGAGATCGATAAGGGCGGCACGCTGCGGCTGGGGGCCTATCCCTGCGTGATCCGGCCCGGCACCACCATGGAGCGGTGCTACGGCACGCTGGAGATCACTGAACGTCACCGCCACCGCTACGAATTCAACAACGACTACCGGGAGACACTCACATCCGCGGGACTGGTCCTCTCCGGGCTGTCCCCCGATGGACGGCTGGTGGAGACGGTGGAGCTGACGGACCAGCCGTTCTTTGTGGGCGTTCAGTATCACCCGGAATTCAAATCCCGCCCCAACCATGCCCATCCGCTGTTCAAGGGCTTTGTCCAGGCGGCGCTGGAGCGTGAAAACGCATAAAGCCGCAATATCTGAATCATTATTTTTCAGGAGGTCTCTATGGCATCACAAACCGTTTTAGTACTCGATTTCGGAGGTCAGTATAATCAGCTCATCGCCCGACGGGTCCGGGAATGCAGCGTATACTGCGAGGTCAAGCCTTACACCACCCCGGTGGCGGAGATCAAGGCGATGGCCCCCATCGGCATTATCTTTACCGGCGGGCCAAATAGTGTGTACGATCCCGCGTCCCCGCAGGCGGACCCGGAGATCTTCAAGCTGGGGATCCCCATTCTGGGCATCTGCTACGGCTGTCAGCTCATCGCTCACAATCTGGGCGGCCGGGTGACGGCGGCTACGGCGGATTCCGCCCGGGAATACGGCAAGACGGAGACCTATTTCCGCACCGATTGCAAGCTGTTCAAGGGCCTGCCTGCCGAGAGCGTTACCTGGATGAGCCACGGCGACTATATGGAGAAGGTGCCGGAGGGCTTTGAACTGGTGGCCCATTCCGACGCCTGTCCCAACGTGGCCATTTGTGACGAGCGCCGGGGCTTTTACGGCGTCCAGTTCCACCCGGAGGTGAATCACACCACCTACGGCACCGCCATGCTCCGCAACTTCCTCTATGAGGTCTGCGGCGCAAAGGGGCAGTGGACCATGGGGGATTATAAGGATGTTGCCATCCGTCAGATCCGGGAAAAGGTGGGGGACGGCAAGGTATTGCTGGCCCTCTCCGGCGGCGTGGATTCCTCTGTGGCGGCGGCGCTGATAGCGGAGGCCGTAGGCAATCAACTGACCTGCGTATTTGTGGACCACGGCCTCATGCGTCTCAACGAGGGAGACGAGGTGGAGGAGGCCTTCAGAAAGTGGGACATCAACTTCGTCCGGGTCAATGCGGAGGAGCTGTTTTTGAGCAAGCTGGCCGGTGTCAGCGAGCCGGAGCGCAAGCGGAAGATCATTGGCGAGGAATTTATCCGGGTTTTTGAGGCGGAAGCCAAAAAAATCGGCCAGGTGGATTATCTGGCGCAAGGCACGATTTACCCGGATGTGATCGAGTCCGGCGCCGGGGACGCAGCTGTGATCAAGAGCCATCACAATGTGGGTGGTCTGCCGGATTATGTGGATTTTAAGGAGATCATCGAGCCTCTGCGGATGCTCTTTAAGGACGAGGTGCGGCAGTTGGGCCGTGAGTTGGGGCTGCCGGAGTATCTGGTGATGCGCCAGCCCTTCCCCGGCCCCGGCCTTGCCATCCGCTGTCTGGGGGATGTGACGAAGGAAAAGCTGGATATTCTGCGTCTGGCGGATTTTATCTTCCGGGACGAGGTCGCCAAGGCGCATCTGGAGAGCGCCATGAGCCAGTATTTCGCAGTGCTGACCAATATGCGCTCCGTAGGCGTGCAGGGCGATGGCCGGACCTATGATTATACCCTGGCCCTCCGCAGCGTCACCACCACGGACTTTATGACCGCCGATTGGACCCGGATCCCCTACGATGTGCTGGACCGGGTCTCTGTCCGTATCGTCAACGAGGTGCCCCACATCAACCGCATCGTCTATGACATTACCTCCAAGCCCCCCGCGACTATCGAGTGGGAATAAAAATTACAACCCCGGAAAGCCTGTATTGATGCGGGTTTCCGGGGTTTTTCATGTCTTTTGAGTACAGATTGAGTACATTTAGATTTTTATGCAGAGAATAAATGCTATCATCTTGCTATCAAATCAGCATTTCTGTATTCCCTTGCAGTTCCATTTCAATCAGCTCCAGATTTTCTCTCAGCTCATTGAGAGCAGCAAGTGTTGGTTCGCTGTCACTGTCTCCATATTTCTTGGACATGATTACATAGCCATTGTAGAGACTTTCCCAGCGGAGCAGATTCTGTAAAATGGATTTATCCTGTAATACCACACTGAGGTTATCCAATTGGATGACCTCTTCTTTTTTTGCCTGGTCGCAGGAGAGTGCCAGATAAGTCCCGAAAACTGTATTGGGCTGAAACCGAACGGTGGCAGCGTCCAGAAGGTTATCTTCCCCACGCTCACCTTCAATGGACAGGATGCCAGACTTGTGCCACAGGATCAGTAAGCCCATCAGATCGCCTTTGGTTTCCATGTGAATGATATCAGAATGGGAATTACTGAGAGCGCCGCTGTTGACCCGTAATGCTTCTGCAATTCGCTCAAGCTGCTGGGACTGGGGCTGCATCTTGTTTGTTTCGTATTTGCGGATGGACACAGGATGAATCCCAGTCAATTCAGCCAACTGCGCCTGCGTCATACCTCGCTGTTTGCGAAAATATTTAATTTTATCACCAATTGTAAGCATTAAAAATCCCCTTTCAACCCTTTTTTCATTTAGTATAGCACGGATAGAGCGAATAAGCTACAAAATTTTTGAAAATTATCAAAAAAGGGTTGACGTAGCGAATTCGCTACGTTATAATGAATGTAGCGATTAAGCTACAATAAGTAAAAAGGAGGATACCATGATGAAAGAACAAAGCTTTATCACAGCCAAGGAACTGGCAGAGATACTGAACATCTCCACGGGACACGCTTACAAGGTGATTCACAGGCTGAATGATGAACTGGCACAGAAGGGGTATCTGACCTTCTCAGGCAGAATCCCCCGAAAGTACCTGGAAGAGCGCTGCTATGGTCTGGGAGAGGGGGTGAGTGCCTGATGACCACAGAGAAAGACCCCAAAACCGGGAAGTGGCTGATCCAGTACCGATACAAGGACTGGACCGGCAAGAACCGGAAGTCCACCAAGCGAGGGTTCAAGACCAAACGGGAGGCGGAGGAGTGGTACCGGGATTTCATTATGAAGCAGAACCAAAGCTGTGACATGAAGTTCAAGGATTTCGTGGAGTTGTATCTGGAGGATGCCAGGCACCACCTCTGCCAGCACACCATGATAAACAAGGAGTATATTATCCGGGACAAGATACTCCCTTACTTTGCAGAGAAGCGCATCAACGATATCACAGCCGCAGATGTCCGGGTATGGCAGAACAGTCTCATTGCAAAGGGCTACAAACCCACCTACCTCAAGACCATCAACAACAACCTCTCCACCATCTTTAACTACGCCGTCCGGTACTACGACCTGAAGGAGAATCCCTGCCGCAAAGCTGGCAGTATGGGGAAAGCCAAGGCAGAGGAGATGGAAATCTGGACAAAGGAAGAATTTCAAAGCTTTGCAGACTGTTTGATGGACAAGCGGATCTCCTGGTTGGCCTTTCAGATCCTTTTCTGGACAGGAATCCGTATCGGAGAACTGCTGGCCCTAACCTTCGGGGATGTGGATCTGGAGAAACGAGTGATTAGTATCACCAAATCATACCAGAGGCTCAAGGGAGAGGATGCCATCACCCCACCCAAGACCCGCAAGAGCAACCGGAAGGTCAATATCCCGCAATTTCTGGCAGAGGATATCCTGGACTACAAGGAAAGCCTGTATGATCCTCAGCCGGGGGATCGGGTGATCCCGGTGGCAAAGACCTTTTTGGAAAAGGAGATGAAACGAGGAATAAAGCTCAGCGGAATGAAAAAAATTCATATTCATTCACTCCGACATAGCCATACCAGCCTTCTGATTGAGATGGGAGTTTCTCCAAAGGAGATTGCTGAACGCCTGGGACACGAGAATATTGAAACTACCCTGAACACCTATTCTCATCTGTACCCAAACAAACAGGAGCGTTTGGCGGAGCAGCTGGATCAGTTTCATAACGGGAAAAAGGAGATGGAAGAAAAATGAGTCGGTATCACGACCACAACAGGGCACGCAACAAAACAGTAAGTTTTCGCTTGACACCAGAGGAATACCGTCAGATGGAGGAGCGAATCAAGATAACGGGATTTCCTAAAAATGAGTTCATGATCCGTTCCATGCTGGAACAGCACATCAGTATCCGGGTTGGTAAATTTGAAAGCGACCGGCTGAGTCTGGAGGTGCGTCGGCTGAAAGATGTTCTGAATGGAGTAAAAGTACCAGAAGAAGCGGTCGATTTGCTATTAGAATGCAGAGCACTGATGGAGCAGTTGATCCAGATTACCAATGCGGAAAAGGAGGAGTTATATGACCGATGAGAAAAAAGAAAAGATGACTGCCCTAATCCCGTCTGTTGGCGCAGACGGAGGACAGTCACCACTATGTAACGAAACCATTTTAGCAGATAATCAGCAGGATGGCAACCATGAAAGCGTTGAAATGGAAGCTTGGCTCCGGCAAATGCGTCAGATGAACAGTCCGGATTATCTGCATACTGTATCGCTGACGGAGCTGTATGATACGGTTTATAGAAGCAGGATGCCTATAATTGAGAATCTGCTCTATACAGGAGCATATATCCTTGCCGGAGCGCCCAAAATTGGAAAATCCTTCTTGGTGGCGCAGTTTGCCCACCATGTCAGTACCGGACAGTCTATCTGGGAGTATGAGATCAAACAACCCGGAGCGGTACTCTATCTGGCTTTGGAGGACGATTATCAGAGATTGCAGGAACGTATGGCCCGAATGTTTGGCGTGGAAAGTGCAGGAGAACTTTTCTTTGCTGTAAGCGCCAAACAGGTTGGCAATGGATTGGATGAGCAGTTAGCCTTCTTTCTTCGGGAACACCCCAACACCAGACTGGTAATTGTGGACACCTTGCAGAAGGTGCGTGAGATGTCAGGAGAAGCTTACAGCTATGCTGGTGACTATGAGATTATCAGTCGGCTGAAAGCTTTTGGAGAGCAGAACGGAGTGTGTGTACTGATTGTTCATCACACCAGAAAGCAGCCTGCGGAAGACAGTTTTGAAACGATTTCCGGTACTACAGGATTGCTGGGGTGTGCTGATGGAGCCATTCTGATGCAGAAGGAGAAACGTACCGATAATAAAGCTTCACTGGACATTGTAGGTCGTGACCAACCAGACCAGAAGATTCATCTGATACGAGATGAAGTGACTCTGCAATGGAATTTTGAAAAGGCAGAACGACAGTTGTGGAAAGAGCCGCCAGACCCTATTTTGGCAGCGGTAGCTAAGCTTGTAACAGCAGAATCCCATCAATGGAAAGGCAGTGCTACGGAGCTTGCAGAGGCGCTGCAGGTGACCATTCAGCCCAATGCATTAAGTAAGAAGCTCAATGTCAAAGCTGGAAAACTGATACAGGAGTTTGGTATACGGTATGAAAATAATCGCAGTCGGACAGGAAGCAATATTACCTTGACCTTGGTAATGAGCGAAACAACCGGAGAGGAGTGTGCGAAGATATGAAAAAAAGAATTTTCGAAAATGGCATCTATTATGTGTTGGTGGGTGACTACTATGTGCCAGAGCTGAGTTTGCCCGACGAGACCAGATCGATTGGAAGATGGGGGCGACTCCATCGGGAGTATCTGAGAATGACAAATCCAGGTATATTCAATGATTTGATTCTCACAGGAAAACTCTGGACATACCTTGCTGATCTCAACGAGCAGGCTGAGAACCGGTTATCCCTGATTATTCAGCAGATGAAGGAGCGAGAGTGCATTACCGAACAGCTCAAGGAAAAGAATCAAATGGCATGGGTTGGAGCGATGAACAGCATTCGCAATCGTGCAGAGGAAATTGTAAAATATGAAATGATTTATAGTCCAGTAGGAGGTGGTATGTGAGATGAAAGATGTTTACGAGCTGCCTTCCCCGGACAAGCAGATGAGATAATATAATGAAACAACGAAAACGATGTGTTCAATTTGGACACATCGTTTTTTATAATTTCGCAACTTGGTAACCGAGCGTGATTAGCTCAAGTAATGCCACATAAGGCTGATTACCGCTTCATTACAGATCAGGTTTGAACCGCTGACAGTATTATCAGTGCAACACTGTTCTTGGGGCCAAAAATATTGTAGCAAGCAATGCTTGTGGCTATCCATAATCACAAACTGCTTGTTGGTGCAGCAGTCCCAAACCCCATTGAACAACATCTATGATGTTGGCTGTGCCCGCCGTTGGTGTGCTTTCAGTGCAATCCTGGTTTTCAAATTTGCAGATTTTCTCACAGCGGAATATTATATTTCTCAAAATGTGACGGTTGTGACGATGGTGACGATGGTGACGATACAAATTGCCCCTGGCTAGCTCTCCGTTTCATCGTCACAACCGTCACCATCGTCACACAACATTTTAGTACAGATATTCTCTCCGGATATTGTCAGCAGCCTAGCTGCGTAGCCATCATCGGCAGATGATGTTCTGGAGGATTGGGGGGCACCCCAACAAGCAAATTTGCGAAGAATGGCCCAAAGGACAATTCGAGAAAATGAGTAAACCTGTACAGGTTTACACTGCTTGCCAATTTGTAACGAAAACATAATAGTCTTTTCCAAGTTTAATTTTTCTTTTTAATGACTCTGTTTTGGGTAGTCGAATAGTAAAACTTCATTATCGTGTATTTTTGTTGATAAATAAAAAGATTTCTGGTATAATAATGGTGAATTATAAACTTTAGTTGTTGCATGGAAGGTGGCAAATATGGCAGTAAGCTACAAGAAGCTATGGAAATTATTGATTGATTTGGATATGAAGAAAAAGGACTTACAGCAAGCTGCCGGGATTAGTCCAGCCTTAATTGCGAAGCTGGGACGAAACGAAAATGTGTCCACCGAGTCTTTGGTGAAAATTTGCACAGCATTGCATTGTGATATTGGGGATATTATGGAGATCGTTTTGGTTGAGGGAGGCGAGTCATGTGATTCACAATGAAAATTCCAGAGTGAAGATTCCGGCGTTGGTCCATTTAACCCGTTTGGGATACAAGTATATAAAACAAAAGGATTGCTCCGGAGCATATTGCCCTAAAACAAATATTTTCAAGGGAATTCTGCGTGACAGCATCAACCGCCTGAATGGTACGGCGCTGACTGAAGCTGATGTGGATTCGTTGGTTGAAGAGCTGGCAATCAAACTCAACACAGATGATTTAGGACGTGCGTTTTATAAAATTCTTCTCAGCGGATTCAATGGTTTACGGCTGATTGATTTGGAAGATGAATCACGAAATTCATATCATGTAGTAACAGAGCTGACATACCAAAATGGTGAAGATGAGTTTCGCCCGGATATTACATTGTTAGTCAATGGTTTGCCGTTGGCATTCATTGAAGTGAAGAAACCAAACAACCGTGATGGCATCATTGCAGAGCATACTCGCATGAACAAGCGGTTTGCCAAAAAGGTATTTCGTCGGTTTGCTAACATCACACAGATTATGGTGTTCTCCAACAACATGGAGTACGATGACAACGATGTGGAACCAATCGAAGGTGCGTTCTATGCATCCAGCAGCTATGAGAAGCTGTTCTTTAACCGTTTTCGTGAAGAAGATCCTACCATACATAGCGCTGTTCGCCCTGCTGACTCCAACATCGAAGAAACCATTTTGATGGACAACAACTTGGTTACAATCAAGGGAACAGAGGAATATGCCCTTAACATTGATGAACACACACCCACCAATCGAATGTTGACTTCTTTGTTCACCCACTCCCGTTTCAATATGTTTTTGAAATATGGGTTTGCCTATGTGGAGCGAACAGACAAGAATGGGATAAAAACTCTGCAAAAACATATTATGCGCTATCCTCAGTTTTTTGCAACCTTGGCTATTGAGAAGAAACTGGATGCAGGTGTGAAGCATGGTATCATTTGGCATACCCAAGGCAGCGGAAAGACTGCACTTGCCTTTCATAATGTCCGATACCTCCGTGATTATTTTCAGCGTCAGGGCAAGGTGGCAAAATTCTATTTTGTTGTTGACCGGCTTGATTTGCTTACGCAAGCCAGCGAGGAATTTGCTGCTCGTGGTCTTCATGTTGAAAAGGTCAATTCAAAGGAAGATTTTATCAAAAATATTAAAACGATTGGAACCTCCAACAATTCTGGTGAGGACAGCATTACCGTTGTAAATATTCAGAAATTTACAGAGGAATCTGTTGCCAGAAAATCCGATTATGATGTAGATGTGCAGCGCATTTATTTTTTGGATGAAGCGCACCGAAGCTATAAGCCCAATGGTTCCTTCCTGGCAAACTTAATGGCTTCTGACCGTGATGCTGTGATGATTGCATTAACAGGTACGCCATTGATTGGTGACGGATATAACACGAAGGACGTATTTGGAGAGTACATTCACAAATATTATTACAATCGATCCATCGCCGATGGCTACACTCTGAAATTGATTCGGGAAGGCATTAAAACAGAATATCGCACCAAGATGCAATCCATTTTAGAATCGCTGGAAACAGAGAAAGGCTCCCTATCCAAAAAGGATGTGTATGCACACCCGAAGTATGTGTCAGCTCTGGTGGAGTACATCGTGGAAGATTTCAAGCACAGCAGAATCGCATTGGGAGACAGTACGATTGGCGGTATGATTGTTTGTGATTCTTCTCCGCAAGCCGTTAAAATTGAGGAAGAGCTGGATAAATACCCGGAACTGACCCATGAGCTGATTCTCTGTGATGTGGAAGATAAAGAAACCCGCCGTGGTTATCAGGAGGACTTCAAAAAGGGCAAGATTGACTTGCTGGTGGTTTACAATATGCTATTGACCGGCTTTGATGCGCCTCGACTGAAAAAACAGTATCTCGGTCGTGTGATCAGAGAGCATAACCTGTTGCAAACCCTTACTCGTGTGAATCGTCCATATAAAACCTTCCGCTATGGCTATGTGGTGGATTTTGCGGACATCCGCAACGAATTTGATAAAACCAACAAGGCATACTTTGAAGAATTGCAGTCTGAGCTTGGCGATGAATTTGAAAAATACCGAAACATTTTCAAATCGCAAGAGGAGATTGAGCAGGACTTAAAGAGCATACAGGACAAGCTGTTTCTATATGCAACGAACAACGCAGAACTGTTTTCTCAGCAGATCACCGCTCTGGACGATAAGAGCGAGCTGCTTTCTCTGCGTCAGGCATTGGATACCTATAAGGAACTGCTTAATATTATGAAACTATTTGGTTACGATGAGCTTGCAAAGAAGTTTTCTATGGAGCGCCTTCATGCTATGCTCACCGAGGTCAATAATCGTATCAGCATTATCAACCTCAAGCAGAATATGCAGAAAAGTGAGGATATGACCGAGCTGCTCAATACCGCATTGGATCAGGTTGAGTTTCATTTCCGCAAAGTGTCTGAGGGCGAAATGGTGATTGCCGACCAGTTCCAAGACATTCTAGAGAAAACCCGTCGTGAGCTGGAACGTCAAAAGACCCAGAGTATGTTTCCCTGCTTGATGAACTCAAGCGGATTTTCAAAAAGAAAAACATAGAGGAACTGACCGCTGACGAAATGAAAGAGCACATTCAGGACTTGGATCGGATTCGGAAAGCTGCTGCACAGCAGAACCTTCGGGATCAGATGCTGTGCTCCAAGTATGGCAATGATGCAAAATATATGCGTACCCATAAACGATTGAAAGCAAGTCCTCCACCCATTGGAGCAGATTCTGTGATTTTCGATGTTCTTATGGGAGTAAAAGCGGTAGTTGACCAAAAAGTATTGAAAAATCAACGGATGATGGACAACCATGCGTTTTTCTCTCAGGAGATCATGCCGTCCATTATCCAATCCTGTCGCAAGAGTGGCGTAAAACCCACTCTCAATCAGGTGAAGTTTATAGACCAATGTGTTTCGACTGAATATTTTGCCGAAAGGAATTATACCGCATGATGCAGATTGAATCGATTACCATAAAGACAAAACAGATGATTGATGACCTGAAAGCCATCTGTGCCAATTTTGGCTTGGGTGGTTCTCCGGGCGAATATAAAATCATCACTCAGGTGTTTCTGTATAAATACCTGAGTGATAAATTCGGTTATGAGGCCAGCAAGGTGGAACCGTCTATTGCCCAGGCAGAAAATGTGGAGGCAGCACTGACTGCCATGCCGGATGAAGACTATGAGATGATGCTCATGATGCTGGGCGGCAATGTGGCGAAGCTGAAAAAGACCCACTATATTTCCTATCTATTCAACCATCAAAACGACGACAGCATGAAAAAAGCAGATGGAACCCCGTACCCGTTCCATGAGCTTTTTGATGATACGTTGGTGGATATTGCAAACTATAACCTGGACATCTTTTCCGTCCAGACCGGAAGCGAGGAAAAAATCAAGCTCTTTGAGCCAATATCCCAGTATGTCATTGAAACTGCAAAGAAATCACCCTTTTGCCGTGCCATCATCAATAAGCTGGTGGAGTTTAACTTTTCAGAAGTTTTTGAGCAGAAATATGATTTCTTCTCCCAGATTTTTGAGTATCTGATTAAGGACTATAACAAGGATTTCGGTAAGTATGCAGAATACTACACCCCACACACCATTGCTGACATCATTGCCCGCATCATGGTGCAGGGTGAAGTGACGAATGCCACCGTCTATGACCCGGCGGCTGGTTCTGGTACGCTGGTATTGGCTCTGGCTCACCAGATTGGTGAAGACAACTGCACCATTTACACCCAGGACATTTCTTCTAAGTCCAACGAGTTCCTTCGTTTGAACCTGATTCTTAACAATCTGGTTCACTCTCTCAGCAATGTGGTACATGACGATACACTGGTTGCTCCTCGGCACCTGAACCCACAGAAGAATGGGCTTGCCAAGTTCCGGTATATTGTCAGCAATCCCCCCTTCAACATGGACTTCAGCGACAATCGGGAAACCTTAGCCGGTGAAAAATATAGCAGTCGTTTCTTCGCTGGTGTGCCCAATATTCCCAATAAGGACAAGAGCAGCATGGCAGTGTACCTGATGTTCTTACAGCACATCATCTATTCTATGGATACAAACGGCAAGGCTGCAATCGTGGTTCCTACCGGCTTTTTGACTGCCGGTTCCGGTATTCCCAAAAAGATTCGGGAGCATATCGTGAAAAATCGTATGCTGCGTGGCGTTGTGTCTATGCCCTCCAATATCTTTGCTACCACCGGCACCAATGTGTCTATTATCTTTCTGGATAAAGAAAATCGAGATGGACAAGTGATCCTGATGGACGCTTCCAAACTGGGAACAAAAGAGAAAGTTGACGGTAAAAATCAGCGCACGGTGCTCAGTCAGCAGGAAATCAACAAGATTATTGATACCTTCAATGCAGGCGAAGCAGTTGACGATTTCTGCGTGGCAGTCAGCTACAAAGAGATTGAGGAAAAGAAGCTGTCCTTCTCTGCCGGTCAGTATTTTGAGGTCAAAATTGAGTATGTAGAGCTGACTCCTGATGAATTTGCTGAGAAGATGAACGGATTCACCACTCGACTGGACGAGCTGTTTGCAGAGAGCTGTCGGCTGGAGGATGAGATTAAGCAGCAGTTGGGGCGGGTGGAGTATGAATAAATGTAAACTTGGTGACTTGTTTTATATAAAACAAGGATATGCGTTTAAAAGTGAAAAATATGTTTCGCACAGCAACTATATATTGTGTACACTTGCAAATTTCAGCGAATCAAATAATTTTAAATTTTCTCCCGAAAAAGCCACATATTATCCTGATGAATTTTCTCATGAATTTATTCTTTGTGAAAATGATTTAATCATTCCTTTAACAGAGCAAGTGGTGGGTCTTTTTGGAAACACAGCATTTGTTCCTAAAACAGAGGGATTTCAATTTGTTCTTAATCAACGTGTAGGAAAAATAATTCCGTACGAAGAAAAAGCAGATAAACTTTTTTTACATTACCTATTGTCAACACAACTGGTTAGAGATCAAATTGAAGCAACTGCATCTGGAACTAAACAACGGAATACATCTCCTGATAAAATTTATGATGTTACTGTTTGGGTTCCTAACATAGATCAACAGAGGATTATTGGAAGATATTTATATTCATTAGAGCAAAAATGCAATGTTAATAACAAAATATGCTCCGAGTTAGAAACAATGGCAAAGACCCTCTATGATTACTGGTTTGTGCAGTTTGATTTCCCGGATGAGAACGGAAAGCCTTACCGCACCTCCGGCGGTGAAATGGAATGGAATGAGCAGCTTAAACGGAAGATTCCAAAGGGGTGGGGAGTCACAAACATTGGTAATCTCACAACCGTTGTAACCGGAAAAGAAGATGCAAATTTTTCTTCTCCAAATGGAAAGTATAAGTTTTTCACGTGCTCTCAAGAAGCTCTCCTATGTGATACACCAGCATTTTCAGGACAAGCTGTTTTAATTGCTGGAAATGGTGACTTCAATGTTAAGCATTATTCGGGTGAATTCAATGCCTATCAGCGGACATATGTGTTGATTCCAGAAAATCAGGTCTACTATGGAGCAATGTATATTTCCGCCAAAAATCAAATTCAAGCATTCAAAAACGGTTCTAATGGTTCAATCGTAAAATTTATTACCAAAGGCGATGTAGAGAATATCCCTTTTATATTGCCAAATAATGATTTGATTTTTCATCAGATAAATAAGCTAATAGAGAAAATTGAACTCTGCGAGAGGGAGAATGAAGAACTAACAAAACTCCGTGACTGGCTCCTGCCCATGCTGATGAACGGACAGGCACGGGTGGAGTAGTAGGACATCATGTTTCAGGAGGTATGATAATGATTCTATCTGATAATGAAACAAAATTTGACTTGCTTAATAATAAGGCTATAGCTGCGACGGTTGTTAATCTTATAAAAGAAAGTAATAATCAACCAATCTCAATTGGAATCCATGGGGATTGGGGGGCAGGAAAATCAAGTATCCTTGAGATGATAGAAGATCAGTTTAATCAAACCGATCCTGCGGATGGAAAAAAATACTGTTGCATTCGATTTAACGGATGGAAACATCAAGGCTTTGAAGACTCTAAAATTGCATTGATGAGTGCGATAGTTTCTGAGTTGACAGCCAAGGAGAAACTTCATGAAAGCGCAAAAGGAGTTTTAGAAAAACTTTGGAAAAATATCAATTGGATGACTGTTGCCAAAACTGCTGGAAAAACAGCATTGGGGATTGCAACAGGTACAGCCCCAATAGCAATTCTTTCCTCTGTGCATGATATACTGAAAAATACTGTATCAACAGAAGAAGGTATTACAAACGCAATAGATGCTATTGGCGGATATCTAAAAGACTCTAAAATTACAGAAGATACATCAAGCAATACAGAGTTCACAGAATTCCAGAAAAATTTCAAAAAGCTGCTCGAGAAAGCTAATATAAAGAAACTAGTAGTTTTAATTGACGACTTGGATAGATGTTTACCAGATGTAGCAATTAGCACCTTAGAAGCGGTAAGACTTTTCATGTTTACAGGCGAAACGGCTTTCGTTGTGGCAGCAGATGAAAGCATGATTCGGTATGCGGTCAAAAAGCATTTCCCTGATGTTGTGGATGAAAATAAGTATAATGTAGGAATTGAGTTTTCTAATAAGTATTTAGAGAAATTGATTCAAATTCCTTTCCGAATTCCAGCATTGGGAGAGGTGGAAGCATGTAACTACATAATGCTACTTATGGTTGGTTCAGTACTTTCAGAGAGTAATTTGAACTACCAAACTTTGTGCTCTGAAGGAATAGCTCGAATTCAAAAGCCTTGGAATGTACAATACTTCACTGTTTCTGACGTGCAAAAGATTTTGGGTGATGACTACGAAAAAGCGTCAAATGAGACTCTAATCGCAACACAAATCGGCCATTTATTATCACATAATACGGACGGAAATCCAAGAAAAATAAAGCGGTTTATAAATATGCTGTTGCTTCGGTTCGAAATTGCCAAAAACAGAGGATTTGGAGCAGAAATTGACTTGGCAATTCTGGCTAAAATGATGTTGGCTGAGTACTATATTCCAAACTTTTACAAGCAGTTACCGGAGCATCTTACAAGTGATGGCGTTTGGAAAGATGCAAAAGTTGTAAAAGATAGTATTGAAAATGAAACTTCTGAAACAGCAAAGACGGATATTTCAGAACATAATGAAGATTGGTTTGATCCAGAAGAAATTAAAGATTGGATTTTGTTAGCCCCAGAGATTAAAGATATCGATTTGCGCCCTTACTACTATGCGTGTAAAGAAAAAATAGATTATTTTGCGGGTCGAGTAGAATCCAGTGATCTCTCGGAGATTGTCGATATTTTGTTAAAATCAGAGATGGTTGTTACTCAACATATTGAAAAAATAAAAGCACTTAATGACCAGCAATCAGAATTGGTTTTTGGAATTATTGAGCAAAAAATCATGGAAAAAGGAAACTTTGAGAACAAACCAGATGGAATAGATGGGCTAAGAATACTCGCACAACATAAACCTTGTCTTCGAAAACAGTTGGCAGATTTCATAACTAGATTGCCCCAGGAACAAGTAGGCATCTGGGTAACTAATGGTTGGAATAATGCGATTCCAAGTGGCTGTACAGAACATGATATTATAGATAAATACCTTGAAGATCTGAAAACGAAAGGAAATTCTGTAGTTCAGGGGGTATTAAAAAACATAAGGAGGAAAAAGACAAGTGGGTACATCATCCCATAATGCCGGTCAAAAAGGGAACACTCCGTTGGTGCCATCATGGTTAGATCAGCCAGACGTTGAAAAGCAACAGAATACAGAGAAGGACGAAACTTCTTCGATACCAATTGGAGAACCAAATCGCTTTACGCAACCGAGAGGAGAATTTACACGATATATAAATTCTGCCGGACGTGATACCGGTATGGCACGGAAAAGCATAGCTAATTATGTGCGGAATTCCATGGGTGGAAGTAAAAATGCCGCTCAACGCTTGGGGGCAGCAAGACACAGTAGTGCAAGGTTGTTGAATGTCACTGGCATCTTTGCTTCCGGCGGTGCTCAAGCTGTTGAACGTTATCTTTCTCTTGACAATCTTTCCAAGAGAAATGCAACGGACGCATTGCTTGCCATAGCAGATTTTGTTTGTCCGGATGGAGGACCTCAGGACGAAGGAATTGCCAGAAATGCCTACATTACAGCGATTGAAGAGTCGCCTGAAATAGCATCAATTCCATTTGAAGAATTGACTGCAGAACAAATGTTACTTATTGTTCAAAAGAGCATGGCTAATGTTGTTTGTGGACGAGTATTAAATGATATCGGTAATAAGATCATTATGCTTCCGGATGATATAGATGTAGCAGAGAGACTGGTTGCGCAAATTAAAGAATTTGTAAAAGGAGCAATTTCAGACGCTGTTTCAGATCTAAAGGTCGATGTGAATAATCTGTCACAGCACCAGTCGATAGATATTGTAAACGAAGTATATCGAACAACCTTTGAGATTATGGCCGGGATAGGTGATGATGAATGAGTAAATATTATTTAAAAGCGGACTATGACATTGAATCACTTAAATTCTGTAAAACTGAAGATGCTATTGTTGTGGATATTCCTATGCTCTTACATGGCAAACTCAATTATGGTCTTGAACATGTAAAAAACCTGCTGCGTAGCCATAACATCTTTCCTTCAGAGCTTGGTTTCGATATACTTACTCTGGCAACTATGGTTTATTTGGCGGATACGAGAATAGCAAGACTTATTCATGGGCAGGATTCATGGACAAGAGAAATAGTAATTCAACTTCCAGTGTCAGATGTTGATTTATGGAATAAACAGATAACAACTGTAGAACGAATGTTAAAATTTCTCACAGGAGATTTGTGGGGATTTGAGTTTGTGAAACGAAATTGGTTGTTCGAACAAAATGAAAAAGCCGAAGAGAAGACTGCATTATATAGTAGAGCTTCCTTATTTTCTGGAGGGATGGACAGTCTTATTAGTACAATAAATCTTATGGAACAGAAAGAAAATACACTGTTGTTTGGGCATGCTGGAGAGGGACTAACAAAAAATGCACAAACCAATATTCTTGATGTTCTAAATGAAAAGTATCCCGAAATTGAGCACACCTTAATTGATTTATGGATGAGCTTTCCGGACAATTATATTCCAGAAGGCGGAAATGATAGTAATACCAGAAGCCGCTCCTTTTTGTTTATTGGATTTGCTCTTTTTTCAATTACAGGTACAAAGAATATTAAAGAGCTAATGATTCCAGAAAATGGGCTCATTGCATTAAACGTCCCTCTTGAAATAACCCGAGTCGGTTCATTCAGCACAAGAACGACACATCCATTTTATTTAAAACTCTGGAACAATCTACTTAAGAATTTAGGCTTGGAATTATCAATTTATAATCCATACTGGAATAAAACAAAAGGTGAAATGGCCGATGAGTGCTTAAATAAAGATGTATTGTTTAAAACCATGGGATTATCCTTTTCATGTTCTTCTCCAGGAAAAGCTCGTTGGAAAGGACTAAGTCCTCAGCATTGCGGTTACTGTGTTCCTTGCCTTATAAGGAGAGCTGCAATGCACAAAGCTTTTGGTAGAGATAGTACAGTCTATACCGAAACATCTATTCATCACATGCAAAGTAGTAATGCAACTGGTATTGGAGTTCAGTTGAGATCATTTCAGTATGCAATAAAACATATTAAAACATGTCCGGATATAGAGAGAATATCAATTCACAAATCAGGTCCACTGCCTCAAGATGAAGGATACTTATCTGAACTTGCGTCAATATATAGACGGGGGCTATTAGAAGTGGATACATTCATTCAGGATATGCTGTATCATGAGGAGTGTCGACATGATTTATGATTCACATTGCCATTTGGATTTGATGGATAATATGACATCCATTGTTCAATCCATTGCAAAAGAAGATGTTGGGATATTATCAGTCGGTACTACTCCAAGAGCATATTTAAAAGAAGTAGAAATGTTTGGTGATGTAAAGAATATTCATGTTGCATTAGGATTACATCCGCAGCTTGTTGGAAGTGGTTATGATGATCTGGCGCTATTCGAGTCGTTAGTGCAGCGGTGCCGCTACATCGGAGAGGTTGGCCTTGATTTTGGTAAGGAGTACATTACTAATAAGGAGCAACAAATAGATGTCTTTAAGAGGGTATTACTTTGTTGTGAACGATGTGGTAACAAAGTTGTATCGATTCATTCATTAAAATCTGTTGCAACTGTGTTAAAAATTCTTAGTCAGGTAAGGATGGATAATAAAAACACATATATTTTACATTGGTTTACTGGTTCTATAGCCCAAATGCAGAATGCTGTTGACATGGGATGTTTTTTTTCCATCAATCCCAAAATGCTAAAAACAAAGTCAGGGATTAATTTGATTCAAAAAATCCCATCAAATAAAATTTTACTTGAAACGGATGCCCCTTTTTCTGTTAAGTTGCAAAGTATAAAACAATTAGATAATATGCTCAAAAACATGATTGATAATGTATCTATACTAAAAGGGATGGACATGAAAAATCAACTAATTGAAAATGAAAAAACTATATATATGAGTAAACCATTTTCTGTATGAGTACATTTTGAGTACACTATTTGCGAGACACAGAAATAGACCGGCGAATAAGGAGAAAAATACGCCAAATCATAGCGTAAACGCTACACAAAATATGTATATTTCAAAAACCTACCTTGAGTGGGAATGATTGCAATAACCCGCCGGTTCGCTGCAACGCAGCGGACCGGCGGGTTTTCCATGATACACTGTCAGTTTGATGCCAAAACGTTTTGACTGTGAAAAAGCCATGTGGTAAAATTGATTCAAGAATGAAAGCAAATCGGGTCAGGAACATCTGATTTCTCACTTTTGACGCTTTGAGATCCGGCGAAAAGGAGGACAACGGAATGGGAAGCATCGTCGAAGCCGCCCTATATGACACTGTTGGGAAGTTTTTTCTGTTTTTCGTGATCGTGCCTGCGGGGATCATCTTTTTGGGATATATGATCTACATGATCGCGAAAATCATTCAGGAATTGCGAAAAAAGTAGAAACTATATATGTGGAGATCCTGCGTCCCAAGCTGGGACGCAGGATCTTGAGGCTGTCAATAAAGTGGTAAATTCTCCGCAACGGTAAGGAAGGGTGTGCGCGGGAAACCCAAG
>UQUC01000009.1 GCA_900544105.1 uncultured Oscillibacter sp. | reverse complement strand
AGCTGCCGGTCAGAGACTCCACCAGAAAGGTCGCTTTGACCTTGGCGAAGGTCTGGGCATCTGCCTTGGTGATTTTCAGGCTGGGCAGAGGACTGTTGCTGGCGGAAACAGTGTACTGCTTGTCGCCATCGGTGGTATCGACATAGACGCTGTGGGGGGTGGGGTCCAGAGCATACCCCTCCGGAGCTTCCACCTCCACGAATGTCCACAGACCCTTGGTGACATCCTTTACCTCGATAATGCCGCCGTTTTTGGTCACATCACTGCCAACGATCTGACCGTCCCGGTAGATGTTGAACACAGCACCATTCAAACCAGTATTCGTTCCTGCAATGACTTTTTTGAGGGTGATGTCCGCATCACCGGCAGGCGGATTATCCGGTTCCTCCGGGGCAGGGACCTTACCGACTTGCAATTTGCGGGGCGCATAGTACGCGAAAAAACTCTGGCGGCCGGACACACTGGATTTGGCATAGACCGCCCATTTTGCTGACTCATCTTCCATCACAGCAGCGATGATACCCTTGGCAGCGTAGTCTTCGATCTGCTGTTGATATTCCGCGTCTTCCTTGGCTTTCTGGGCCAAGAGCCAATCCACATAGCCGAGGTAAGTCTCGTAGGTGTCACGGTTGGCAAAGCCGCCGGCATCAATGTCACCGGAGGTATCGCCGCCCGCGGATTTGTCGCTCTGGTTGTCCCAGATGTAGGTCTGCAAGGCCATGAACAGACTGCCGGGGATCTCGCCCGTGTAGTTGACAATGTAGGTCATCATCCACTTTACATTCTCTTTGGTAATGGCGTCCATCTCACCCAGCCCCGTACCTGCGACAGCGGCATCCCACAGGGCATCACTGTCCGCGCCGGTGGCGCTTTTGTAGGTGTAGCTGTTGAGAAAAGAAGCTGTCCCATAGCGATAAGAGTAGCCAAGATCCATACAGTAGAGCTGCTTGCCTGCCGCCGTGGGCGGACGGTAAGAATAAGGCTGACCGGTGGAGGTCAGCCGGGTAGACCAGAGATTGGGGTTTGTGGTGGGCTTGATACCCGTTCCGCTACCGGAGGCTGCCAAAGCAGAAGTGGGCAGCAGGGTCAGCAAGGTCAGCAAAGCCAAGATTGCCGACAGGAATCGTGTCTTTAACTTTTTCAAAGGAAATTCCTCCTCATTCGGTGAAATAGAAATGCGGGCTGTAAAAACAGTCCGCATTTTACAAAATAATATTGAATTGTTATTACCTGGCTGCGGGGCGATCCACCCAACTGATGGAACACCCTGCATCCATAAAGAGCTGGACACAGTACCAACAGTCCGCTCCATTTTCATCCGTGCCTTCGGCAAGTCCCACGCCAATGCTCCCGTAACGGGAATTGGTCATGTTTTTGAGATGTCCCGCAGAAGCGGCCCATGCCCACATGACGGTTTCTGGCAGGCTCTTTTCTTTCAGGGCCCACTCCTCCAAGCAGTGAATATTTTCGCCCACATATTGACAGTCGGTGACGGTAACATATTTGCGACCGTCTGGCCGGGTGTGGGAATATGCGCCGCTGGCGGCCATTTCATCGGCTCGCACCTGCGCCGCCTGCATGAGCTCGTCGCTGGTGGTCAGGGCCGCGATGCCGTTTTCCTTACGGAGTGCATTGGTACGGTCAATGATGTTCTGCTTTGCAACGGCAACGTCTGTCTGCGCAGGCTGCTCCACGGACTTTGTCGTTGTGGACTTTACCGGCGCTTCACCAGTGTAAGGCTTGTCCGACTCGACCTGCACGCATTTGCTATCGCTGTCCCAGTAGATATTGAAGCCGACCGCTCTGCCGATGTCACGGAGCTTGACGTAGTTGTTGCCTTTGATACGATAGGCTTCCATCTGTACTTCCCGTCCATCGACAAATACGCGGTGGGTGCTGCGCTCTGCCATGATCCCGGCGGCGTAGGCTGTGGTGGTGACGCCCACCACCAACAAGCCGGTAAGAAAATCTGCCGCAAAACTTCCTCGTTTCATAGGGTGTACCTCCAAAGTCTTTTGATGGGTTCATGGTATCGCGGATACCGCCGTGTGTCAAAAAATCCGCCCTGATTTTTCAGAGCGGATTTATGACTTAAATTTGCTTGCTTAAATCTCGGCGGCTATAAACGATACGGCGTACTTCTATCGTGTCGCCAATCACTACATAAAAGATGGTATAGTTCTTGACTTGGATTCGGTAATAGGGATACCTGCGCTCTTTCGCAGAGTGGTATGGCTCGAATGCTTCTGCACAGGAAAGACGATCTTGAATTGCGTTTTCTACCGCATCGACAAAATCTTCAGCTGCGATTGGGTTTTGAAGCCGAACACTGATATAGTCCACGATTTCATTCAAGTCATCTTCAAAGAGCGGCAGGATACTCAGCTTATAATGCTTTCCGTCCATGAATCCGTCCTCTCACGCGCTTGAATACCTCGTCCCCGGAATAGCGAACATCGCTGGAATCCGCTGCACGGTCTGCCTCATCCAGTTTCAGTTCTACATCGTCAGTCAATGCAGAATACTGCTCAATACTCATAACGACCATAGAACCATATCCGTTTTTCGTCAGATAGACAGGCTCGCCAGTATTCAACACGGTATTCTCGATTTCGGGGAATTTGTTCCGCAGATCCGAAACAGGTCTAATGTTGATCATAGCAGTTCCTCCTTGCATGGTACTATTCTATCACTCCTATCGTAATTTTATCAGAATTTTATCACAAAAGCAATCGTTATTTTTCTCGCGCTTGCACACACCAGCGGTAATCCGGCTGATTCATCACACAGGTGACAAGGGTGATGATGTTCTCCGTACTGTCGCTCAGAACACTGGTATCGTCCACGCCGATCTTACTGACAGAGTACACCTCATAGCTGCGTGTGCCGAGCTGGGTGGTCAGCTTGATGGTGTCCCCAATGTCAAGGGTGTGAATTTTGCCAAAGTGATTGTTGACGCCCCGATTATGGCCCGCAATCGCCACATTACCCTCCCAGATAGAGGTGCTGGCAAAATGACCCGCGCCCTTGCGGAGCGCGTCCGCGTCCGTCCCCTGATACACCTTGACAGACAGGCCGAGGGTGGGGATTTTCAGTGTACCGAGGGAGCCGCCGCTGTAATAGAGGTCTTTCGTGACCGCGGTGTACTTCACCGGCGTGTAGGAGCCGGTATTTCCACCAGCGGTGCTGCTGGAAGCGGAGGGCGGCAGGACGGTCACACCGCCTGTGCCGCTGACCGTTCCCGTGGCCGAACCGCTCACAAGGTTTGGCGTCAGCAGTTCTCCGGCATTCAGGGTGTAGGAGGTAGGCGAGCCAAAGGCAGGCGGGATGTAGGCGGCGTTTTTGCTCCGGTCGGTGTTTGCAGGCTTATCCATCGTGACATAAATGGTATCGTCCGAAGTGGGGCGTCCGAACAGTCCTGCGTCCGGGCCGTCAAAGTGATACTCCAATGCCGATGCAGGCATGGAAAAAGCCGCCAGCATACAGCAGGCGGCCAGCAGCGTGGTCAGATATTTCTTCATGCGGCGTACCCTCTTTTCTTATTGATGTAGTGGCGATAGCCCTTATAACCAGCGTAACCGCATCCGCCCAGCGCCGCAGCGCCCACGGGGATCAACAGCCACAGCCAGTTAAAATCAACACCGCTCTTTGCCGATGCCGCAGCGCCGACGCTGGAAAAAACGGCGGTGTAGATCACCGTATCACAGCTTGTGCGGGTAACGTCACCCTTATAGTCTGCCGTGACGGTGTAGCCGGTGGCATATTTGCTGGTGGCGGTGCCGGTGTAGCTTGCCACAGCGGTATAGCGAATGGGAATGTCATAGCCGTCTGTGGGATCAACAGCCGCCTCCTGCCAGCTTACATCGGCAAGGGTCAGGGTGCGGCCATTTTCATTCACGGACTTGGGAACAAGGGACACATCCGCGTCTGAGAGGTTGGGATAGGTGCGCTCCGCCGTCACCGTGCGGCTGCTGGTCCCATAGCCCGCTGCCTCCACCTGAATGGTAGTGTGGTCAAGGGACAGGACGCCCTCATAGCCGTCCTCGGTCTTGACCTCCAGCTTTGGCTCCAGCATTTTCAGAATTTCCGCCATATCTTTGGTCTTGCTCTCCAGCGTGACCACCTCGATATGCTCCTGCGTGTCCGTTTCTGTCTGGTCATTTTTCAGCAAATCAAGGAGCGTATAAGTGCGTCCCTCGCGCTCAAAGTCAGCGGTGGGGATCGTGGTGGGATCGTCCTTCGCGGTCAGGTAGTAGACCTTTTCCAAACGATAGACGCCGTTTTCCTCGCTGGCCCTGACCTCGGTGGGATAGGCAGAAATGCCGGGGAGCGTATCTGCGGCAGTAATCATGGCAGTTACCGGATCAGCCTCCTTAATGGGTTCAGCGGAAACGGCCAGGGCCGTGCTGCTCATAGCGCACAATGTTACTGCTATGCACAGCAAAAGCGAAAGTTTCTTTTTCACATTACGCCTCTCTTTCTTAACGAACGGGCCGGTTCTGCTCCAGCTGCTTGCGCTCCTGCGGAGAGATCTCACGCTGAATATCATTTTGCAGCTTACGAAAATACTTTTGCAGGCTGTCTACCACGCCGCGACGATCCTGCACCTCCATACCGTCAAAGACCTGCCCCACGCGGCTCACATCGGGCTGCGGGGTCTCCACGCCGAAATTGCGGCAGAGCATATAGCTGACGCTCTCGGCGTCCATGGCGCAGTCCTCACGGGTATAGTAGGGATAGCGCCCGTGGTCATGGATACCGGCGTAGATGATCTCGCGGGAGAGCGCCGCAAAGATCTTGCTGTCGATCAGGCGGCTGGATACCGTAATGCTCTGCGTCTTAGGATCATAAACGGCGTCCTGGTACATAGTGCTGCTGGTGACCACGGGAACGGGGGAGCTGTCCAGCAATCGGCGCAGGGCGGCGTCCATTTCCGGTGTATTGTCTTTCAGGCTCAGCGCCGGAACACCGGCCTTGCCGTGGGTCTGGGAAATATCGAACACACGCCCAATCTTATAGCCGTGATACTCCCTTCCGTCCTTCACATAGGTGTCCGACACGCGGATCTTCATGCCGTTCTCGTCACGGTTGACGCTGCGCCCCAAGCGGTTCCACACCTCCAAGCTGTTGATGTAAGTGATGTCGGGGTTCTGCGCCATCGCCAGCATCACATTGGATGCGCTGTATCGCGGGTTGATGGCCTGCGTGTCCAGATAGTGGAGGTATGCGCCGGGTTCACTGGTGACGTGCATGACCGCATCGTCAGAAAGCTGCCCCAATTCCTCGCGCTCCGCTGTTTTCTTTGCCTTCCAGTCCTCGTCCCTCTGCTGCTTCTGCTGGATCAAATCGTCTAACTTTGCCATGTTCGTTTCTCCTTCTCAAAATCAATTTATTCCCGCGTAGGCATAGCCTTTTGAATGGCTTCCCGCACGGTGTCCTTGGTGGGAGCTGTGCCATCCCGTTCTGCCGCGGCTTGCAGCGCCATCAGACGGCTGCGGACGGAGGGGCGGGCGTCAGCCTTCTCCGTAGCCGGTTCCGTAGACGCTCTCGCACCAGTCCCGCGCTCCTTGGAGCTGTTCTCGGACGGAGCGCGGGCGTTCTCTTTTTTTTCGGCAGTATCCTCCTTCACCGGGGCGGGATAGCCCATGCGTTCAAAAATGCGGTTGATCTGCTTGGCGTCCTTGGCTTTTGCCATAATTTCTACCGTCCCGGTCTTTTCCACCTTATTGACGATGGGGTAAAACAGGACGCCGTAGCGTTTGGCTTCCATCTGAAAGCCCTTCAAGTCCTCCTGCTTGACGGAAAAGATCGTCAGCTCCTCGCCGTCGTGGATCAGGCGCTTGAGGTTGGTTTTACCGGCGAGCTTCTGATTGTCGTTGGCAAGGGCAATCAGAAGGGCGGCAAGATTTTTCGCCCCCAGCCCTGCCAGCTTAACGGCGCTCTCGGTGATCTGGATACCCTCACGCACCATCAGGTCAGCGGTTTCGCCACTGGTACTCATGTTCATATTCCTCCTTCTTCTTTAGATTTTCCTGCCGTTCAGCCTGCGCCTGCTGGCATTGTTGGGATACCCTTGGAATGTCCGATTGTATCCTGCGGCACAGACGCAGCTCCCCGCGCTTTTCCCGCAGGGTGGCAGTCTGCTGTTCGATCTCCGCGCTGTACTTGGCTTGTGCTTCTTCATCGCTGGTGTTCCTCCTTTCTTGATATAGTGGTTTTCTCTGCTCTTCCAACAAGCGAATGTCCCACTCCAGCACACGGATACGCTGCTCCAGCTCCGCTTCGGTAGTGATCCCGCTTGATAAAAGGTATTTGAATTGCTGCTCATACCGCTCCAGATGAATAACCTCCCGCTTGACGGAGAAGGGCAGCTTGGGCGGCAGCTTTTTCCGTCTGCCCCCACGCAGCAGGTAGAGGTAGCGGAGATAGAGGGCGTGAAAGCCAGTGATTTTCTTTTTTCGGACGGTGGCCAGCTTGCCCTTCACGCAGTAATGCTTGACGGCATGGGTGACGGTCGGCGGGGCCATGCCGCCGTGCCGTTGCTTGGAAAGTCGCGCCATAATATCCGCTTCTGTGTAGCCCTCGCCCAAACTGTCCAGGCGGATCGCCCGTTTTGCGCCGGGGGGCTTGACCGTGGTGTATTTCCGGTTGGGGCTGCGGCGTACCTCGTAACCATTCTTTCGCAGCAGCATGAGAAAGGTATCGTAGGTGTAGGCTTGCCCAATGATAGCGTCAATGTCGGTGCGGATGATGCCGCGCACGGTAGGCTTGTCGCCCTGCTCCGCTTTCCACTCGGCGTAATGCTTGCCCTTGCCCTGCGGGGTGATGACGGATAAATCATTCTCCCGGCACAGTGCGTCTGAGGTACCGCGCACATCGTTGTAGTAGCTTTCCGGGCTGGAATGGTATTTCTGCCCATCTATGCAGGACACGGAATTGACCACCAGATGATTGTGCAGGTGGTGCTTATTCAAATGGGTGCTGATAACGACCTCATACCGTTTTCCAAACAACCGCTTGGCAAATTCCAGCCCGATAGCGTGTGCCTGCTCTGGTGTGACCTCCCCCGGCTGAAAGGACTGGATAAAGTGGTAGCCGAGAACGCCGCCCATTTTGCCAAACTGCTGCTTGGTTTCCATCATTTCAGAAAGAGCGGTGTCCACGCTGCTGCAATTCAGGGCAGAAGTGAAAAAGAATTGCTCTGTCTTTTCGGGATTGGAAATGTAGGTGATGCTGGACGCCAGCGAGGTCTTTTCACCATCGGTGATGTAGCGCACACGGTCATCTAAACGGACGCGAATGGCAAAAACTTTGGTAACAGCCATTACCCCCGCTTCACCGCCCTCCACAATGCCGCCTGCATTTCCATGATACTTTGAATGTCCTCCTTGCGGACATAACCGGAGGCATTGGCGACTTTGGCGATTTGGTTGATGTTTGTGCCGATGCCGGAAAGCTGACGCAGCAGTTCCGGCAGTTCATCAGGCGGACGGGGACGCAGGTTCACGCCCATGATAAGCCGCCGAATCGCAGGCTCCATTTTCAAGCCGCTGTCCGTGGAAAGTTGTTTGACATGGGCATATTCGTCAGCGGTCAGGCGAATGGTAATTTGCTTGACATTGTTGCGTTTCATCGGAAGTTCCTTTCCTGTTGAAGTGGGGATATTAAGGGGTCTACCCCTTAACAAGCGCATTTTGATGTCAAAATGCTATGCTTGCGACTGCAAAGCAGCCGCAGGCCGCTTGCAGTCCTAAACCAGCCGAAAAACAAATCAACGCGCCTCGCCGCCACGGGTCTTTACTCTGCCGCTAATCCCTTTCACAAGTTGGAGCTGGTCGTTGTAGTCTTTTCCGCGGCGGGGTGGATTGTCGATGACCTCATACTCGGAAAGTCTCTTTTGAATGGCTGCGGATGCCGCCCGTCCCGGCCCGTCGTTATCCAGGCACAGCACGATCCGCGCCACGCCAGGGTTGTCCTTCAGGTATTGCTCCAGCGCCGCGGGGAATCGGATGGAGCCATCCTTCCGTGGCTGATAGATGCCGGAGAGGGACAGTGTATTGGCGGCGCGCCAATCCTGCCCGCGCAGCTTCAGCAGCGTCAGGTAAGAAAGGGCGTCTATGGCGGATTCAAACACGCAGAGGGTTTTGCCACCGGCGCAAAGGGGAACGGCAAAGGAAAACCGCTTATCGCTGCCGGAGACTTCACCGGCGAAGGTGGTTTCTGAGAGCGTCCCACGCAGTGCGCCGTAGGCAGGGGTTCCATATTTGTAGCCCACAAATACGCAGTTATGACGCTCGGCGTCCTCATAGAGCTGCCCATGCTTGATGCAGTGATTGATGATCTCCGCGTCAATGCCCCGGCTCCGCAGATATGCAAAAACACGCCGGTTGTCGGCGTGTTTGGTTGGAAGGGTAAATTCAGTTTTCGGGAGCGGTGCGGTTGGCTCTGATTTGGTCGGCACACGGGGCAATTCTCCGAGGATGCGCTGAACGGCATCCAGAAAGGAAAGCCCCTCCACGCGGGTCAGATAGTCCAGCGCAGTTGTGCCACCGATATTCCGTGACCACCAGCACCATTTTCCATTGGAGATTTTTAGCGAATCATGTGTGCGGGTGGCATAGGTGTCTCCGCCGATATGCACCAACTCTTGCGGTTCAAATCGCCGCAGGTAGGTCAGCAGGTCCATCTCGCGAGCGGCGGCAATCTGGTCTTTAGATAGGTAGGGCATGGCACTCACCTCCGGGCATCAGAAAAGCCGTCTGCATTTTTGCAAACGGCTTCTGAATCATATGAATAGCTTATTGATCGCTCTTTTTCAGCAATTTTTGCTCAGCGCTTTCCAATGCGGCAATGTAGTCTTTTTCACCTCTGGATAATTCGGCAGACTGAAGTTCTTTGTATTTTCGGTATTCCTCTTTGGCTTTTCTCTCTGCTGCGGCTGCGCTGATTTTTCCTGCATGAGTCAATATCTCATGTTTAGAGAGCTTGAGAAAGCCGTCCAGGGTGTCAATCCAATCGGACATATACATGGGAATGCGGCGTCGTGCCTGCATCTCTGCGAGATCAAGATAAGCCGACACAATGTCATTAAGCGCCAGCAGCTCGTCCTCCGTGCAGTAGTTTTTAGCAATAAGGGCATCGCTCTGGGTCGGGTGGCTTCCGGAAAATGAGAGCAGGCCCATGTTGGGTTTGCTGCTGTCTGCACTGTAAAAAATCTTTTCCGCCGCTGTCTGACCGTGAGCGGCCCAGTGCATTTTATTCTGGACGGTTTTGAAGAAAAGGACGGAGGCTTCTGTCCGCGGATCATAATCCACGCTGGTGGCGTAAATGTCCAGGACTTTGCGCCAGAACACTTTTTCAGACGAGCGAATATCGCGGATGCGATCCATCAACTCATCAAAATAGTTGCCGCCGCCAGCTTGCTTCAGAAGTTCATCGTTCATGGCAAAGCCCTTGATGAGGTATTCTTTCAGCACGGAATTGGCCCAAATTCGGAATTGGGTACCGCGCAACGACTTCACACGATAGCCCACAGAGATGATGACATCTAAGCTGTAGTATGCGACGGGTTTATCCGAATTTGCAATGTGAACATTTTTCACATTGCTTTTTTCATCTACCTCACCTTCAGCAAATACATTTTTTATATGTTTCGTGATACCGCTGCGCTCTCGTTGGAACAGTTCTGCCATCTGTGCCTGTGTCAGCCAAACGGTTTCGTTTTCCATGCGAACATCGATTTTTGTCAAACCATCCTCGGTCTGATACATAATGATCTCCGTCTGTTCAGGATGGATGCCGTTTTTACTGATTGCTAAATCATCCATGCATCGGTTCCTCCTATTGTTCTTGCCTAAACATAGTTTCATGAGCAGAATGCTCCTGCGCTGCCAACCTGTAATGGGAGGCCAGCAGAGCCTCTTTCATTTGCTCACCAGTCAAATCGCCGTTTGCCCAGCACTGTGAGAGCATCTTGGCATATTCCGAAACAGGGACGCCTTCAATGGCATTCAAGACATCTGCCAGCTTTACCGCCTGAATTCTGCGTTCTTTTGCTTCATCCGTCATAATAACATACTCCCACGGACTTTTTCAGTATTATACCATGCTGGGGCCGTTTTAGAAAGCTCCTTTAGAATTGAAATTACGCAATGTCCAACAATTACCGCTCCGGCGTGTTCTTTTTCACTGTCTTTCGTTCCGCGCTACGCTCCGGCTTAGCCAGTTCTTCCATTGCCGCATTGATCACGCAGGAGTGATTGTCCACAGCGTAAACGTCTGTGTGCCCGCCCATCTGCTTTTGGAGCGCCGCAAAGCGGCCTGCGGCCTGATGCGCCGGTGGGTAGAATCGCTCATCTCCCGTGCGCTGCGCCATGGTGCAGGCCAGCACGAACATACAGCGGTCCTTGCCATAAGCCGCTGTCCACTCCTTCAAAAAAGCAGGCAGCTTTCCATCGTTATAGGCGTTGGTTGCGTCCTTCTCAAAGGTTCCCGCACAGGTCAGCGTCTGTTCCCGGCTGGCCATCCACTCAAAGACCTCTCCGCGAGCCATGGCTTCCGAACGTGTGTTAGGGTATATGGGCTGCGCGGGATCTCGATATTTTTCTTCGACTCTTTTCCGCAGAATATCATCCGCACAGCACGCAATGCTGTCTCGAAAGGCATCCATCTCATCCGTATCGCGGGAGAGCCAGTCTGTGTAAAGCTGCGACAGGGGGTGCTCAAACTCAGTCAGCACCGCAAGCTGTCGTTCAGAGAGACTTGTTTCATCCTCAAAAAGCATCAGCAGGTTGTCACGGCAGGCGATCTCGTAGGCGCGGGAAATAATTTCGTCAGGTGATTTCGTTTTCATCTCTGCAAGGAACGCCGCATTTTCCTGTGACATCTTTTCGTATATCTGGTTTTCCAATTCATCTTTTGTAGGCATGATGTTCTCCTTATAGCTCAATCACACGGAAATCGCTCTCTTTTTCCATGATTTCGCTGCTCAATAATATCAATGGCATATCCGAGGCTGCCAGCCGTCTCAGCTTGCTAATGGAAAGCGGAGTTGGTGCTTCAAATAGGGCCACAATGCAGGCCCACAGGTCAACAACATGACAAAGGCAAACGATACGCTCCGAAGAAAAGGACTCCGCTGCTTCGGGCAGCATCGAGCGTAATTCTTTCATGAGATCTTCCTGCTCTTTTAGCATCTGCTGATGTATCTGGCGTTCTAACCGTTGTCTTTCCTGTTTTCTTTCCAACTGTTTCATTGTAAATGATCCTCCATTTCAAAAATTATCTCGCCAGCCCCGCCCGCATCCGGTGGGCGTAATTGGCGACGCTGTATCGCTTCATGTAGGCGTTTTCGCTGGGGGCCGGACTGTCAAAGTCCAGCCCCTCCATGCGGGGATCGTCGGTGCCGTCCAGCACCTCCTCCACCGGAATGACGCGGAGCCTGCCGGAGCATTTCAGCTCCCCGCCGAATACCCCTGCGGCACAGTGGAATCCACGGTCACCGCACACCCAAAGCAGCTTCTTCCCGGCGGGAATATCCCCAAAGGGCTGCTTCAAAACAATGACGGAATGGGGTTCCGCCCCGGCTACCTCATAGTAGCCGGACTGCTCCGCCTTTTCGTATGCCTGGATCAATTTCTTGAATTTATGCTGCGGCTCGATATAGAACCAACTTTCCTGATAACCCATAATTTCCTCCGTTTTCTATTGGTTTTACCGCTCCAGCTGCGGTCTGCGGCGCTCTGGCGGTCTTTGATCCTCGTCCGGCTCGGCGTCTACGATCTCAGGCTCCTTGTGGTCTAAATTCAGCAGGGTGTTCAATTCCTCCAGCCGTGCCGTTTTAGTGTTCAGCTCCGCCTCGCGGGGAAACGGCTTTTGTACCTCTGCC
This sequence comes from uncultured Oscillibacter sp., assembly GCA_900544105.1. Taxonomy (GTDB): domain Bacteria; phylum Bacillota; class Clostridia; order Oscillospirales; family Oscillospiraceae; genus Oscillibacter. Next base: position 31,519 of record UQUC01000009.1, on the reverse strand, counting down.
TTTGCGGTTTCCAACTGCGTTTGCAGGTTGGAAAGCTGCTCCCGGCAAGCCTGCTCCTTGATGGGCAGTCCCTCCAGTGCATTGTCCATGCGCTGCAAATTGCCGAACACATCGGTTCCCAGCGTGACCGTGTGGCGGAGCTGCCCGATCATGGTCAGGCGGTATTCCCGCGCGAAGGTATCAAAGGCCAGCTCCAGCGTCAGGCCGCGATAGCTGCCGATCTGTGTCGCCTCTGGGGAGAGCATGGTCTGGCACATGGTCAGCAGCGCCGCGCCTGCCTCCTTTTTGTCGGCATGGGTGACGCCCGCCAGTGTAAGTGGAGAGAAGCCGTCCCCATTGGGGTGGGTATTCTCCTTGACGGCAGCAATATCCGCACCATAACCGGCGATTCGCGCCTGCGTTTCCGCGATTTGTTTCGGAAAGCCCTTGCTGATGGCGTCCTCCAGCGCGTATTTCTGGGAAAGATGATTGGACTTCAGCAGCTTCAGCTTGGACACCTCAATGTCCAAGTCCATCTTCTCTTTTATCATGGGGTTGCCGCTGGCCAGCGCCTTGATCTCGGCATAAGAAAGCGCCTGTTCATCCACATCTTCGGCGGAGCGGACAGGCGATTTGCTGGTCATGATTTGGCTGATAAACTTCTGCTTGCTCTCCACAAGCTGGTAAAGGTAGGCGTCGAAGGTGCCCTCGGTGACATAGCTGTAAATGTCTACCTCCGGGTTTTCGTTGCCCTGCCGGATAATGCGCCCCTCCCGCTGCTGAAGGTCGGACGGCCGCCACGGACAATCCAGATGGTGCAAAGCGATGAGCTTTTGCTGGCAGTTGGTGCCAGCACCCATGCGCTGGGTGCTGCCCAGCAGGATACGCACCTGACCGCTCCGCACTTTGCCGAACAGATCTTTCTTCTGTACCTCACTCTTGGCGTTGTGGATAAAGGCGATCTCGTTTTCGGGAACGCCCAATTCCAGCAGCTTCGCGCGAATATCATCATAAACGCTGAAGGTGCCATCATCCTTTGGGGTAGAGAGGTCGCAAAAAATCATTTGCGTGGAGCGCTGGTCTGCGGTGCGTTTCCAGATTTCAAACACATTCTCCGCACACTTGGCGGCTTTGCTGTTGGGGTCACTGGGGAGCATGGGATTGACAAGCCGCTGATCCAGCGCCAACTTGCGGCCATCGTTGGTGATGAGCAGCATATTGTCCACGCTGCTGTCCACCTCGCGGTTTCGTACTTTCTCAGCACGCTCCGCCAGCGACGCCACGATCTCTTTCTGATACTCCGATGGCTTCAAGGCGATGTTGTGGTAATGCGCCTCCGGCACGGGCAGCTTGAGCATATCCGCCGTCTGAATGTCCGCCACATTTTTGAATACGCTCATTAGCTCCGGCAGGTTATAAAACTTGGCAAACCGTGTCTTTGCCCGGTAGCCGGTTCCCTCTGGGGACAACTCAATGACGGTGACGGTCTCGCCGTAGTTCGCCGCCCAGCTATCGAAGTGCTGCAAGCCCTGTTCCTCCAGCGCCGACATCTGCAAGTAACGCTGGATGGTGTAAAGCTCCACCATGCTGTTGGAAATGGGGGTGCCGGTGGCAAAGATAATGCCGCGTCCCCCGGTAATCTCGTCGAGGTAGCGGCACTTCATAAATAAATCGCTGGATTTCTGCGCTTCGGTCTGGGCAATACCTCCCACATTCCGCATTTTCGTATACAAAAAAAGGTTCTTAAAATAGTGTGATTCGTCAATGAAGATACGGTCAACGCCCAATTCTTCAAAGGTGACCACATCATCCTTGCGGCTCTGGTCGTTCAGCTTGTCGATCTTGGCTTGCAGGCCCTTTTTGGTTTTCTCCATCTGCTTGATGGTGAACTTCTCCGCTTTTTCTCGCTTGGCCTCTGAAATTCCCATCATAATTTCGTCGATCTGCTGTTCCAGAATGGCCCGCTGGCGCTCTACACTCATGGGGATCTTCTCAAACTGCGAATGCCCGATAATAATGGCATCGTAGTCGCCGGTGGCGATCCTACCACAGAATTTCTTGCGGTTTTTGGTTTCAAAATCCTTACGGGTAGCGACAAGGATGTTCGCTGCCGGATAGAGCTGCAAAAACTCAGTGGCCCACTGCTCCGTCAGGTGGTTGGGCACCACAAAGAGGGACTTCTGACACAGGCCCAGCCGCTTTGACTCCATCGCCGCCGCGACCATTTCAAATGTCTTGCCCGCGCCCACCACATGGGCAAGCAAGGTATTTCCACCGTACAAAATGTGCGCGATGGCGTTGACCTGGTGCTTGCGGAGCGTGATCTCCGGGTTCATGCCTGAAAAGCTGATGTGACTGCCATCATACTCGCGGGGACGGTTGCTGTTGAACAGAATATTATAGGTCTTACAGATAGCCTCGCGCCGGTCCGGGTCTTTCCAGATCCACTCAGCAAAAGCGTCTTTAATGAGTTCCTGCTTGCTCTGGGCGATGGCGGTTTCCTTCTTGTTGAGGACAGCGGTTTTCCTGCCATCGGCATCGTACATATAATCAAAAATGCGGACATCCTTCAGGTTAAGTGTCGTTTCGATAATCTCATAGGCGTTGATGCGCTTGGTGCCGTAGGTACTGATGGCCTTGACATTGCCGCGATCCTTGCTCTTGCCCTCAATACGCCACTCGCCGGTGATGCCGGAATAGTGGACCTTCATGCTCCATTGCGCGCTGCGGGGTGTCCCCAGCGTTTCAAAGATAAACTGGCGCACATACGCCGTGTCCAGCCATGTCGCACCCAGTCGGACGGAGATCTCGCTGGCGGTGAGGTCGGTGGGCTGCACCTGCGCGAGCGCATCGACGTTGATCTGATACTGCGGGTCCTGTTCTGCCTTACCTTGGGCAACCGCCAATTTCTGACGCACATTGCCGGAAAGATATTCATCTGCGGGCAGGTATTTTTCATTTACACCCTCGGCGTAGTCAGGGTTGAGAAATACCACGCCGGTCAACTCAGAAAACAGCGTTTCCTCATCCTTGCCGGTGAGCCTGCTCATATAGTCCATATCCACATGGGCTTTCTCCCCAATGGACAGGGCCAGGGCCTCCACCGCCGTGTCTACCTTTTCGGCGGGCTTGTGGCTGCGGATGGTGCGCTTGGTGAACAGGTCCGCCTTCCTTTTCAGGTTCCGGTCCTCGTCCAGAATTTCTAATGAACACAGCAGAAAATAGGAGCTGTCCTGATCGAAGGCGATGGCGTTACCGCGGGAATTGATGAGTCCGTATTTCCGGGTAAAGGCATCGTAGAGGGCATTCAGCTTGGCTTGCTGCGCCTTGATTTCTTCATCGGGATAGTCCTCGGTCTGGTATTCCAACAGCGTCCGCACACAGTCCCGCAGTTCAATCATGCCGCGTATTCTGCTCTCCGCCGTCTTGGATACCTCCACGGGGTTCATGCGGCTGTTTTCCCGGTAGTAGATCTGGCCCGCTACCAGCGTATAGGAGAAATTGCGGACGGCAGGGTCAGCCTCAATGGAATGATCCTCGCCCTCCAGTTCTTCCTCCCGGTCATAAGTGGTGATCTCGCCGTGGATATTCTGAACGGCCTCCGCCAGCAGTGCTTCCAACGGTTGCTCCGGGTACGATTCACAGGTGGGCGTGGGGCCGAACGGTCCGGACACCATCTTCATCTCGCCCAAAATCATATCCGGGTGGTCGATGAAGTAGCTGTTCATCTGGATGCCGTCCTCGTTGGTGGCAAGATGCACCCATTCCGGTTCGATGTCCACCATGCGCTCGCGCTTTTGGAGGAACAGAATGTCTGAAACCACCTCGGTGCCCGCCGCGGCCTTGAACGCATTGTTGGGCAGGCGAATCGCCCCCAGCAACTCCGCTCGCTGCGCGATGTATTTTCGCGCGCTGGCGGTGCGCTTGTCCATGGTGTAGCTGGAGGTCACAACGGCGATGACGCCGCCCGGTCTGACCTGATCCAGCGCTTTGGCCACGAAATACTCGTGGATGGGGAAATTCAGCCGGTCATACCGCTTATCCGGCACACGAAACTGGCCGAACGGCACATTGCCGATGGCAACATCGAAAAAGTTATCTGGGAAGGAAGTCTTCTCATAGCCCTGCACCGCAATACTGCTTTTCTGATAAAGCTGGCGGGCGATGCGGCCAGAGAGATTGTCCAGTTCCACGCCGTAGAGCTTGCTGCCGCTCATGTTTTCCGGCAGCATACCGAGAAAATTGCCGATACCGCAGGCTGGCTCCAGAATGTTGCCCTGCGTGAAGCCCATCTGTCCCAGGGCGGCATAGATGCCGCGGATGACCACAGGCGGCGTGTAGAACGCCGTCAGCGTGGATTTGCGGGCGGCGGCGTATTCGGCATCGGTAAGCAGTTCTTTCAGTTCAGCGTAACGAGGATTTTTCTCGTCAAAGAAGTCCGCCAGACCGCCCCAGCCCACATACTGTGCCAGCACCGCCTGTTCCTCCGCTGTGGCGGTTCGGTTCTCCGCCTCCACCGCTTTCAGGGTACGGATGGCGTCCAGATTGCGCTGAAAACGCTCCAGCGGTGCGCCCTCTCCGATATGGTCATCGGTGATGCGGTAGTTCCAGCCATCCGCGTCCAGCGGATAGGCAAGCGCGTTCTGCTTTTTCTTTTTCGGCGAGGTGAGTACCGCAGGCGGCTCGTCCGTCTGCGGTGCCGCGGTTTCCCGCGCTATGTCCGGCTGCTCCATGTGAGCGCGGACATAGTCGATGGATTCCTTTCGGAAAATGGGAAAGCCCGTCCCGCCTTCAAAGGTCACATCCCGCAGGGATACCTTTTGGGTGAGATCGTCTACGCTGTCCACTTCAAACTGCCGCCCATCTATGGTCAGGCGTGTGCCGATGGAGAGCGGTTCGGGGACTTCCGGTTCCATGGGCATTACGGGCTCCGGTGGCGTTGGCATGGTTTCCTCGGAGGGTGTCGCAGCTTCCCGCACCAACGCCGCTGTCGGCTCATTGGGTGCGGTCGGTGTCAGTTGCCCATCATGCCGGTGATTGAACAGGCTGAACTCACCGTTTACATAGGCATAAAGTTGAAAATGAGTTTCATGGACAAATTCATAGTGGCGGTCATCTTTTTGCATTTCACCCAACCGGGCATTCAATGCGTCCATGAGCCACATTGCAGTGGACTTATCCTGCAATTCTTCTTCAATCAGCGGTACTGCCTGATAATAATCCATACCCATGTAATAGGGACGCGGCACATTGTCCGGTGCATTGTACAGGCTGGAGTAAATGGCCCGCGCCACCTGTCTCCGCTCATATTCCAGGATCTTTGCGATGGCATCCTCGCCGGGGAATCGTTTCTGCGCGATCAGGCGCTCATACTCCTTGACCACATTGGGGACCGTCAGGTGAACGCTATCATATTTCTTGGAATTATAGTCCCGTTCGTAGTCCAGCCCTTTGTGTGTCTTGGTGTATCCATACCCGGCACGGCTGCCGCCGCTGTACTCACCAAAGCTGCCCTTGATAAATTTCTGATGCTCCTCCGGCGTGTGGGGATAACAGAAATGGGAGTACACCGCCAGTCGTCTATCAACACTGTCTCTTAGGAAGAACTGGTCGATTTCATCCTGTGTGATGAACATTTTGCACTGCCGCAGGAAGCTCGGTTGGGCGGTGAAACTGCGTTCCGGGTAGGAGAGGCCATCCAGCACAATGCCGATCCGGTAGGTGTTGTAAGCGGATAGTCGCCAGCGCATAATGTCGCGGTCTTGGGCATAAGCGTCAAGGAAGGCATGATATTCCTGCGCCAGCGTTTGCAGCCCACCCTCAGTTTTTGCGAACGCCACCATGTCCTCGTCCAGCTCCGGGTAGCCCTTGTGCTGGTCATGGATGGCCAGCGTCTGCGGGAATAGGCCCTGCGCGCGGCCATCTTCGTTCAGGTCACGGGCGGTCATTAAGAGTGCGTCCATCGCTTCGTGCAGTACCTTGTCCGGGGCCTGCGCCAGCTCGGACGCAGAGAGATAAGTCCCCGCCTCCAGCAGCTCCAGAATCCGCGCCGACGCCTGTTCCCATGTGACCACGGTTTTGCTGTATCCGGTGCGGACACTGTCCCCTTGGGCGAGGTGGATACCATCTTCCATAAACCACACGGCGTATTTGCGGCCCTCGTACTCGATGCCGCGCCCATTTCCCGTGCCAAACTCCCGGCGCAGAAACGCTATATTTTCCTGTTCAGAATGCTCCCGCATATAGAACACCGCAATGCGTTCGGCGCTGCCGGGTTCATTGCCGCCCGTGCAGAGCGCCAGATCAATGACCTCCTGCGGCACCGTGCGGGCCGGGGCCAGAATGCCGGTGGCTGTGTCTGCCGGAGCCTCGTACACCGGGGCGTCGCCGCCCATGTCGAATAGGGCAAGCTGCTCTGCCATCACCGGCGCGTTTTGCAGACCCAGCTTGATCTTGTATTCGCCTCGCTCGATCAGGCCCTCGGTCATTTCGGTGATGACCGACCATGAAAAAACAGACTCCGAAGTGCGGGAGAGGTAACTGCCCTCCCACATCAAAAGTCCGTCCTTCTCGGCGTGGTAGCCTGTCCGCACACCGTCGGTCAGGACTTCCACCCATATATCGTTGTAGCTGTTTTTGAGAAATTCCGTCCGTTCTGCAAGGTTCTTGTGCGCCTGAAAGTGTTCAAAAATCTCCTGCCGCTTGTGTTTGCGCCCGCCGTCATCCAGCAGGTTCGCTTCAATGAGGTGCATATCCAGAAAGGCGGGCAGCTCTGCGGCATTTTGCTGTGCGGTGTCATGCTCCAGCGCAAAGGCTGCGGCCTGTTCCTGCGCCTTTTCGTCCGGATAATCACCGTAGACGCGGAGGCACTGGCGTGTTTCGGCGTCATAGACGGCAGCGCCGTCATAGGCAAAACCATCCTCCTCCATCGTACCGGCAACATAGCCCTGCGCCGCAGCCTCCGCTTCCTCCAGCGTCTGATAGTCCAGCTTATCGTCAAAGCCGTTTTCAAAATGGTGGTAGGCAGCGACCTGATACGCTCTTGTGAGCGTGCGTCGGGTCTTTGGCTCGATCCGGAGCATTTCAATTTCTTCTCCGGGCTGCTTGTCCGCCAAAATAACGGGCTTATGCAAGGCGTCCAGCTGTGTAAGCTGATCTTCCATCTCAACATGAGGGATAAAGCAGACGGAGATCCGATCAGGCGTTCCTAACCGCTCCCGCCGCGTCACCTTGACATTTGAAAATGTTTCCAACAGCCGCGCGTCCTCTTGAAATGAGAGGTATCCATCTCGCAGCTTCGTAAATATGATCGCGTCTGGATGTTGCCGCTTTACTTCACGGTACAGCGTATAAAATTCCCCAATGGCCGGAAGGGTTTCCGCAAGATTGCCGCCGTCCGTATCAGATCCGATTGCGGCAAAGGCAGGAAGCTCATCACTTCCTGCCTCTGTGGGTTCTTCGGTTGTCAGGCGTAGATCAGGTCGCTGAGCACCAGTTCCTCCGCGCTGTGCTTGAGGTTGTTCATCAGGCCCGTCCAGCGCAGCGGATCGCGCTCCTTCAGCTCCTCTGTCACGCCCTCGACCTGCGCCATCTGCGTCACGGTCTGCTCCACCATCTTCCGCGCGGTCTGCTCGATTTCCGCCAAATGCTCCGTCAGCTTGCCGCTGGTCTTGAGGTTGGTGTAAAACACTCTGCGGTGCTTTTTCAGGTACGCTCTCCGCAGCTCCGCGTACTTGCCCAGATGGACTTCCGGTACGCTGGGCATCATCAAATTCGGCACCTGAAAGCCGTCCTGCATCCTGTAAGTGATCTCCATACTGTTTGCTCCTTTCTCGGCCTGTTTCGTGTTGTTCTGTGTGGTCATCATAACTGCTTTTTTCACGGTTTGCAAAAAACTGATCCCGCTGGGCCTGCATGACTGTGCGGCTGATCTCCCGCAGCCCCATCTCCGCGATGTCGCTGGTGGCGATGCCCAGGGCGTTGATGGTGGGCGGTGTGTTGAATTCGTAGACATGGGCAAATTCGTCAGCGGTGAAATAATCGTCTGCCCGCAGGCCCAGCCGGGTCATCAGCATATAGGCCACGCTGACCTCCAGCGCGTCCCGGTAGAACGCCTCCAAATTGAGGTCATCCAGCTCCTCCAGCAGACTGTCCTCGCGGCACTCCCGCAGGTCTTGCAGGTAGTCCGTGAAGTTGTCTGCCACGGCATTGTGGCAGGCGGAGCGCACCGCATCCGCCAGATTTTCTTTTTCGGCCAGGTTGCCGAAGGTGGCTTCTAAGGTTTCGATGACCTCCGGCTCAAAGGCCGGGTGCATCGTCCAGATGGGCAGCGGACGGGCAAAACGGGACGCATGGGTGTCGGAAACATCAAAATAGAGCTTCAAGCAGTTTTGCCCGTCATCGCCAAATACGGCGATGCTCTTGGCCCCACGATTGACCCAGCGGCCAAACTGACGGTTCCAGCGCTCCATCTCAAGGACCGCCGTGGCGTCCGGGCGCTGGGCGTAGATCAGAATTTGATCATCAAAGGGGCATTTGTAATTGTAGCAGGCGGCGCGGAGAAAGCCCGTCCAGCTTTGATAGCTGCCGGTAACGCTCTGCACAGTCTGGTCATATAGCTCCGTAATAAGCTGAAACTTAGTAGGCAAGTTGGCACCTCCTATCTCTCCGGCTCTGTTCGCTTTTTCACTTGGAGCCGGTCACTCTTTTGCTGCTCTTTTTGGGCCTTTTCAAATGGTTTTCGCTGATAGCAATAAATATAAAACTGGTAATCACCTTTAACCGGCGTACAGCGGAGCATATACACATACTGTTTGGTTTTCACCATGAAGCCGCAGGAAGGAAACATCGCGCTCTTGATGGCGCAGGTCCTCCCATAGCGGTCACAGCAACGGTTCATGGCGGCAAAGTCCCGCAGTGGGGAATCCGGCTGCTCCCGCAGCCAGTTCACGGTGCGGTCAATATCGGCCTTAAACTCCGGCGTGTTCAGCGTGTTATGCTGGTGGGGCCACCATGTTGTATAAAACTGCTTGCCGCTGCCAAAATCACCCCGCAGGTGTCCCACGCAGCCCACGGTCTTGTCCTGTTCCTCACTGCGGGAGAAGTAGAGATTGTGCAGCGCAGGATCATTGACGCTGTAAAAGTCAATGACATCTTTCTCGCTGGTGGGATACTTCTGCTGAAATTCCGAAAGGGTGCGACACTCACCATCCAGAAAGGAAAGGCTGTCATTCTCCATTGGAATCCACCCATCAATGGGAAGCTGAAACGGCTCGCGGGTAAGGACAGTACCATAGTAATTGACCACAATGTTTCGGGACAATTCTACTGGCTCACCCCAATCCTCATCCCCATGGCGCAGCTCGTAGCGATATACGCCCTCCGGCACGGTGGTTCGGTCAATGCGGCATTCCGTAAACAATGCCGGTCGGTCAAAAATCGTGACCTCCTGATAGGTCACCTTCTGCGCGTCATAGTTCATCTGGCTTCACCTCGTTCTTTGTGTTTCTTTTGCACTCTCTGTTGTGCCAAAAACTCCGGAACCTCCTTGAAACCGATGGTATCTGCGTAGTAGGCGGTTTTCCTTCCACCTTGCGTCAGTACCACGATGTCGCTTACGGACATGGAACGCATCCGATGGGCGAAGGGGCGGGAATCCCTATTGTGCTTTGCCCACAGATCCTCCAGCGAATTTCCCTTTGCGTACATACCGGCGTAAGAACGCTGATAATCAGCACTCCGAAGTTTCCCCTTCGCCGCTTCATAAGACCGGAAATAGTAGTCCACATCAGCGGTTGCTGGGATCTGATAGATTTCATAGGTGCCGATCTCGTCACTGATTTTCGGCGCACTGGGAACATAGGTGTTGCCGTTGCGCTCCTGCGTTTCCGCAAACTCGCGGATATGGTAGACGGAACCGCCAATGCAGCTGTGGGAATCGTCAATGTAGGTGCAGGGCAGGATCATCTTTTCACCGTCAAAGCGGGTAATGACGATGCTTTCCCCATCCTTGATGGTAAAGAGTGTGTGGTATTCGCTGTCGATGAAGCGGATCACGCGCTCATCCTTGTTGGGGTTTGGAAAGGCGATAACGCCCATGATGTCTACCGGCTCACGGTCACTCATCGTGCTTCACCTCTTTCTTTTTTCGGCGTGGTGCGATTTTGTTCTTGCTGTGCCATGTGATCTTGTTGCTTTTTGTATTCATCACCTGCTCGTTTGCAGAAATCTTCAATAGCGGCGGCACGATAGCTTCTGTAATGTCCCCAAAAGTAATTGGGTGGGCCATCTCCATCATTTTTGCAATTGCGCACCCATGTCACAAACGGATCAGGGGCTTTATCACATTCACCTATGGCAAACTCGGCATTACCCACACGGACACTCGCCGTAATTTGATAGTCGGCGTTGATGATCCGTCCGGCAACATAACTGCCGCGCTCTAATTCCACAGTGCAGCTCCCGTTTTTTGCAAAGGTTACTTTTACTGGTATAACCGGCCTCCCACACACCAAATCTGGTTGCATGATAAATTGAGCATTCATTCCCATCAGCTCATTGGGCAGTTTGTCCATAGGCAGATATGGTTGCTGCTTCCCCATGATTTCGTAACGCAGGATTAGACCGTTGATGGGGTAATAAATGCTCATAACAGGGTCCTTGACATGCCCTTGTAGAATATTGGCATTCGCATACTTTGCATTGTCTAAGTACCACTGCGGATTTGCGCCGGGCGTATCCCACCCAAACATTGATCCGGCCAGCATAGCGGATTCCTGCATATCTGAAATACCACGGCTCACGTTGTGACTGCTGGCAATGTCACGGTTTTCCTCGCGGTTTCCGATGTCCCATTCGGAGGGATAGTAGCCACTCTCGCTTTTTTTGATGATAATAAGCTGCCCGGTAGAAGGCAGAACGGAAAAACAGGTATCAGGTAATTCATTTCGTCGCATAGCTGCACCTCCTCATCGGCTCTGCTCCTGCTGCCGCTTGCGGTGCCAGCCCTCCAGCAGCTTGATGATGACATCTTCCATCTGCTTTGGGGTGTAGCTGGCGGGGAAGTATTTTTGCAGGCGGTCGTTGCGGATGGTGACCTTGCGTTCCAGTGGCTTTTCCTCCTGCATGATGAGGTCGATGATGTTGTTTTCCAACTTGCCCTCGCCACTGAGCTGCTTGAGCCGTTGGGCCTGTCCCAACGACGGGGATACCTCATCGCGCTCCATGACCAGCAGAAGGTAGGTCTGTTCTTTTTCGGACAGGTGGGAGAGGAAATCCGCCGCGGGAACGAACTTGAGCGTTCCCGCGTCCACCGCGTCCAATAGCGGCGGAATCAGCTTATTCAGGCGCACATAGCGTTGGATTTGCATACGGCTTTCGTTGACCTGTTCAGCCAAAAGTTCCACAGAAAAGCGGCCTCCTAACTTCTGCCCAACTTGGGCAGAAGTTAAATCTGTCCGCTGGCCCTGCCGTTTCATGGCGTCCAGCTTCAGCTTGTAGGCTTTGGCTTTCTCGCTGGGGAGTAAGTCCTCGCGGTTGATGTTGTAGTCCACCACAAGGATGTCCGCTTCCTCGTCGCTGTAATTGCGGACGATGACGGGGCGGGTATCCAATCCCACGGCCTTCGCGCAGTAATCGCGCCGGTGGCCGGAAATGATCTCGTATCCGCCAGCATCACGGGGGCGGACAATTAACGGCTCCGCAATGCCGATATGCTCAATACTGTCCATGAGCCGCACCAAATCAGGCGTGGGCCGGTCAATGGTGTACGGCTGGCGGGAGTATGGGAAAACTTCTGTGGCGGGAACGATCTGAATCCGCTCCTGCCGGTCGGCTTCACGCTCCGCGTCCGTTTTGAACAGGTCATCGTACCGGGTCAGCTCGATGCCGCTTAATTTGCTTGCCAAGGCTCAACACCTCCCTCGTCAGGTTTTCATACGCCAGCGCCGCCTTGCCGCTGCGGTCATGGTCGTAAATGCTTTTGTTTTCTACGCTGATCTCCGCTGCCTTGATGGACCGAGGAATTTCGCTTGCGAACACATGACCGCCGTAGGTCTTGCGGACAAGCGCGTTGATCTCCCGCGCCAGTGTGGTGCGGCTGTCCACCATCGTCAGCACAATGCCGTCTACCTCCAGCTTCGGGTTGAGCTGCCGCTTGACACGGGTGATGGTTCGCAAAAGCTGCTCCAGTCCTTTGGCTGGAAGATACTGCGCCTGCACGGGGATAATCACGCTGTCCGCAGCGGTGAGGGCATTGATCGTCAGCATACCCAGCGAGGGCATACAGTCGATGAGCGCGTAATCGTAGTGCTCTGCCACGGTGGACAGATATTGCCGCAGTACCGTTTCACGGCTCATGGTGTTGACCAGCGTAACCTCCAACGCCGATAGTTCAATATTGGCGGGGACAAGGTGGACGCCGGACGGGTGGTGCAGAATGCCCTCGTCGGGGGCGATGGGCTGCTCCGCGATGATCTTTTCCATCAAGGTGGAGAGTGTGGGGGATAATTCGTCAGGCTGCGGCCAGCCCAACATCTGCGTGAGATTGCCCTGTGCATCGGCGTCGATCAACAAGACTCTTTTACCTTGCCGAGAAAGACCAATGCCGAGGCTGGCGGCTGTGGTGGTCTTACCCACGCCGCCCTTCTGATTTGCCAGTGCGATTGTTTTCAATGGGACACCTCCTCCAACAAAAAAGGAGCCTTGCGGCCCCTGTTCTAACAAAGCTGTTGCTTCTTACAGTTATTCTTTTTTCGGGTAGTATTCTTTCTATTCTCAGTCTTGCTATATCTCAGTCTTATTAGCGTTCGATTATCGAATGTCCAGAAGTTCGGAAATCGAATGTCTTGAAATTCGATTATCGAATCTCTGGAAATTGGAGAATATTTCCGCTGCAAAAATAGCGTAGTTGGCTCATAGCAGGACAAATTATGCACCGGAAAAGTTTTTTACATAAATCAGCGTGGGCCGCCCAAGCCCCTGCCGTTTTCTCTCAATCAGGCCAATGCCTTTCGTGCTGTCCAGTTCGGAAAAAAGCTGCGCTGCTTTCTCGGAGCGGCAGCGCAGGGTGTCCATGACTTCCTCTGCGGTGAAGATGATAAAGACGCGGTTCTGCTCGTCGATCCAGCCGTTCCGATAGGACAGTTCCATACGATCCAGCAGCAGTCCGTACAGCAGTTTGGCATCGGTCGAGATTTCTGCAAAGCGGTCATCGGTCAGCAACAATTTGGGGATACGGAAGAAAGCGTATTGTTCACCGGAATGACCGTAGTAATAGGGAAAATTCAATGGCATAAGATTCACCACCTCCTCCTACATAAGCAAATGGAGCATACATGATGTATGCTCCATTTGCTTATGTAGGCAACAGAATATGTGTGTTATACAATATATCCAAGTGACGATTATAGCTGTCGAACCGCATATTACCAGACAGGGTTTCTTCACTATCTTTTGCATCAATATTTAGGGAAGATATGGGGCGAGGAAAAGCTCCTTGTGCCTTTGAACCACATGTTAAAGAAATACTACGCGCAAAGTTCCGATCAGGATGATCTGATCTCCATCGGGACCATTGGGCTTATCAAGGGGATCTCCAGCTTTGATCCCTCCAAAGGTGCCCGGCTCGCCACTTACGCTGCAAGATGTATTGAAAATGAAATTTTAATGTATTTTCGGTCTCAGAAAAAATTGCAGGGAGAAGTATCCCTGTCAGAGACCATCGAATCGGACCGGGAGGGCAATGCCTTACAGATAATGGACGTCATCGGTGTAGATGACACCATGCTGGAGGATCTCTATGACCGGGACAGCGCCCTCCGCCTGCGGCGGCTGGTGACGGAGTGCCTGACTCAGCGGGAATCGGAGGTCATCCGCCTGCGGTATGGTCTTGGTGGCACCGTCCCCCTGACCCAACGGGAGATCGCCTCCACATTCGGGATCTCCCGGAGCTATGTATCGCGTATTGAGAAGCGGGCATTGGAAAAGCTGCGGGCAGAGCTGGAAAAGCCTGTGGGCAGCGGAGCCGGTCAATAGCAGGACCGCAGGCCAGTTTCGGAGGCTCATCCGGAAAAATTGCGGGCTTCCAGCAGTCCGTTCAAAATCTTTGCGGATATTTTACACCTTTTTCTCACTTTTTAGCTTGCAAAATATGGAATTTTATGATATTTTGACAATATACACAAAACCATGCCCGCAGTGATATCTGCGGGCACATTCTTATTGGGGAGGAGTTGTGGGAACATGGAACAGCGCAGAACGGTGCTGCTGGCAGATGCCAGTACAGAATTCCGCATTCTGCTGCGGGAAGCCATGGAAAGAACCGGAGAATTTTGGGTGGATGTGGCTCAAACCGGTGACGAAGTTCTGCAAAAGATTCAGGAACACGAACCGGATATTCTGATCATGGATGTGATCCTTCCGGGGCTGGACGGTCTCAGCGCGCTGCGAGAACTTCAAGAACTGGGCTATGCTCCTATGACCATCCTGACTTCCGCATTTGTTTCCGACCAGACGCTGACGGAAGCTACGGAGCTGGGCGCTGCCTATTTTCTGCCAAAGCCCTTTCGGACGGAAACGCTGTTGGACCGGATGCGGAACCTGTTCAGGGAAAAGCCGAAAGCCACCCGTCCCTCTCTGAAAGCCCGTGTCACCCACATGCTTCATGATGCAGGTATGCCTGCCAATATCTCCGGCTACCAGTATCTGCGGGAAGCGATCCTGATCACCGCCGCCGATCCAAGTGTACTGAACAAGACTGTGACCAAGATCCTCTACCCTGAGATCGCCCGGCGTTACGGTACCACTGCCCTTCGAGTAGAACGATGTATCCGTAGCGCCATTGAGACTGCCTGGGACCGGGCTTCACCGGAGGCACTCCCCAAATACTTCGGCTGCACCGTCAGCAGTCAGCGTGGAAAACCCTCTAACGCGGAATTTATCGCCCTTTTGTCAGAACAGTTGGCATTGGAAGATGACCAAGCTCTCAAAGCCTGACAGCTTTTCGCAGTCTATATAAAGGAGACAGGCTCGCCCTGTCTCCTTTTTTGTGTTCGTTTTCATTCGACAGCATCAGAGCGTTCGTTTCATTTTACGAAAACGTATACAGTTTTCGCGTCAAATCCGATTTTTCTTCCTCCAAAAATAACAACCAAAGGTCATCCTTTTTATTTGTGCATTTCACACAACACACGTGAAATTGAATAAAAAAATCATGGGAAAATAGCCATAATCCTCCTTGACAATTCCGTTAAGAATTCTTTATAATGGTAGCAAGGAAGTGCAAACGTTTGCGACCGGAGGACGGCACACCGCCGGTCAGACTGCGCACAGAACTGAGAAAAGAGAGCAAGCTGCTGTCCCCCGCGATCCCCCAGCAGACTTCAGAAAGAGGTGTTATCGTGTCGAAAAATGGCTTACCCAGAAAACCCCTGACCAAGCGGCGTTTAAAGAACCTGATCCTGAATGTGCTAAAAAACCCCTTCAACATGGTGGTGCTGGTCAGTCTCGTCATCCTGTTCTGCCTCATCATCATCCCTCTGCTGACCATGATCTCCAGCACCTTTACGCTGGCTCAAGGCGAGCTTCGCCGGGTCCAGGGTCACGTGGGCGATTTCACCCTGTACTACTGGAAATACATCCTCACCGGTAAGCTGGCCAGCGCCGTGCTGTGGGGGCCGCTGAAGAACTCCTTTATCTGCGGCTTCTTCACCGTGCTGGTGTCCGTACCTCTGGGCTCCGTGCTGGCCTGGCTGATGATCCGCACGGACATCCCCGGCAAGAAGGTCCTGGGCCTGCTGGTGACCGTACCTTATATGATCCCCTCCTGGACCAAGGCTCTGGCTTGGCTGGCCATGTTCCGCAACTCCACCTCCGGCGCCAACGGCTTCCTGGCTGGCTTGGGCATTCCCGTTCCCGACTGGCTGGCTTACGGCCCTATCGCCATTGTGCTGTGCATGTCCATGCACTATTACGCATTCTCCTACATCATGGTCTCCGGCGCGCTCCGCTCCATCAACTCCGAGCTGGAGGAAATGGGCGAGATCCAGGGCGCCAGCAAAGCGCAGATCCTGCGGCACATCACGCTGCCCCTGATCCTGCCCTCCGTGCTGTCCGCCACCGTTATGACCATCAGCAAATCCATCGGTACATACGGCGTCCCCGCCAACTTGGGCAACCGCATCGGCTACTACACGCTGGCTACCAAGATGCGTACCTTCATCGACCAGGGTCCCCAGGCTGTCGGCTATTCCATGTCCATCGTACTGGTGCTGCTGGCCGCCCTCATCATCTTCTCCAACCAGCGGATCGTGGGCGTCCGGAAGTCCTATGCCACTGTCAGCGGCAAGGGCGGCCGCGCCACGCTGATGCAGCTGGGCAAAGCCAAGAAGCCCCTCATGCTGTTCCTGATGGTCTTCCTGTTCCTGGCTATGGTGGTGCCCTTCTTCGTGCTGATCATGGAGACCTTCCAGATCACCACCGGCGCCGGCTATGGTCTGGATAACCTGACGCTTTACAACTGGATCGGCAAAGCAGGCGAGATTGATAAGTATACCAACTACGTGGGCATCTTCCGGAATCCCAATTTCTTCAGTGCCTTCTGGAATACCATCCGCTTGACCCTCATCGCCTCCATTCTCACCGCTATCTGCGGCCAGTTCCTGGGCTACATCAGCTCCCGTGGCCGCGGCAAGTGGTACGGCGACCTCACCGAGCAGATGGTCTTCGTCCCCTACCTGATGAGCGGTATCGCATTCTCCACCATGTATTTCTCCATGTTCTCCCGTCCGCACCTCGGCGGACTGATGCCCTCCCTGTACGGCACCTTCACCCTGATCGTGCTGACCTCGGTGGTCAAGCACTTCCCCTTCGCCAGCAAATCCGGCACCGCCAACATGCTCTCCATCAGCGTGGAGCTGGAGGAGGCTGCGGATATCGCCGGCGCCAGCTTCTGGAAGCGGATGTCCTCCATCATCGTTCCTCTGGCGAAAAACGGCTTCATTTCCGGCTTCATGCTGACCTTCATTTCCATCGCCAAGGAGCTGGACCTCATTATCATCATGATGACTCCCACCACCCAGACCATGTCTTACCTGGCCTTTACCTACTCCCAGGACGGTTACAACCAGATGTCTGACGCAGTGTCCGTGTGTGTGCTGGCCTTCATTCTGGTGTGCTACACCGTGGCCAACCGCTTCGGCGCAGATCTGAACAAGAGCATGTAAGGGAAACAGAAAGGAAGAACGATATGAGCCGCATTGAATTAAAGCATATTGATAAATTTTACGGTACCAACCACGTCCTGCGGGACATCAACCTCGTTATCGAGGATGGCGACTTCATGACCCTGCTGGGGCCCTCCGGCTGCGGCAAGACCACCACGCTGCGTGTGGTTTCCGGACTGGAAAAGCCCCAGAACGGCACCATGACCATCGACGGCGTGGAGATGATCAACGCGGATGATGCCTATTACGCCGAGCCCAGCAAGCGCGGACTGAACCTGGTGTTCCAGTCCTACGCCCTGTGGCCTCACATGACGGTCTACAACAACATCGCCTTCGGCCTGAAGATCCAGAAAATGGACAAGGCGGAGATCGACCGCCGGGTCATGGATTCCCTGCGGATGATGCGTATTGACATGTACAAGGACCGCTATCCCACCGAGCTGTCCGGCGGCCAGCAGCAGCGTGTGGCCATCGCCCGCGCTGTGGCCTCCAGTCCCAAGCTGCTGCTGCTGGATGAGCCTCTGTCCAACCTGGACGCCAAGCTCCGTATCGACATGCGGGCGGAGCTGCAGCGCCTCCATAAAGATTTGGGCACCACCATCATCTACGTCACCCACGACCAGACCGAAGCTTTGACCATGTCCACCAAGATCGCGCTGTTCAAGGCCGGTGAGCTGAACCAGGTGGCTACCCCCACCGAGCTGTACAACAACCCCATCGATCTGGAAGCCGCCGACTTCATCGGCAACCCCCGGATCAACCTGCTGGACGGCAAGGCCGAGATGGTCAACGGTCAGCTGGTGGTCAAGAGCGATCTGGGCGGCCATACCTTCCCCGCCGAGCACCTCACCGACGAGGAGTTCCCCAAGAGCGGCGAGTTCGACTGCGTGCTGGCCATCCGTCCCGAGCAGATCATTATCTCCACCGAGCCAGTGGAGGGCGCCATTCCCGTCAGCATCTACGCCAACCAGCCCGCCGGTTCCGAGACCATCACCACTTTGAAGGCCGGCAACGATGAATTCCTGGCCAAGGAGATCGGTCAGGTCTCCTACGATCTGGACCGGAAGGTCTGGGCCATCATCGACCAGAACAAGATCAACATCTACAATAAGGAAACCACCCGTCTGATCAAACGCGCGGTGTAAGCCGTGTCTTGATACGCAATTTCCCCCCCAAATCGGACGGCGCTGATCCACCGTCCAAATATGAAAGGAGTCCCCGATGAAAATGAAGAAGTTTTTTGCGCTGCTCCTCTCCCTGTCCATGGTGCTGAGCCTGGCTGCCTGCGGCAGCAAGGGCAACTCCAATGACTCCCAAACCGACGGCGAAACCGCCAGCGACCTGCATCTCGGCTATGACATCAACACCGGCGAGAACCACTACGGCCCCTATTATGACGAATGGAGCGACAAGACCGACGAAGAGCTTTACGAGGAAGCTCTGAAGGAGGACACCACCATCAACGTCTACGCCACCTCCTCCAAGATGATGAAGGTGGAAGAGGGCTTTGAGGCCGCTTATTCTGGTCTGGACCTGGTGGTCTCCGACCTGAAGACTGACGAAGTGCTCTCCAAGGCCAAGATTGAGCATGACACCGGCAACATCACCGCCGACGTACTGCAGACCAAGGACGTCAACGGCAACGTGTTCCACGAGTGGTACAACCAGGACATCCTGGAGCCCTATTATCCCAAGGACATCTGCTCTCACATCGACGAAGGCTACCTGAAATACGGTTATCCTCTGTACGCCTCTCAGTCCATGTGGTATTATAACACCAAGGCCTTCCCCGACGGTCAGCCCATCCACAGCTGGTGGGAGATCATTGAGAAGAACGAGGACGGCACTCAGAAGTACCGCCTGTTCACCAAGGAGATCGGTCAGGAAAGTGCCTACCTGTCTCTGTTCGCCAGCTTCATCAACAATGCCGATGAAATGGCTCAGTCCTACAAGGATACCTACGGCAAGGATCTGGAATACACCTATGACGCTTCCTCCTTTGACTTTGAAGTTCCCGAGAACAACGCCGGCGTGGAGTATCTGTGGCGCTTCTCTCAGGCCAAGATGACCTTCATCAGCGACGGTGACGAGCTGGTTCTGGCCGTCCATAACTCTACCGCTGAGGATCCCGCCCTGTGCCTGGCCTCCGCCGGTAAGATCGGCAACCGCGACGAATCCGGCTATGACATTGCCTGGTGCCTGAATCTGGAACCCTACACCGCCCTGCTGAATCTGGAGTGCCTGTTTATCGCCAAGGGCACCAACAGCCCTGCCGGTGCCCGTCTGTTCATCCGCTACGTCACCGGCGGTGCCGACGGCCAGAGCGAAGGCATGAAGCCCTTCAAGAAGGAAGGCAACTGGCCCATCCGCGATGACGTGGAGGACAAGAAGAACCCCGCAGAGCTCACCGAGCTGGGCGCCCGGGCCAATGACCTCAGCGCTATCTATGACATCTATCTCGACGTGCAGGAGATGTGGACGTACTGGCTGTCTCAGAACCTCAAGATGAAGTAAATTCAAGCACCGCGATTTTTCCCGGGCGGCGGCAACCGCCGCTGCCCGGGCCTTTTGAATCATTCAGATAGGAGATAACATGAACCAGGATTTTGAAAAAGAACTGCGTCGGGCAGAACGGGAAAAAGAACAGGCCAGACGGGTGGAATCCTTTTGGGATGCCTTCCAGCTGACGGAAAACGGCCATGTAAAAAGCACGCTGCTGCTGAATTCCTTCTGCCTGTCCATCCTCTTTCTGGCAGTTTACGGCGCGGCTTTCTTTCTGCTGACCGATCCCATTCACGCATGGCTTGCCCTTGCGCCCCGGGCAGTAGAAAATCTGGTCAGTGCACTGCTCCCCGCCCTGATCGGGACAGCTATCTGTGCGCTGACCCACCTGATTTGCCACCCTCAGACTGTTCTGGCTGCATACGGCTGGCTCTTGCTGCTGGCCCTCGCCAGTCTGGTGACCATGCTGCTCCTGTTGCGGGGCGATCACGGCGCGTCGGTCCTGTTTCTCCAGCTCTTCGGTATGATGGTCCCTGTGCCGCTGCTGATGGGTTTTGGAAGCTCCTGGTGGCTGCTTCGCCGCAGAAACTCCCTCTGAATACCGGTTTTCCCATGTATGCAACTTAAGAAAAAGGCTGTGAGACTATGATAGATACTGTATTGTTCGATATGGGCGGCACTCTGGAGGACATCTGGGTCGATGACGAAAGCCGCCATTCTTCCATTCAGGGTGTGCTGGATATTCTGCACGCTCACGGCATCGATCTGAACATGGACTTTGAAACTGCGGCTCAGAGCATCAATGCCGGCTGGGAACGTTACGGCGCTTACCGTGACCCCCGGCAGCGGGAACTGAAGCCAGAGGAGATCTGGGGTAGCTTCATTTTGACGGATTTCGGCCTGAACGAAGACTCTGTGCGTCCCTACGCCGAGGAGCTGGCCCACATGTGGGAGATCACCCACTATCACCGTACTCTCCGCCCCCACGTGAAGGAAATGCTGGAAGGACTGAAGGGGCTGGGTATGAAGCTGGGCGTCATCAGCAACACGGCCAGCCTCTATCAGGTGTTTGACATTCTGAAAGACTACGGCATCCGGGACTACTTCCAGGATGTGACGCTTTCTTCTGTCACCGGATATCGCAAGCCAGACCCCAACATTTTCCTGGTCTCTCTACACCAGGTCCAGTCTGACCCCTCCCATTGTGCCTATGTGGGCGATACCCTCTCCCGGGACGTCATCGGTCCAATCCGCATGGGCTTCGGCGTCACTTTCCACATCGACTCCTACCTCACCAAACTGAAGGACACCAATGTTCCCGCGGATGTGAAGCCTACATACAGCGTGAAGGACATTTATGAGGTCTACACGATCCTGAAGGACGCCCGCTGATCCCTGTTTTGATGTATGAGAAGGCCCAGACCGCTGTCAGCGGTCTGGGCCTTCTTTGTGCAGTTCAGTTGTGGGGCGATGCAACCGTCTGCCGCCAGTGGCAGATAAAGTGAGATGATTTTAAGGACAACCGCCAGTTTCCGTGTAAGCTTTGTGTTCCGAAATCCGCCTGCGGCGTAGTCCCGCGCACGCCCTTCGGCCGGTATGCAACATCTGCAAAGCCGCCGAGCCGCTAATGGCGCGCCTCCACCTTACCGTTGCGGAAGATCCGCTATTTTATTGGCAAACGCAAGCCCGCAGAGAGCGGTTGCACTCTGCGGGCTTATTTTATCCCTGTCCAGGTTCACTTGTCTCTGGGCGCTTTATGCCGCCAGAGGCTTACTCATACCGGGTGCCTGCGCCGTCCACCATGGCGTCGTAGGCCCGCTTTACCTTGTCGTAGTTCTTATCCCGGTCCAGCGCCACGCCGCGGCCCACACCGTCCACAATGCGACCCACGCCGATGGCGTCCAGCTTTTCGTCCAGCTCTGCCAGCAGCTTGGGCGCGGAGCCAGGCTCCGTGGAGCGGCCGTCAAAGATGATGTGGAAGAATACCTGATCCAGTCCGGCGTCCCGGGCCATTTCGCAGATGGCCAACGGATAGTCGATGCAGCCGTGAGAGGATTTATAGGTGAGATACGCCAGCAGATGCAGCGCCGTGCCGTTCTTTTTGGCGTGTTCGATGGCTTGTAAGAAGATGGGGTTCTTCTTGAAGCTGCCGTCCTTCACAGCGGCGTCCAGACGGACGTCATCCTGCATGACGCAGCGGCCCGCGCCCAGATTGGAGTGACCTGCCTCGGAGTTGCCGGCCTTTCCGCTTCCCAGGCCCACATGCTCGCCGGAGGCGTGGAGCTTGCTCCAGGACTGCTCCGCCAGCAGGGAATCCCAGTAGGGGGTATCCGCCAGATGGATCGCGTCGCCGTCATCGCCGGAGCCGAGGCCCCAGCCGTCGCAGATGATGAGCAGCATCTTCCGGTCCTTGCCGAAATCGTGGCCCTCCGCCAGAGATTTGCCGGTCATCTCCGCAGGCTGGGGGATGCCCATGACGTTCAGCACCGTAGGCGCCACGTCACCCAGACAGCCGTCCCGCAGGGCAATGGGGCCGCTGTGGGCGGGGTCCATCAGAATGAAGGGCACCAGATTGGTGGTATGGGCGCCGTCAGGCTTGCCTGCGGCGGTGTACAGCTTTTCAATGTTGCCGTGGTCCGCGGTGACGGCCACCACATAGCCCTTGGCCAGCGCGTCATGCACCACCACATCCAGATAGTGACTGACATGCTTGCAGGCTTCCAGCTTGGCGGTGGTATTCAGGGTGTGGCCGATCACATCGCCGTTGGCGAAATTGGTCACCACGAAATCATATTTGCCCAAAGCGTCCATGACCTGATCCGCTACGGCAGGCAGGCTCAGTTCCGGCTGCTGGTCAAAGTCAATGCCCTTGGGAGACGGTACGCACACATCGTCCTCGCCGGGGAAGGGTGCGTTCTCGCCGCCGTTGAAGAAAAAGGTCACGTGGGCATACTTCTCGCTCTCCGCGCAGTGGAACTGATTCTTCCCCGCCTCGCTGAGGACCTGAGCCAGAGGCTTCACCACATGAGACGGCGCAAAGGCGATGGGCAGATCCTTGAACTTATCATGATACATGGTCATGATGACGAAATCCAGATCCTTCAGCTGGTTCCGCTGCACCTTGTTGAAGTCCGGATCGGTGAACAGCTCCGTCAGCTCGATCTCCCGCTCACCCCGGCGGCAGCAGAACACGGCGGCATCGCCGTCTCCGATCTTGCCCACAGGCTTGCCGTTCTCCACCAGGACCATGGGTTCCAGATGGTAGTCATCCTGCCCCGCCTGATATGCTTTTTCCACGGCCCGCGCCAGTTGTGCGCCGCCGCGCTTGGATTCAGACATAAAAAGTACCTCCTTATGAGTCAGAGCGGTGCGTGAAACGGTTCTTTTCCGCACCGCTGCACATTTTTTTATCCGACCGGGACGGACTTATTGTCCATCCTCCGGCGGGATCAGCTTTTCCACAGCCACCTGCCCCCGCTTGGGGAAAATATCCAGCAGGTCCGGGAAACGGTATACCTTGGCGTCCGGACGATTTTCCGCCGTCAGCTTCAGGGGCTTATCCTTCTGGTACTGCACCGTGACGGTCATGCCGAAATCGACGGCCTTGGCGCCGACGATGTCCCGGTTCAGATTGTCACCCACATAGCAGCAGTTTTCCGGTTCGGCGCCCACTTCCTCCATGGCGTAATAGTAAATTGCGGGGCCGGGCTTGCGGATATAGGTGACTGAGGACTGCTGGACCGTCTGGAAATAGGGGCGCAGGCCATCCTGATCCAGCCACTCGTCCACTTCCCGTCTGCCCACCAGATCCGAGATGATGCCCAGGGTGTAGCCCCGGCGGCACAGCTCCTTCACCGTATCTGCGCCGCCCTCTACCACCGTGCGGCGGCCCTTGGTCTGCCGGTACTGGTAGCAAAGCTCCGAGGCATTGCGCCGGATCAGCTCCGGGTCGCAGTCATAGGCCAGCCAGCGCCGCCACAGCACCTCTTCCGGGGCCTCGCACATATATTTCAGCGCCCACTCCCGGTATACATCGTACCGCTTGTCGATCACGTCCTCGAACCACTGGGTAGGATCTTCCGTCTTCACGCCGCACAGCTCCGCGATTTTCGCCCGGGCGGCAGCCAGATAAGCCGGGTCCTCGTCAATGACTCGGAACGTGCCGCCCAGATCCAGAAAAATATAACGGATGTCCGTATTCATGGCTTGCTTCCTCCTTTTCACCGGGCTACTGGCCCGGAACGCATCAGGGCAGAATGTTCAGGATCTCCCGGAAATCTTCAATCACATAGTCCGGGCGGTTTTCCTCCGTAAATTCCACGGGGTGCTTCTTCTCCGGAGACCGGAAAATAATATTGCAGCCGATACCGGCCTTCTTAGCCCCGGTGATGTCGCGCTTGATGTTGTCCGCAACGGACACGCACTCCTCTGGCTTCACGCCGATCTGCTGGCAGGCCAGATCATAGATCTCAGAGCAGGGCTTGCGCATGTGGCACACGGAGGAGAGGATCACTGTGTCAAAATAGGAATCCAGACCGTCCTCCTCCAACCAGTCGGGCACCTCGTTCTCACCGATGAGGTTGGAGATGATCCCCAGCTTGTAGCCACGCTCATGCAGGCCCTTGATGACCTCCACGCCGCCGTCTACCACCACGCGGCGACCCTTGCACTGCCGGTACTGGAAGCTCAGCTCATGGCATACCTGACGGATCCGGGCCGGGTCATAGTCCGGCAGCAGCCATTTGCACCACAGCTCTTCATCTCCGGATTCCTTGAACTCGCCCAAAGCCCACTTGCGGTACGGCTCGTAGCGCTCCTCGATCATCTGATAGAATTCCTCATAAGGCATATCCGTGCCTGCGATCTCCGCCATTTTCCGACGGGCGTGGCGCATATAGGCCTCCTCCAGGAAAGCAATGCGCAAAGTGCCACCCAAGTCGAAAAAGACGGCTTTATACTGTTTTTCCATACTGCGCTCCTTTAAGCCCGCTCAGGGAAGATATCCAGCAATTCAGAAAGGCTGGTGATAACATGATCCGGGGTAAACTCCTTGCCGGTGGCCTTTTCCTTGTTCAGCGTATCCGGCTCGTCGATCCGGATCATCATGCCGAAGCCGGCAGCCTGGGTGCCTTCCACGTCCCGCACCGGGTTATCGCCCACATAGGCGCAATTAGCCTCCGGCGTGCCAATGCAGCGGCAGGCCAGGTGATAGATGTCCGGGTCCGGCTTGCGCAGGCGCACCTTGGAGGAGAGGATCGTGGTCTTAAAGCACTGTGCCACGCCGTCAGCGGCCATCCAATCGGGGATCTCCGTCTCCGTCACGGTGTTGGCGATGATGCCAAGGGTATAGCCCCGGCGATGCAGCTCCTTGATGGTGGCTACGGCGTCCGGCCGGGCCACCCGGCGGCCGTCATGGTCGCGCCACAGGCGGGTCAGCTTGGGGGCGTTGGCGAAAATCATATTCGGATCATATTCTGGCAGCATGTACTGGGTCCACAGCTCTCCCTCGGAAGCATCCAGCAAGGTGGTCTTGGACTGCTTGCGGTATGCCTTCCAGCGCTCCTCCAGCTTGGCAAACAGGGCGTCGTGGCTCTCCGTGGTGCCGATCAGCTCCATGAGACCGGCTTCCGCCCGGTCAATAAACTCCTGGTCCGGCAGGACAATGCGCAGGGTGTTTCCTACATCGAAGAAAATGGTTTGGATATTGGCGGTCATGGCAGTTCCTCCTTTGAAATTCAGGGTCGCGGCCCAACTGCGGGAAGGCGCGGCGATCCTCGGAGGCGTAACGCCCCCGAGAATCGCAAACGTTTGCGATTTCTGCTTTTATTTTATAGGAGTTCGCCCCTTTTTGTCAATATCTCAAATGTCAAAGCTCAGGCACTTTTTTTGCTGGATTGCCCAAAGCGCCTCAAAAATTTAGGTTGATATTGACAGAAGAGCAAAAATCAGCTATTCTTGATTCGTCTGAAGTACCTTGGCAGTTTTTTCTGCCAATTTTCCTAAAAAGTCGGAAACGTTTGCACAAACACAACCTTCGCAAGGGAGTCAACTTTATGAAAAATGTAACATTAAAGGATGTCGCCAAAGCAGCAGGCGTCTCCTATGCTACCGTATCCCGTGCCCTTTCCGGCAGCTCCCAGATCGGCAGTGAGACCCGGGAACGGGTTCTGAAGCTGTGCGATGAGATGGGCTACACCACCAACTTTGTGGCCCGGTCCATGGTGACCAAGCGCACCAACCTCATCGGCCTGGTGGTCCCCTCCGTGGATAACCAGTTCATGTCGGAGCTTGCCTACCACGCGGAAGTCAGCGCCCGGGCCCATGGCTACAATATCATGCTCTGTGATTCCGGTCCGGACCTGAAGCAGGAAAAGACCGTGTTCAAGCTGCTGCTGGGCCGGCAGGTGGACGGGATCCTCATTGTCCCCCAAAGCTCCCGGTCCTACGATAACCTCAAGTCCTATCTGGATCAGGTCCCCACTGTGTTCCTCAGCGAAAACCTGCGGAGCCAGCCCCAGAGCTATGTGGCTGTGGACAACAGCCTGGGCACCTATCTGGGCACCCGGCACCTCTATGAGCTTGGCCACCGGGATATTCTCTATTTTGGTCAGCGCCGCTCCACTACCCACCAGCTCCGCGCAGAGGGATATACGAAAGCCTGTCAGGAGCTAAACCTCACCCCCCGCTTTTTCAACAGCGAATACTCCCGCTCCTCCATCCAGGGCGGCTATGAGCTGGCCAAGGAGCTGTTCCGGAAACCGCTGGACTACACCGCCGTCTTTGCCGCCACGGATTCCAATGCCCTTGGCATGATGACGGCGGCTGATGAAATGGGCATTGATATTCCGGGGCAGTTGAGCCTCATCGGTTTCGATAACATCAGCGCCACAGCCCTCTCCCGCATCGACCTGACTACCGTTGACCAGCCCAAGCGGGACATGGCGGTACAGGCGGTGGATATGCTCCGGGACAAAATCGAAAACGGCACACAAGGTTATGTCCACCAGATCCTGCTGCCGACGCTGATCCAGCGCGGCACCTGCCGGAAGCTGGATCCCTCCAAGTGATCTCTTCGTAAATTCGGGACGGCCTGCCGTCCCTGATAGAAAGGAACATACAACCATGCAAGGTTATCTTTACGATCCTCATACCCATACTGCGGAAACCAGCAAATGCGGCCATCTGCCTGCTGCCGACGTTGTGGAGCGCTATGTGAAGCACGGCTTTTCCGGTCTGGTGGTCACGGACCATCTGCACCCGGAGTATCTCTCCCGCATCGACACGGAGCATGACTGGCAGAAGGCCATGGACCACTATCTCTCCGGCTACAAGGCCTCCAAAAAGCGGGGCGATGAGCTGGGCTTCGATGTGATCCTGGGTGCCGAGCTGCGCTTCCCCCAGAATGACAATGACTATCTGGTGTACGGTATCGACGAGGACTGGCTTCGTTCCAATCCCTATATGTGCTGCACCAGTGCCCGGGAATTCTACGAGAAATTCCACAATGAGGTCCTCATCATCCACGCCCACCCCTATCGGGACGGCAACACCACCGTGTTTGAGGATGCTGTGGACGGCACGGAGATCATCAATGGTAACCCCCGCCACGAAAATCACAGTGACCGGGGCGTGGAGCTGTGCCGCCGTCATCCCAACTATTTCCGTCTGGCCGGATCTGACACCCACCAAGACGGCGATGAAGCCCGTGCGGGCGTCATTCTGCCGGAGCGGGTCCGGGACTCCTTCCAGTACAAGGCAATGATCGAGTCCGGAAACTTCCGTCTCTGGGGCCCGGATTTCCAGGACCTCATTGACATCGACGAGGAAATGCGTCAGGGCAAGTAATTGCCTCCCCATCAGAAAAACGTCTGACTTTGAATCCCCGGCAGGCCGCCGCATTTATGTTGGCCTGCCGGGGTTCGTTGTCTTTCCCGGCGAACTGCGGCAAATTTGTAAAGCTGTCTCCTGAAACCAGTCATAGGAACACAATGTCCCGTTTTTGTCGGTTATTTGCGGATTTGTGCTTGTATTTTATGGAAGAGTGTGGTAAGGTAATCCACGGTTACGGAATGCGGCGAAAAGGGGAGCGCCTTGGCGCCGCGCTCAGATTGATGACGAAACCAGATTGCGAGGGAACCCGTGTTCCGGGTTGAGAGGATCCCAATAAGGATCGACCGCCCCTGTCTCTCCCGGTGATGCCGGGGGAGCTGTCAGCATCTGCTTGAAGTCAAATTCGGTATGTGCTGCAAGGCACATATTTTTTTGCGCTTTGAGCAGAAAATCAAATCTGGAGGTAAATCCCATGAAAAAGTTTCTTGCAAGTATTCTGACCCTGGCCCTGTGCCTGGGACTCGCCACCGGCTGCGCCGGCAAGCAGACCCCGGCGGAGAACGACACGGAAAGCGCCGGTGAGACCGGTGTGAAGGAGATCCCCTCTCTGAAGATCGCCTTCTCCCCCTACGCCGATGCAGACCAGATCACCACCGCCACGGAGCCTTTGGAGCAGCTGCTTCAGGCAAAGCTTCTGGAAAAGGGCTATGACGTGAAGGACATCGACATGACCGTTGGCACCAGCTACACCGCCGTGGGCGAGGCCCTCAGCGCCGGCAGCGCCGACATTGGCTTCATCTCCGGCGGCAACTATGTCCTGTTCTCCGACGATTGCGACGTGCTGCTCACCGCTCTGCGCTATGCCATCAACAAGGATTCCGAGAACCCCGCTGACTGGAATGACGGCACCATCGAGGAAAACACCAAGGATATGAGCACCTATTACCGCTGCATCATTCTGGCCGGTCCCAGCGAAAAGGGTCAGGAGCTGCAGGCCAAGGTCAACGCCGGCGAAGAGCTGACCTGGGACGATCTCAACAGCGCCACCTGGTCCGTCCTCAGCCCCACCTCCGCCTCCGGCTACATCTATCCCTGCCTGTGGCTCCAGGATCACTACGGCAAGGGCATCAGCGATCTGGAGCACGTGGTCCAGTCTGACTCTCACACCACTTCCGTGGCCCGTCTGGCCGCCGGTCAGGTGGACGTGATGGTTTCCTTCGGCCACATCCGCATCAAGAACGCCCCCAAGTGGGAGACCGAGCTGGGCGGCACCGCTCCCATGGTGGAGCAGACTGGCGTCATCGGCGTCACCGAGGGCATTTACAATGATATGATTGCTTACAGCAAGACCTCCGATACCATGGCGGATGAGGATTTCCGCAAAGCGCTGGGCGAAAGCTTCATCGAGATCGCCGACACTGACGAGGGCCGGGAGATCATCAGTGTATTCAGTCAGGTGGGCTACACCTGGGGTCAGGACTCCGATTATGACGGCGAGCGGGCCGCTCAGGAGCTGCTGAAGTCTCTGGAAGGCTAAGTTCTCTCAAAAACACTTGCCCCGCGGCTTCTCAGGAGCCGCGGGGCTGAAAGGCTATTTATGCTGCTGGAAGTCCAACATGTCCGTAAAGAATTTCAAAACCACACCCACGCCCTGACTGACGCCAGCTTTTCCGTCAGCCAGGGGGATTTTGTATCAGTGATCGGTCCCTCCGGTGCGGGCAAAACCACCCTGTTCCGGATCCTCAACGGTTCTCTCCACTGTGATGGCGGCGCCATTCTGGTAAACGGCGTTCACTTTGAATCTGCCGACCGCAGGATCCGCCGGGCCATTCAGACCACCATCGGCACCATCTATCAGGATTTCGCACTGGTGGAAAACTCCACCTGCCGCCAGAATGTGCTGAACGCATGTCTGCCGGATATGTCGTTTCTCCCGGCGGTCTGTGGCTTTTTCGGAAAGGAGCGCGTTGCCGAGGCGGAAGCCCTGCTGGACCGGGTTGGCCTCGCCGACAAGATTCACGAGCCGGTGAAGAACCTCTCCGGCGGGCAAAAGCAGCGGGTAGCCATCGCCCGGGCACTGATGCGGCACCCTGCACTGCTGCTGGCAGACGAACCGGTGGCGTCCTTGGACCCTGTCACCGGACGGCAGATTTTAGAATTGCTCCGGGACATTCAGCAGGACCAAAAGCTGACCGTTCTCATGAACAGCCATAATTTAGAACTGTCCCAGGAATTTTCCAGCCGTCTCATCGGCCTGAACCAGGGTGCCGTTGTGCTGGACGCCCCGGCGGACACCCCGGCGGAGGACATCCTCACAGCCGTTTACCACCGTCAGGAGGGTCGGCCATGACCCGTTCCTCCAGAAAGCGCTGGCTGCGGACGCTGGCACTTTTTCTTCTGCTGCTGGCCGCGGCGCGGTTCACCAACTGCTCCCCCGCCCTGTTCTGGGCGCGGCGGAGCCATCTGACGGACCTGATCTCCGCCATGCTCCCGCCGGATTGGGGGTATGCCCCCCGAATCCTGGCCCCGCTGCTGGCTACGGTGCAGATGTCCGTCACCGGCACGGCGCTGGGATCGTTTCTGGCTCTGCTGCTGGCCCCCCTGTGCGCGGAAAATCTCCATGCCCCTAAGCCGCTCCGGTGGACGCTGCGGCTGCTGGTGCAGGTGCTCCGCTCCTTCCCCACGCTGATTTTAGCGCTGCTGGCCACGTTTTTGTTTGGTCTGGGCACCTTCTCCGGTACCGTGGCCATTACGGTCTATACCTTCGCCATCCTCACCAGGTTGACCTATGAGGATATCGAATCAGCGGAGCTAACCCCCTACCACGCTCTGTGCGCTATGGGCGCCGCGCCTGCCAAAGTCTACTGGCGGGCCGTTGTGCCGGGGATCGCCCCCTCCTATTTCTCCAATGTCCTGTATCTATTGGAGACCAACGTGCGCCACAGTTCCATTCTGGGCTATGTAGGGGCCGGAGGCATCGGTCTGCTGCTGAACGAAAAAATTTCATGGCTGGAATACGGCAAGGTGGGCATGATCCTGTTTTTCCTGTTTCTCACCGTCTGCGTCATCGAGAGGATCAGCGGCCTGCTGTCCCAGATCATCCGGGAGGAACGGAGCCTGTCTCCCCTTGGGAAGCGGCTCCTCACCGGCGCTGCCGTTCTGCTGGTTTTGGCCTGTACGCTGTCTCTCCAGCCCCCGGACTTCTCCCATATCAGCCCCCGGGCGGTGCAGGTCATGATTTCCGGCCTGTTCCACCCCGACTGGGCCTTCTTCTTTGAAACGGATACCAGTGGCTTGGGGTATCTGCTGCTGGAGACCGTGTGCATTGCTCTGGTGGGCACCTGCGCCGGGACAATTATCGCAGTGCCCCTGTCCTTCCTCTCCTCCCCCCGCCTGATGCCAAAGCTCCCGGCACTGCTGTTCCGGGTGGTCATCATGTCGATCCGCTCCGTCCCCTTCCTGATCTACGGTCTGATCTTTATTCGGGTGGCCGGTCCCGGCCCCTATACCGGCGTGCTCACTCTGGGCGTTTGCAGCGTGGGCCTTTTGAGCAAACGGTTCACGGAGGCCATTGAGTCGCTGGACTTCCGGGCCTATCACGCCTTGGAATCCATGGGCGTCCCCCTCCTGCTCCGCATCCGGTACGCCGTGATCCCCCAACTGCTCCCGGCGCTGGCCTCGGCAGTGCTGTACCGCTTCGATGTGAACATCCGGGAGGCTTCGGTTCTGGGACTGGTGGGCGCGGGCGGCATCGGCGCGCCTTTGATCTTCGCCATGAACCACTACAAATGGAGCGAGGCCGGGGCCATCGCCCTTGGACTGATTTTACTGGTCTGGTGCATTGACCGTCTCTCCGCCTCCCTCCGCCGGTGATATAAAAGGGCCTGTTGCAAAATAGCGCACGGAAGCTGAATAAAAAAGATGAGCAGGACTCCCCGAAAAAAAGGGGTTGCCTGCTCGTCTTTTTGCTTTATGATTAGTTTGTG
>UQUC01000008.1 GCA_900544105.1 uncultured Oscillibacter sp. | reverse complement strand
CCGCGCCGGAAAGGAGAAAGCCCATGAACATTCGCAAGCCCACAGATTACGCCACCATGTTCACCACACTGGACACGCTTATGGCGGCGCAGCTCCCGCAGATGGAAATGTACTGTGAAATTGGTCGGCTGGTCAGCGGCAGAGTGGAGAAAGGCGCGGCTGTCGCGGCGTCGGAATACCTGCAAGCCGCCTACCCCGCAGCCGAGGGCTTCTCTCCCCGCAATCTGCGCCGTATGCGGGCGTTTTACGCAGCCTACGAAGCATCCCCTGAGATCATGCGGCTGGCAATGAACCTCGGCTGGACGCAGAATGTGGCGATTTTAGAGAGATGCGGCAGCAGCGAAGAACGGGCGTGGTACATCAGAGCCGTGCTGCGTTTTGGATGGAAAAAAACGAAATTATTGGAATCGATCAAAACGCAGGCGTGGCTGCATTCTTCTCTCGACGAACAGGCGGTTTTCTGCTATACTGGTGAAAATGAAGTAACGCGGGAGAGCGAGAGCGATGAAGAAGATACTCTTTGTGTGTCATGGAAATATCTGCCGCAGCCCCATGGCCGAGTTCGTGATGAAGGACTTGGTGAAGAAAGCGGGGCTGGCGTCGCAATTTCATATCGAATCGGCGGCCACCAGCCGGGAGGAGATCGGCAATCCGGTCTATTCTCCGGCGCGGCGCAAGCTGGCGGAGCATGGGATCTCCTGCGACGGCCACGCGGCGCGGCAGCTTACCAATGCCGACTACGAAAAATACGATCTCCTGATCGGTATGGACAGTGCGAACCTGCGGAATATGCACTGCATCTGCGGCGGCGACTTTGCCGGCAAGCTGCACCTCCTGATGGACTACACCGACCACCCCCACGATGTTGCCGACCCGTGGTATACCGGCGATTTCGAGGCAACCTGGCAGGATGTGTTGGCGGGGTGCCAGGGGTTGCTGCGTGAAATAACCGGCCATCATCATACGAGGGAATGAACACGAAAAAAACAGAAAAGCCATTCGTAACAGTACAGTCGATTTCCTCGTTTTCACTAAGGATGCCGGTGACGACAGTATTGAAGTCCGTGTGCAGGATGGCGAGGTCTGGCTGACTCAGGATGGGATCGCACAGCTTTTTGATGTAGACCGAAGCGTAGTGACCAAGCATCTCAAGAACTTCTTTCAGGATGGGGAGCTGGCAGAAAAAGAAACTCGTGCAAAATTTACACAAGTTGCTGACAACGGAAAAACCTATCAATATCATTCAGGACAAAAATTATCAGAGTGACTTCGACCGATTGATGGCGGAAACGGCTGAAACAAAATATCCGAATTGAAGCCACTTGCCAAGAAGAAACAGGACATTCTTATA
Organism: uncultured Oscillibacter sp.; assembly: GCA_900544105.1. Classification (GTDB taxonomy): domain Bacteria; phylum Bacillota; class Clostridia; order Oscillospirales; family Oscillospiraceae; genus Oscillibacter. The sequence continues at coordinate 43,857 of UQUC01000008.1, read as the reverse complement.
TGAATGTCCTGTTTCTTTTTTTATAACGTTTTTTGAAAGTAAATAAGCACAATACAGATCGCTCTCATTTACTGTGCGATCTTGCTTTCCGCACTGCTGACTACCATTTTGGTCAGGGCGAACAGGGCGATGACGTTGGGAATGACCATGAGGTTGTTGAACATATCCGTCAGCTCCCAGACCAGATCGTTGCTCATCATGGTGCCCATCAGGATGAACACCAGGGCGATGAGGGTATAGACCACGGTGCAGGCCTTTGGGTCCTTCTTGCCGAAAAGCCAGATGGCGTTGATCTTGCCGAACAGGTTCCAGCTCAGAACCGTGGAGAAGGCGAAGAAGAACAGGCAGATTGCCACAAACTTGGCGCCGAGGCTGGCTCCCATCACCGAGCCGAAGGCGGTCTGGGCCAGATTGGTCTTGCTGAGCACGGAGGTCACATCCCCCACATAGCCGTTTGCCAACGGGCCATCGGCGGTGTAGAGGGTGCAAATAATGACCAGCGCGTTGAGGGTCAGCACTACGAAGGTGTCGATGAACACGCCGATCATCGCCACGACGCCCTGCTCGTGAGGATCCTTCACATTGGCCTGGGCATGGGCATGGGGGGTAGAGCCCATACCGGCCTCGTTGGAGAACAGGCCACGCTTGGCGCCCTGAGAGATGGCCTGCTTGATGGCATAGCCGAAGGTGCCGCCCACGATGGCCTGAGGCTCAAAGGCGTACTTGAAGATCATGCCGAAGGTGGCGGGGACGTACCGGATACGGAAGATCAGGATGACCAGACCGCCCAGCAGGAAGATCGCCGCCATAATGGGGACGATTTTTTCCGTAACGGCGGCCAGCCGCTGAACGCCGCCCAGGAAAATGATGCCGCAGATGATGACCAGTGCCACGCCCACGATCCAGGAGGGGATGCCGAAAGCGGTCTGGAAGCACTCGCCAATGGAGTTGGACTGCACCATGCAGCCCATGAAGCCCAGAGCCAGAATGATGGCAACTGCGAACAGGGTTGCCAGGAATTTGCCGAAGCCGCCCTTGAACGCGGTGGTGATGTAATAGACGGGACCACCGTGGATGGTGCCGTCTGCCGCCTTGATCCGGGTCTTGATGGCCAGCGTAGCTTCAGCGTAGATGGTGGCCATGCCGAAGAAGGCGATGACCCACATCCAGAAGATGGCGCCGGGGCCGCCAGTCAGAATAGCGCCGGATGCGCCTACGATGTTGCCGGTGCCCACCTGAGCGGCAATGGCAGTGGCCAAGGCCTGAAAGGAGCTCATGCCGCTGTCATGCTTTTTACCGTTGAGGGTCAGATTGCCGAACACTCTGCGCATACCCTCACCGAAGCAGCGGACCTGAATGAAGCGGGTCTTGATGCTGTACCATAGGCCGACAGCCACCAGCAGAAAGACCAGAATGTAGTTGGACAGGTACGTGTTGACTCTGCATACCGCGGGATAAAGCGCAGCGTCCAGTTTTGCGACGATCGATTCCATAGTTTTTCCTCCTGCACACGGTTTCACCGGCGGTGGGATCTTTGCCGCGGTGATAAAAAACGGAGCGGCTGGCAATGCAGCCGCTCCGAAGAACGCAGTACAGGAGATCGACGCAGCCCCGCCGCAAACGGTGAAGCCTGCGGCCTGCCTGACGGATCCCCCCGCCCTGCCTGCCGCTGCGTCAGATCACTCTGTCCTTTTACCTGAGAGATTCAGCGGCCATGCCGCCTTTCACCTTCGGTACCCAGTGAACTGGGATTCTCCAGAGCCGCATCCACCCATAGTCCTGTCCGCACGGCGGACACCTGAGAGTTTTACTCCTTCGGTAGACTTGCATCGTTTTCCTATGGGCTTCCATTGCCGGTATTCCGTTGTTGAAGATAGCCGTATCCTATCATATGCGCCGCGGAATGTCAACTGTCCGCGTATGGCGGAATCCCCGAAAAAATTGAGGTTTTCCAAAGAAATTTGTGCATACGGGAGAAAAAGCGGCCCCTCTTTTCGGAAGGACCGCTTTTCGGTATGCAGCTGATCAGAAATCCGCGCTGCCCACAGTGCGGGGATGCAGTTCTACATCGCGGATATTGTTCACGCCGGTGAGGTACATCACCATGCGCTCAAAGCCCAGGCCGTAGCCCGCGTGACGGCAGGAGCCGTAACGCCGCAGGTCACAGTAGTACTTGTAATCCTCCGGATTCATGCCCAGCTCCTTGATGCGGGCCTCCAGCACATCCAGCCGCTCTTCACGCTGGCTGCCGCCGATGATCTCGCCGATGCCGGGCACCAGGCAGTCCGCCGCGGCCACGGTTTTGCCGTCATCGTTCAAGCGCATATAGAAGGCCTTGATGTCCTTGGGATAGTCGGTGACGAACACGGGCCGCTTGAAGATGTGCTCCGTCAGGTAGCGCTCGTGCTCGGTTTGCAGATCGATGCCCCACTCCACGGGATAGTCAAACTTCTCACCGCTCTTCTTCAGGAGATCCACCGCTTCCGTGTAGCTCACCCGGCCGAAGTCGGAGGAGGCCACGTGCTCCAGACGCTCCCGCAGGCCCTTATCCACGAACTGATTGAAGAAGTCCATCTCCTGAGGGCACTGCTCCATCACATAGCGGATGATATATTTGATCATGTCCTCGGCGGTATCCATATAGCCGTTCAGATCGGTGAAGGCCATCTCCGGCTCCACCATCCAGAACTCAGCGGCGTGGCGCTGGGTGTTGGAATTCTCCGCACGGAAGGTAGGGCCAAAGGTGTAGACATTGCCAAAGGCCATGGCAAAGTTCTCGGCGTTCAGCTGGCCGGACACCGTCAGGCTGGTCTTTTTGCCGAAGAAGTCCTGACTGTAATCCACCTGACCGTCCTCCGTCTTGGGGACGTTGTTCAGGTCCAGCGTGGTCACCTGGAACATTTCACCGGCGCCCTCGCAGTCGCTGGCGGTGATGATGGGGGTCTGGGCGTAGACAAAGCCGCGGTCCTGGAAGAACTTGTGGATGGCGTAGGCCGCCGCGCTCCGCACCCGGAAGGTGGCGGAGAACAGGTTCGTCCGGGGACGCAGGTGCTGGATAGTCCGCAGGAACTCTACGCTGTGGCGCTTCTTTTGCAGGGGATAGTCCGGGGTGGAAATGCCCTCCACGGCGATCTCGGTGGCCTTCAGCTCCAGAGGCTGCTTGGCGTCCGGCGTCAGGGTCACGACGCCGGTGACGATCAGAGCCGCGCCTACGTTCTGGGCGGCGATGTCCTTATAGTTAGAGAGGGCCTCTGCCTCCATCACCACCTGAAGATTGCGGAAGCAGGAGCCGTCATTCAGCTCGATGAAGCCGAAGCCCTTCAGATCCCGGATGGTGCGGACCCAGCCGCCCACAGTAACGGTCTGACCGGAGAGCGCCTCGCTGTCTGCAAAAATTTTTGCGATTTTTGTGTAACTCATAGTTTGATCCGTCCTTTGTGTTGTTGGTACAATTATAAGCATAATACTCCTATTTTTTGCTCTTTACAAGAGGGAATCACCATTCTTCCGGCGGAATCAGGGATTTTACGGCGAAAATATAAATTCCTCTTGAATTTTGGCCGTTCATCCGATATAATGAACAACGTTAATGCCGGTGTGATGGAATTGGTAGACGTGACGGACTCAAAATCCGTTGGTAGCGATACCGTGTGGGTTCGAGTCCCACCACCGGCACCAAAAAGAAAAACCGTGTAGCCTCAATGGTTACACGGTTTTTTCTTTACTTTCAATCGGTACAGTCGTTTTTTCGGCGCTCAATAATCGAGCAATCCGAAAACGCCAAAGTACACAAAATCAAAAATCGGGAAAGCAAATGCTAACTAAAATGCTAATGTGAAAAGGCCACGTCCCGAAGGTTATCAATCAGCTATTTGCGGAGCCTTCATGATCTCCGCTGGCGGCATCCCCAGCAGAATCCACCGTGGCTTTTAGTACGACAATCATCTTTTTCAGGAACTCCGGCAACGGGGCTCCCATCTTGCCTATATTCTCCAAGATGCTGCCCAACTCCATCAGCATATACCATACTACCACCAGCGGACACACAAATACCGTATATTCAAAAGGCAATGCCAGTCCATGGATATTTTCCAACAGATAGCCCACCACAGCGTCCAGAATGCCCGCCACCAGCACGGCGAAGATGCAACCAGCTTTGTGCCACAGTCCTTCTCTGGCGATTTGCGAGGACCATTCCCCGTTCTTCGCCGCAGCGCTGTAGCCGGTGATGTAGTCGATGGCCATGCAGCCAACCCACGCCAGCACCAGCCAGCCGAACCAGCCCCACAGGGCCGTCGCGGCTGCCAGAACAGCGGCCAGCGCCGCCTTGAACTTCGTCACGTTCTCCATCATGTCTGTATCCTCCTTCGTTATTTCAGCGCCGCCGCCATCTTGATGATGAGCAGCCGCACGCTGTTCTCCGTAAAGTCCAGCTTCTTCCACCGATCCGGGCTGTCGATGATCCCTGCCGCCGCCAGTTTGTCCACCGCTGCGTCCAGCTCCGATACCTCTTTCCATGCAACTCCAAAGTATTCCAGGATGCCTCGGGCCTCCGCCGCCGCCAGCTTCTCCCGGTATGCGCTGTCTTTCAGGTACGCCACGTCTTCCTTGCTGGTGTGGAACCCATGTTCAATGAGCACCGCCGGAGCGCTGGTGTGAGCCAGTACATACAGCCCCGGCTTCGCCAGAATGGGCGTGGAGCGGATGGCAGGTGCCACACCCTCCACACTTGCCAGAATGGTCTTTGCGGCCTTATAGCGCGCCCCGGAGAGGCCGTACACATAGCACTCCCATCCCCGGGCATTGCCCCAGCCGTCCGAGCCTGTGGAGAGCGTCCCTGTGGCGTTGCTGTGCAGGCTCACAAACAGGTCCGGCTTGGCCGCATTAGAGATGCGGCACCGCTCACCCAGGGACACGTCGCCCCCATCCGGCCGGGTCTCCACCACCTCCACGCCGTGGCGCTCCAGATGGACCTTGATGCGCTTTGCCATGTCCAGGGCGAACTCATGCTCGAAGTATGTACCGTCCGGACTTTTGTTGACCTTGTTGCTGGCGCTGTGTCCGGCATCCAGGCAGACTTTCTTTTTCGTTTCCACTTTGGTTTCCTCCTTTTTCTCGCTGGTCTCCTCCCAGAAGCATAGGAGTGTTGGCACCTTGCGGCTGCTGACCATCTTGCTGGCAGGGAATACCCCCTGCGTGCTTCCGCCGCCGTCAAGCATCAGACCGTCTACACATCCCAGGGCCAGCAGCTTATCCTGCTGCTGCTCTCTGGTGAGGATCATCTTGTCGCACCAGATCAGCACCCGCCCATCTGGTAGCCAACCAACAGCTGTCCGCTCTGCTGGACGGGCCACATCCGGTGTCAGGTTTCGCTTCAGCTTCGCCCCGTTTTTCAAAAGAGGCACCCCGGAAAGAAAGCTGCCGCCCCGATCCGTCAGCATCCGTGGCTTTCCATCAGAGCCGGCGGAAATGCCCCAGTCCTGATAGGCATCCCGACTGATGATTTTGCCATCGATCACCGTCCAGCCAAGCGGTTGAAACTTGCCGTTAAAGAAATAGCCGTTTATGACGTGGGTGCAGCCGGTCCGGGCTTTCACCTGTTCCGGCGTCAGCCGCAGCGTCCGGTTGTCGAATACCTCCATTCTGGAGACCTTGATGATTGCGTACACCTTCGCACCTGCTTTCTGTTGATTTGTATTATAATGGTTCCAATTTAGTGAAGGGGGCTATTGATATGGAACCAAAAGTTGAGCTATACACCGCGATCTGCACGGCCATGGATCGGCCGGACGCAAAGAGCGCCATTTGGGAGATCCTTTCCGGGTACACCGTCACCGCCACCGCCGCCTGCTCCAGTTTGGATGATAGTATTGCAGAATTTTTGGCCGCCAAGCGGGCAGATAGCCTGTCCGAAAAATCCATTCGAAACTATCGGCAGATCCTTGGCTTGTTCCGGCAATGGCTGGATCTGCCGCCCGCCCAGATCACCACGGATCACGTGCGCCGGTGGTTGTCCCACCTGAAGGAAGATCGTGGAATGAAGAAAGACAGCGTTCAGACCTATCTCAACTGCCTGCGTTCTTTTTTTGGCTGGTTGATGGTAGAGGAAAAGATCCAGCGCAACCCCATGAACCGCATCCGCAGCGCCCGCATTGATAAGAAACACACCCGTCAGCCTCTTACTCAGGAGGAGGTGGAGCGGTGCCGGGCTGTTCTTTCGACGCCCCGGGAACGAGCCATATTTGAATTGTACCTTTCCACCGGCTGCCGCCTTTCAGAGCTTGTCAACACCCCCATAAGTTCCGTTGATTTCCAATCCCGCACTATAGAGGTCTGCGGCAAAGGTGATAAAATACGGACTGTATATTTCAGCGTCCGGGCGAAGCTGGCGCTCCAATCCTACCTTGCTCACAGCAAGAGCAGTTCCGACTTGTTTTCGTGCAATACGGCTCCCTACGGGCCGCTTGGCAGTCAGGCCATTGAAAAAATCATCCGGGGCATTGGTGCAAGGGCTGGACTGTCAGCCCCGCTGCATCCTCATAAGCTCCGGCACACCTTTGCCACCAGCGCACTCAACTCCGGAATGGACATCGTGGTGATCCAGCAGCTGCTTGGCCACTCCAACCTCGATACCACGCAGATCTATGCCCAAATCTCGCAGGAGACCGTCCGCCATAGCTATAATAGGCTGTGCGCGTGATATAACTTCGGCTAACAAGGCTCCCGGCGGGTTTGGGCTGGGGGGCAACGCAAAATGGCTTACCGAAGCCGATGACGTGAATGCCATATCTGAATCTGGGTGGTACGCATGGGATAGTCCTCACACCCCTAAAAATGCGATCAATTTGGCCTGGTCCAATATAATGCGCGTGGATGCACAAAACGCGGCTGTCAACGCAAAAACAATATATGGCGTAGCTGACAATCTCCTTGGAGCCGCAATTGTGGCAAGGAATATGACGTATGGCTCACACATCAGCGATTGGGAATACGAAAACCCACCCATGGTGTTGGGCACTGAGTACCGCACCACGGAGCGGTACTTGGGGAAGCCTGTGTATTGCAAGCTCATTGATTGCGGTGCCGTTCCTGACGTTAATACTAACAAAACCATCAGTTTTTCCTGCCCGGGTATAAGCCGGATCATTTCGTGGACTGGCAATGTAGATGTGGGAGGAAACACTTTTGCGCTTCCTTATCATGAAATTGGCCGCGAAGTAAACAACGCCAGTATTTATGCATTTGTGAACTACACCGGAATTACTTTGCGCACAAGTGATTCGTGGTTTGCGGAGAACGGCGGAACAGCGCAATGTACGATTTGGTACACTAAAACCGTCAATTGATGGGTCAGTCGGTCGACTTGATATAGTACACTTTTGCAGTTGCTGTAAAGGCGGGACACGTCGAGCCCTTTATGATTGTAACGGTGTTCGCATTTGAGTAAAACGCCTGTGCATTTGTATGCTCCAGACTTCTATCTGTGGACCCAAATGGCAATTCCGGCATTGGTAAAGACCAGCTACTATATGTTGCGCGGCATTCAACGTGAATCATTTCCGTAGTTCCAACGTTGACGGTTTTGCCATTCGTGCCCTCTCCCAGATCAACCAGCTTGCAATACACCGGCTTGCCAAGATGGTGTTCGGTAGTCATGTACTCCGCGCCCAACGCCATAGGGGGATTGATCCATGCCCATGGTGTATAGGTGTCACCATAACGCGTCCGCCTGAGACTGCAGTTGCTATATTTGCCATACCCATATGTCAAATCTGGGACAATAATATGTAAAATCTGCGCCGTAACGAGTTCGTTGTACGGCAAATTTTCGATCACATATGCAGTCCAGTCAATTAAACCAGTTGGCGCATTTTGGGGTATAGAGTTACCGAAAAATAGATAATGGCCTCCGACCGTTAAGGTATTTAAATCATCATCGGCGGTCAGCATTTTACCGTAATCTCCTGATCCGTACCCACCGGGGGCGGCACCGATGCTTTCTGGCGTGATCGGGTCGTTGCCGCCCTTGACGTGCCGGTCGGCGTGGGTGGCCGGAGCCTTGTTAGCCAAAGTCGTATAAATCGCCACCAGCTCGGCTCCCACTGTGGTCGCCGTCCAGTGAGCCGCGTTCCATGCTTCCGCCTGGAGGATCGCCACCGTGCAGCGGTACAGCTTGCCGTCCTTGGTGCAGTACGCGCCCTGCGCATAGGTAGCTGCTGCGCTGTACGGCACCGCAGCGGCCAGCGCAAGTAGGACAGACGTGTCGATTTTTCTGAAATTCTCATTGAGGACTTCTACATCCACATATTCATTACTGGTGGGCAAGGCCAGCTTCAAATTATTGGTCTCAGCCATTCAAATCACTCTCCCTCAGTTGTTTCCAAGTAAAGGCCTTCGCCTGACCCCATGTCAGTGCGCCGGCGGCCGCCCATGTGTTAAAAACGAACACATACGCCCACTCCAAATGGGCGGGAAGAATATCTCGTAGCGTCTGCGTCAGATCGTCCATATTGGGCGGAATACCCAGTGTTCCAACAAACTTGATCTCCAGCTTATACTGTTCTGGATACTCCGTTACGAAGACAGAACCGTTGGAATAGCTCTCTGCTACACTTTGTATCATGGCTACTGTGGTAACGCCGTTTCCCCGGAGCTTTGCCCGGATACGGCTTCGGCGGAAATCCAGTGCCTTGCTCTCATCAATCGGAATGCCAAGCGCTTTCTCCCAGCTGGAAAGCCCCCATGTGGCGGTCTCTACGCAAAGCTGGTCGATCACATCCTCCTGATACTCCTGAAGTGCGGTGATCTCCGGCTGCATGGCCACCTGCAGGTCACGCATCTCCGGAGAGGCCAGATAGTACGCTGGGAAGCAGGCGATCAGCTCTCTCATGTCACAGACACCTCCGCCAGGACCGGGACTTCGGCAGCACCCACTACAATATTTGCCGCGCCGCCGTTCACCTTCAGGCTGGTGTAATCGATCACACCGGGGATGGACAGCAGCAGATAGGCAATGCGGTTATACAGCACGGTGTAGGATCGGCTGTCCAGCGATTCAAGCTGCATATCGATGTTTCCGTGGAATGCAGACGCCGTCAGCTCCCGCAGATAAGCGGCTACAGACGTGCGTAGGGCTGCTTGAACCGCCGCCGCTGTGGTTGAGCCATCCACCTGCACAGAAGCTGACACAGTGATGTTTCTGGCCGCTGCGGACACCACCGTAACAGCCGGACCCACCGGGCGCTGATCTTCGATGTAGGCGGCGCAGGCGGAAATGATTCCGTCTGCCACCGGCGCCAAATCAGGCCCCGCCAGAACGACCTTGACCGTCCCTGCGCCATTCCATTTGGAAATAACTCGGGCCGCACCAACTCCAGCCACACTGGTGGCCCATTCCTGATAGTGATAGGGATTGCCAGATGTAGGAGAGCGGCGCATCCGCTCATAGTAACGAGCTACCAGAGCCTCATCGGTCTCCTGATCTGCACCACCGGACGCCGCAGCATTGGTGTACGCAGAGATACCGCTATAATTGCGGAGGGTACTGGAAATCTCTTCGGTGCCGATGTTGTAGATGCCACCGGCCTCTGCCGCAACCAGAACGCCGGAAGCTGTCCCACTGGCAATGACCACATCCTCCTGAAGAATGAACGTCAAACCGGATTCCGTATAGAACGGAGTACCGGCCGGGACTCTGGCACCATCCTTGCCGCTGAAGGTGATGGAACAGGAAGCAGCTGTGCCCGGTTTTCGGTAAATGCCCACGGTGGCGGCCTGCTTGTCGATATAAGGGCCGGAATCCTCGCCCACATAGAAACGCGGCTCCATACTGTCCCACTGGTGATAGCAGTCATGCAGTTCCACAGCCACCGCACTGATGATGTCATTGACAAAGCTGCCCTCCCTCGTTTGCAGAGTGGTTTTCAAGCGGCTCAGGATACGCTGCTTGATACCCTCCACTGTGGTATCTTCAAACATAAACATCGACCTCCCCGTAAATGGTATCGACCGTACAGGATACGGTCAGGCGTGAATCTTTGAAATCGACCGACATCTGCCGAACGGCGCGAATATAGGGATTCACCATCAGCGCTTCCCGGATATACCGGACAGCTTCGCTGTGCTTTACATCTGATGTGAACGCCTGCCCGATGAGGGTTTCCATCTCGCAGCCATAGTCCCACGTATAGATCTCATGGCGGTACCGCACGGTGTTCAATGCCTTCCAGGCCCACACCTTGACCGCCTCCGCACCAGTGACCTCTACCGGACGGCCGCCAGAAAAAATGGGCGTTCCGTTTACAAAGTCCCATGCGATTTCACGGCAAAGCGGGAGCTGTGCTGCGCTGGTTTCGCTCATTTCGGGCTGAACCATTGGGAAAATACTGCTCATTGATACACCACCTTGTCGTAAATAATGAAGCTCTGGTTGTCAGAGGTTAACACTACCACCTGATCACCGGCTTTGAGGATGTTTTTTGCGAGGGTCAGATTCAGAGTGCCACCGTTCACCGTCATGGAGCTGTGGCTCCCCATGGGACAGCTGGCGGAAATGGCCAAGCTGCCCTTAACATTCACGGACTCTTCGTAACCGCGTATCAGATGGGAGCACACAGCAACTCTCTCCGCTTCCTGCGGAGTTCCGCACACATCCAGCGTAATAGGGTCCACGGTAATAACTGTAGCCAGCAGGAACTTCAGCGCACCTTCTCTGGCTTTCTCGGCGCCCACCGCCCCCATCGTTTCGAGGATGTCAGTATAGGGATTTGTACTCATACACACCTCCTGAGATCATGTGGTAGGCACACTGCCGGCCTCCTGCTTGTCCATGAGATTCCGGAAGTCCAGCGTCAATGTTGTCTTATAAATGCCCTGAGATACTGTGTGACTGTCCGCCGTGATCCAAAATAGGCCGTCCGTCCCTGTTACCGGTTCATGAACTACCACCGCGTTTCCGGTGATGAGTTTGGTATTGCCCAGGCAGGCGGCGGTAATGGTGGTGGAAATTCCGTTCTCCTGAAGGATCTCCCGGGCAGCTGCCGCCGGATCATCATAGTTGCTGGCCCTGATGGCCTTTTGCATCAGACCGTACAGAGCCCGGTAATTGTCCGGACTGTCATAGGTGGCCACTTTCTTGTATTCGTCAGAGTAGACCGCAACGGAGGAGATCATGTTCTCAATGCTGTCCTCCGACTGGCAGGAAAGCAGGTTAGAGCCCGGGATCAGCCGGATACTCTCGTTGCTGATGGCCTTTTCCACGACCTCCAAATCATTACTGCGGAAGCGAATCTGGTATTGCTTTCCGGTCTGCTCCGCCGCCAGTGTATACATGGTCTGGATCACCTGATACAGCGTGCTCCCCAGGAAATTCCGAGACAGTTTTACCCCTGTGGCGGCCAGCTTGCCGGCAGGGATGCCGAACTCTGTACAGAGCTGGGCCGTGACCGCCTCCGGAGTCTGATTGCGGACGGCTAAGAAGGTGGTGTTCTTTTTCAAAAAAATGCCACGGTCATACGCCGTACAGGACAAGTACTGCTGGAGGTCTGACCGGCTGCGGCGCCGGATATGGCCGGAAAATAGAATGTCGGCGTCATGGTAGAGTCTGGTCATTCCGCCCAGATCAGCCAGGGCCTTCGACAGAACCTCAAACGTCAGCTTTCTGGCGCAGTCTTTGTAGCTGCCGCTCCATGTCAGGGACTGCACCATAGCTGTAATGTGAGATGTCTGCTTGCCGTCCAGACTCCAAGTGCGGATTTTCAAAAGGTCATTGTATGCCATGTCCACACCTCACAGCAGGGATTTGTCCGGGATGTTGATCTTCTGCTTTGGGAAAATCAGGTTTGCGTTTTTGATGCCGTTATAGGCTGCCAGCTTATAGGCAAGCTGCCCGCTTCCGTAATATCGCCGGGAGATGCCCCACAGGGTGTCGCCCTTGACCACGGTGTATACGGTATCCGCTTTCTTGGCCGTTTCCACACTGCGGCCAGTGTTGCCGGTGGATGTCTTTTCCGTGGTCTCTGCCTCCAGATAACGGTATTCCCGCAGTGTCAGCGTCACGGTCACATCCCCAGCGCCGCCTTCTTCCCGGTATTGGATGGGCGGCAGAAGCACAGGGACATTGACGGGCGTGCCCGTCACGATGAAGCGTAGAACATCACCGTCATTGGACCATTGGGTAAGCTTGTCCACAATTGCGTATGGGTCCCCGGAGTATCCGGGCGCGGTATAGTTCCTGGCCTCCGCAGGGAGCAGGAACTCAATTTGTTCATTGAACAAGGCGGGTAATCCAGACAAATTGACTTGCCCCGTTTGGGCCATATCCAGACTTTCCACAAGCCGCCCGGCTGTCAGTTGGAAGCCGGACGGAGTCACAGGCATTACCTGCTCCTCATTTGTTCGCGTATTTCTGAAAATCATCCGCATCGGTTCAACCTCCGTAGGTATCCTGCGCTTCCCGTACTCGGACGGCAATCTGCCGGGCTATGGCGTCGATGTCCTCATCACTGCGGACGCTGAATGCATTTCCCGTTACCTGCACAGTAATTGTCTGCGCCGCGCTGTTCCGGTTTTCTGCGGCCGTCATGACCCGCTCACCCTCATGCAACAGGGCCGGATAGCCGTCATAAGGGACATAATTCAGGCCGTAGGCGTGGCTGTTGTAGTCCGCCAGCAGGCGGCTGGGCGACGAGGCACCCTTTGATTCATAATCCCAGGACCTGTTACCAATGCTTGCGGCAAGGCCCTTGGTAAACCAGTTACCCTTTTCATACCCTGCATCCCAGTAATCCTGGTTGGTGGAAGCATCGTTCCGGATAGCCTCCGCCAGCGTTTTTTCGCTTTCCAAGGCCAGCTGGGCCCCTTCGCTGGCGTTGTATTCGTTCATGCCCTGCGTCTTGGCCTGCATGATGAGTCGCCCCATCTCGGCGGCGTCATCGGCTTCCTTGGCGGTCTGGTATTCATCCGTGCCCATCATGGCATCCACAGCGTCCCGGATATACTGCTCTTTGCTGTTCTCCAGCTCTGCCTTCCAGGCGCCGATGGCCTTATTTGCCTCCATGACCGCCGCACCGCTCTCGCCGGACAGCCAGTCCCGCTGGGCCTGCAGGCCGGCCTTGCGCCCTTCGTTGTAGCCCTCGCCCATAGCGTTGTCCAGTTCCTGGGTCAGACCCTCAACGGTGGAGGTCAATCCGGAAAATGTCTTGGACTGGTTCTCCATAGAGCCGGCGAAGCTGTCTGCCATGGCCTGCAAAATGATTTCTGCGGCCTTGCCGCCTTCGACCTGGCCCTTGGAGATCATGTCGTACATGGTGCCCTGGTCAACGCCATAGGCGTCAGACAGCATTCCCACCGCGCCGATACCCCGGTCATTGAGGATGTTCAGGTACTCCAGCGTGGTCTTGCCGCTGGACCGCATACGTCCCAGCGCCGTGGCCACCATGGTCATATCGCTGGTGGACTGCCCCAATGCCGCGCCGGTATCTCCGATGGTCTTCAGAACCGGCAGTATCTCATCCTCACCGTACTTGTATGTGGCCAGCGTCTTGCTCATGGCCGTGAGGTCATCGTAGAGGAACGGCGTCAGGTTGGCCATATCCACCAAATCGGATAGATAGCTGTCGGCGGTGTCCGCATCGCCGAACAGTGTTGCGAAGGAGATTTTGTCGGTCTCCCGCCCGGCGGCGATCTCACTTCCGGTGGTCAGGCTTGAGTCCTGCTCAGACAGTCGGTTTTGATGGGCATTCTGGACATAGGACTTAAATGCATCGTCCCGCTTTTCGTTATAGCCTGTGTAGGCGTTGAGGGCTCCCGCGGCCGTGCCAATGGCGGCACCGACTGCCGCCCCTACAGGTCCGGCAATAGACCCGGCTGCAGCTCCGCTGATAGTCCCAGAGATTGTCTTGCTCAGGGCATCCGCCGCAGGCTGCCCCAAAGCACTGGTGATTTCAGCGCTGATAAAACCAGAAACCGCTGAACCAGCCTCTTTGATGAGGCCGCTGTTCCTCAGCCCTTTGGTAAGTTGCCCAATACCCGGACCTATCCCAGGCTCAGGATCCGGATTGGGGGTGTCCGATAGCTTCCGAACCGCATCCGCTACGCTGTTGATGTCCTTCACGGTGCTCCTGGCCGCCTCGCTGTAGCCCTTTGCGGCATCCATCAGGGTATCGTACCGTTCCACCAGTCTCTGATAGCTCTCTGCTGCCGTTTCCGCGCCTTCGCCGCCATCATTTATGGCCTTGCGCAGCTCCCGCATCTGCTTTTTCAGGGAATCCGCTTCCGTCCGGCACTTAGCGGAGTTCTGCCGCAGGCTCTCGTACCGAGTCCCCAGAGCCTTTGCCTTCCCCTGAAGATACTCAAACTCCTTATTCAGGGATTGGGAGGCCCCGGCAATGGATTTCATGGTGGAAGTCACATCATCCACCATTTTCATGACAATGCTGACCTCGTTTGCCGTGGCAATCACGCTCCTTTCTTGACAATCTCGGAATTCTTGTGATAGGATAAAGAAAAACCGTTTTAGGGAAGGAGTGTCCGCCATCATGGTCGTGCTTGCTGGCATCGCGGCATTTGTTTGCTGCTGCGTTTTGGTTTTTGATACATCTTCCCTTGATGATCAGGTTCGCACCGGAATTTCCATCGACAAAAGCCGCATTGTGCGGGACTTTGTCGTCTTTTTTGTCTCACTGATGCTCCTGTTTCTGTCGTCCGTAATCAGATAAGACTGGATTTCCGCCCTCCCGCCATGGGAGGGCGTTTTTTTATCGGCTTTACCTATTGACTTCATAGGCGGAAAACTCCCTGATAATTTCCTGCCAGCCATCACCGCAGGACTGAAGGCTGCGAAGATCCATCAGGCCCCAGTTATGGGTATGGAACAGATAAAAGAGCAGGGCCAGTTCAGGGTCGTCTCCCGCCTTTAGGCGTTTTTTACATCGTTGATGGTCCGCCGCAGATACCCAGACAAAAGCTGGATCTCGATATACAGATCCTCGATCTCGCCGGGGAGCAGCTTGGCCTTAATAACGTCGATCGGCGTTACGAGGCCTTTTTCCTTGTCCAGCAGTTTAGGGTCCTTCCAGTTGGGATCGACACAGCCATAGAGAACGCCATAAGCGGATCGGTCCTCAGAGCGGTCCTGCAGCTCACGCACCTGCTTATAGGTCAGGCCCCGGAGGGTAAATTCCACAGGCGCACCGGCAAGGTCGCTGAGCCGGATCATCTCGATCCGCTTCTCCGGCAGGTCCTTCCGCATATCAGGAAGATCCGCGCGCAGAAGGACATCCAACACATTCATTTTCTTTTCCATACTCTTACGCCTCCACCTTGTCCAGATACTGGAATCCGGTAAACTGGAACGGAATTGTCAGGGTCCCGGCCTTTGCGGCCGTCCAGTCTGCCATCGTCTGCTCATCATAGCTCACGCCATACAGAGCGATACGTTCCGCGCCGTATGCATCCGGGTCATCCAGAGCGCCCACCAGCGTCTTGCGGACATCGTGGCCCGCCAGGGCACTTTCCGCGTCATCCGAACCCCGAGAATAGACCTTATGCAGCGTCATGGAGCCGGTCCCCTTGATGCTGATGAGTTTCCGATCCTCCATCATCTGCCCGCACATCTGCACGGTGTCATAGTTCTTGGTGATCTTTGCCTGAAAAGCAGAGACCTCCGCAATTTCCACGCCGTCTTCCCACAGCTGGCCGAAGGTGCCGTTCATTACACGGCTTGCGGTTTCAAATGCCATATCTGTTTTCCTCCTTACAGGTAGATGTTGACGGCCACGTCTTCCATGGCGTCTACAGGGCGTACATAGATGGACAGGAATACGTGAGTGCCGGTGTTAGCCTCCTTGATTTCCTGCTCGCTCATGTCGACGGTAGGAGTGCCCTGTTCCTGCAGATAAGCATCCTGGGCATCGACATCAATACCGACAGTGAAACCGGCATCAATAAGGCCGTCCTTTGCCAGTGCCTGCAGGTACACGGAGATCGCAGTCACCAGCTGGAGCTTGTTGTCGTAGGTGTTGGGCATCTTACCGATGTAGTTGTCCTGGATGGTCATGCGGATGTCATGCTGCATCATATCCAGGCACTCGACGATCTTGATCTTCTTCCAGATGTCGGAACGGCCGGTGATGGTGGTCAGACTGTTGACGCCGCGGCCGCACTTGACTTTCTCACCGTCGTGATACAGCACCAGCTTGCCACCGCCGACAGCGGTATCCATATCGAGGCTGGTCATACGGGTGATGTCCTCAACCTCGGGCAGAGCAGCGTAGGTAATGGACTGCTGCATAGGAGTACCGGCGATCAGACCGGCGATTCTGCCGCAGTATCCGGCGGTGGTGTAGGTAACGCCATCCACCAGAATGCCGTTTGCCACGAAGTTGATAACGCCTTCGTGATTACCGGCGGTGTTGGGCAGAACTGCCTTGTAAGTGGCGTAGTTATCGGCACGCTGGTTGATAACCCATGTCTTGATCACAGCGGCCTCGGCCTCGGACAGATCTGCGGGGCCTGCCAGATAATCAAATTTCTGCGTAGACAGCCAGGTCAGAACAGCAGAATCTTCGGCGATGGTGGCTGCCGAAGCCATGACATATACCAGAACCTTCTTGGGGGGATTGACGCCACCCAGAAACACGCGTCGGATGGCATTCTGGTTTTCGACACCCAAAGCGGCGGGAATCTGGCCGGTAGAGGTCAGCGTATATTTCAGAGCCTCGGCGTCGGCAGCAGCGTCACGCAGGATCAGCGCCACAATACCTTTCTGACTCCGAGCCACAGCCGTGCGGGCCGCCTGCTTAAAAGCGACCGTCAGCTTGGGCATAGCTAAATTGCTCATGTGGATTCCTCCTTCTTATCAACAAATCTTGTGTTCAGCGTCTGCATGATTTCCACAAGGGTCTCCGGCAGGAAATCCTTGCGATCAACGGTCAGTGTCAGCACCAGATGCACCTCTGCCGCATCATACAGGCTTGTATCTGCCGCTAAAGAAGTGACTTTCGGTGCCCGGTCAGCTACCTTCAGGTATCCGGCCGCAAAGGCACCCATAATCATCATCGCACGCAGGTCCAGCGTAGGCAGATGTGAGTTGTGGACCTGATCCACCTCACAGAAGGTGGTCAACTTGAATTCATATCGCAGGCTTACTGCACCATTGCCAAGGGAGAGCGGATCCAGAGAGATCTTTCCGAGCTCAACCAGATTGCTGGGGCGGGTAAATCCGGACTGGACTAAATCCTGATAGACAGTCTCGCCCGGGAACACCTCTTCCAGTTTGGCGCAGATAGCGGCCTGAATATCCTTCGGTAAAATCATCGTGAATCGTTCTCCTAACCGCCGTAAATAGCATCGTCAATGGCATCGCAAAGCTCGCGTACAGCATCGTCAGCAGCTTCAAGGGCGATTTTCTGTGCGTCCATTCTTGCCCAACTGTAGAACCGGCGACCGGGCACATACGTCCGCCCACTCTTTATGCGGGGCGTATATCGCGCTGCCGTTCCGGAAGGGGGACGGATCGCATGGCCTTGGTCTACATATCGGGTGATGTCCCTTGCGGTGGTTTTTCCGTCTTTGGTAACTGCCACATCTTCGCTCACTGGTGAAACAGCCACGTAACCGTTGCGGCTGCCGACGCGCATATCCTGCCAGCGCCGGATCCGGCCGCGAGAGTCATTGACGCCCTGTCGGACAACCTGATCTTGGACTTCTTTCAGAACGGAGCTACCCATGGTGAGCAGTGCAAACCGCTTAACCTCGGGCCATTCCTCGATAAAGTCCTCCCAGTATTCCCAGAATTTATCCCACTGCTGCATGTCGAAGGTGGTAGATCTGCTCATCAGCAGTCCTCCTTCCTCCGGATTTCAAACTCGTTTTTATACGCATCCAGCAGATGCGGGGTCAGAACGAGATAGTACTGGCCATCAGCCACCAGCCAGCTGCCCGGACGAAGCTCAACACTCTTGGGTGTCACCAGAACATAGGTCGTGGTGACTTCCGAATGGAAATCCGGCTGATCATGGCCAACATATTTCTCTGTAAGAATGCCAGGGAAGCAGATTCCGTGAGGATCTCGGTCCATATCTGCCTGACAGTCCACAGGAGCCACCAGCGCCGCTTTCACGGTCCAGTACCCCCGGTTATTCTCCCGGGGGATGGCCGATGTCAAAAAGCAGTGCTGCCCCCGCCAGAAAAAGGCTTGATGCAGTGTCAGACTTGGTCTGGACCGGATGGTGAATGTCACGCCTCTTGCGCCAATGCCAACGTCAGAGAACAGGTTTCGGCGGTCATCCGGTTCCGCCTTGGCCCACAGCCGCCCGATCTCCTCCCAGCGGTACGCATTTTTTTCCGCGTCCTTCCTGCATTCCAGGACCCGCAGCCGTTGATTCAGGTCTCCCGCATTGATCGCCATAGGCCCCTCCTTATGCGCCGGTGCCTGTGGTGTCCGAATCGGACACCACAGGCTCGGTCAGCTTCAGTTGGTTCATGATCCGGCGGAACGCGGGGTTATCGGCCACGATGGTACCGGCAAATACTGTCTCGCGCTGGTCGTAGGCATCAAGCAAAAGATAGTTGACAGCCAGGTCGTACTGGGCACGCCTGGGCGTCCCCTCCTTCGGCTCGCTGACACCGGCCTGCTCCATGTAGGCAACAGCGGCGGCATACAGCGATTCCAACAGCGACAGGTCCTCCGGCGTGGGATCGTCGATCCGGCAGTACGCCAGCAGCGCCGTCTTGCGCGCGTCCGTCAGCACCATGATTACTCCTCCTTGTTTTCCTCCGGCTCCTGGATAAAGAGGCGATCCACCCAGCCGGTGCGCTCCCCGGTGTGCACCAGAGCCCAGCCGGGCACCTCGGCGCCATGGGGCAGCTCCAGAACCGTCAGCAGCGTGCCGTCTTCCAGCAATTCCGTAACGGGATAGCTGCGTCCGGGGCCGATTCGAAGGTTCAGGCCGCCTTCAGCATTGACTGCCACGATGTCCCCGGAGATTCCGGACGATGCCGGATCCCCCAGGTCAATACCCGTCTGGACGGTCTGGGACTGCTCCTGAGTATCCTGAGCGGCCTGCATAGGCTCCTGGTCTGTCTGAGCGGCCTGGGGCTGCTCCTGAGTCTCCTGAGCGGTCTGCATAGGCTCCTGGTCCGCCTGAGCGGTCTGCATAGGCTCCTGGTCCGCCTGAGCGGCCTGAGGCGGCTCCTGTGCCTCCTGAATGGTCTGCAGGGCATCCTTGGCCGGCTTCTTGGTATGCTCCGGCTTCTTGGTATGCTCCGTTTTCTTCTTACCTGCCATCATGACACCTCACGATCAGCCGGCGGCCTGCACGACCGCAGTATCGATGTAGCCGTTGACAAAGGCGTCCTCGTCCCACTTGGTGCAGTCATCCCGCAGGGAGCCGCGCCACAGGATCAGGTCCTGCTCAAAGGCGTTCAGGGTGCCCACGCTGGCCGTGTCGCTGAGCTTCACGGAGAAGGAGCGGCGGTCCCAGTACACAACGCCCTCGTTCAGGTCGCCGATGACCATGGGGACCTTGGTGCCGGTGGTGGGGACCGTATCGTTGTCATAGGTCTTGACGGGCAGGACATGAGGGCCGACGCACAGCTGCAGCTGCTTGGGTTCGGCGGGATTGGGCGTCAGCAGGTAGCGGCCGTTCTGGTCCTTCAGGGTGCCCAGCCAGAGCAGGCCGTCATCGTTGGTAATGAGCTTGCTGGTAGCCCGGAACTCGGAGCCCAGGCCCACCCAGGCCTTCAGGATGCCGTCCAGGTCCTTCAGGTCCGTGGCTGCCTTGGCGTTGATAACCGCCAGGATCTCTTTGTTGGCAGTCACGCGCGCCTCGTCGCCCAGCCACTCCTGGGCCAGCATCGCGATGTCGGCATCGCTGTCCTCATACAGCTCGGCGGTCACAGGCAGATAACCGCCCCGCTTCTCGATCTCATAGCTCAGGGTCTCGAACTGAGGCGTAGCTACCTTGCCGTACTTGGCTGCTTCGGCCACGGTGGCAAAGCCGGTGTGCTGGCTGCGCTTCTTGAAGGTGCGGCGGCCGCTCTTGTTGTTCACCTTGACGACGCGGACCTCGCCCAGCAGGCTCTCCTTGCTGTCGCGGCGATCAATGATTGCGGTCACAATGTCCTCCGGCACGGCATAGCCGCCGTCAGCGTTCACGCCTTCCTGCATCATGTCGCCTGCGGCCTTCTGGGTGGGGAACCCAGCCCGGGCAGCCGCCGCGAAGGCCTTCACAGCCTTCTGGTAGCCGGTCTCCTCCGCACCGCTGCCCAGGGCGCCGCCCTTCAGGCTGCCCTCGGGGGCAGGATCACCGCCGCCGAAGGACTTCTCCTCCTGAGCGATCAACGCATCCACCGCCTCGATCTGGCTGTTCAGCTTGTCCACCTCGGCCATCTTGGCGGTGTAGTCCTCGGTCTGGCCATCCTTCATCAGGATGGTCTTGGCCTCATCCAGCAGGCCCTTGCGGGTGTTCATCAGATCGTACTTCATCTGCTTCAGGTTCATGGTCTTCTTACCTCCAAATCAAAATCGTTTTTCTTCCAGCGCGATCAGCGCCAGGGCTTTCTGTACTTCAGGGTCATCCTCGGGCGCAGGCGGCTGGGGTTTGTTGTCCTCACCGCCGTATTTTTTTACAACGCCAGCATGAGGCTGGGCAGGCACCGCCACAAAGGACAGCTCATACGCGTCCTCTGGCTGGCTCAGCTCCACCACGCACTGCTTGCCGTCATACTCACGCCCGCGCCGGTGTTCGCAAAAAACCTTTGTCTTGTCGGTGCCGCAGATAGAACAGGTAGCCTTGCCCATGGCACAGCCAACGGACACCTCCCGCAGGATGCCACCCTCGACGGCTGCAATGGTCGCCGCCGTCTGGTCGTTCCGCAGCATATAGGCGAACAGCACCAGCGCCGTCGTACCGCTCAGCTTCTCCACAGCCGCGTCATAGATGCGGGCGGTCTGCATGGAGCTGCTCCACATGTGGTCTGCGATGACGGTCTTGCCGACAAACAGCTTGGCGAGGCCATCCAGGGCATCCGCCGTGAACCGCTCGAAGTCCCGGTCCACCTGATCGTCCGCCGCGCGGATACGGAAGGCGAAAACATCCTCCGCCTTCAGCTCCACCAGCGCCTGGGCGTTGATCTTCGCCATGTCCGGCGAAAAAGACGCCGCCTTCTCTACAAGGGCAAATTTCTTCAGATCATCCATTGTTGTTTCCTCCAGTTCCTGCTTTTACCCGGCTCAGCTCCGCCCATACCGAAAGCGGAACATAATTCAGGCTTGCGTATCGTTCGTCGCCGCCGGGTACCGGGGGCATATCCTCCAGGGCCAAAATGTCGTTGACGCTGAACACACCGGCCTCCCGCATGGCCCGGTACCACTCCTTCCGGCTGGCCGTATCGCCCCGGAGCTCCGCCATCATGTTCCGCTGGAGCCACAGGCCCCGCTTCCGCTCTGAGACGGTCAGCAGCTTTCTGGAATCCTCTTCCTCATACTGCGTCACAGCCGGCTGCAGCGTATACTTCACGAAGTCCAGGCTGTTCATCTCGTTACTGGCGTAGCTCTCCTTGCCGGAATACAGGAGGTTCAGGGGCACACCGGTGAAACGGGCGATGTCCGCCACCGTCACGTTCTTGCTCTGCACGAACTGGGCATCGGTATTGCTCATGCTCAGAGCCTTGAACTTCAGGCTATTGTCCAGGACTGCCACCCGGAAAGCATTGCCAGCCCCGCTGTGCACGCGCTCCCACTCCCGCCGGATGGTGTCCTTGTAACTGATTTTCCGTCCGTCTCCAAGGTCAATGTCCGGCTTGCGGCTCAGATCCGAGTCCGTCTCCAGCACACCGGCAGGGTGGCCGCCGTTGACGTAGACAGACTCCTCGTACGCATCCATAACAGCGGATACGTTCAGCACCCGTGCCGCATAGGTCAGAAGGCTCACGCTGTCCACGCCGTTGGTGGTAAAGCCCTTGTAGTGCAGGATGTCCGAGGGGTCCAGTTTATACAGCTGCCCGCTTTTGGGGTCCTGTGCGATGTACCAGAGCTTTCCGGAGCCGGGCTCGATGTACGGGCTGCAGCTTCCGGGCGGCAGGGGGATCAGCTCCACAGGCCAGCCGCTTCTGGCATCCCGGTAGATCCAAACGTAGCTCTTTCCCAGCACGATCCGCTGATACTCCACCAGCTTCTTGTACACAAAGGGCGTCATCGCCTCGTTGGGCCGCTCCCAGAGAACAGGCCCCAGATAGTGGTCGTCCATGTCCCGCTTGCTTACCAGGTTCTTGACCTTTACCGGCAGCTTGCCGATGGAGTCGGAGCGGATGTCCACCGCCCGGTAGAACGCGGAGATCTTCAGAGCCTCATCCGGCGTGGGAGGGCTGTCCCGGCTCCCGCGGCTCTCGCCGAATACCGTCCGCCAGGTCAGCACGCCCTGGTCATCCAGGCTCGCGCCTTTCCTGGCAAACCGCTTGTAAGAGATCAAGCGTCCTCACCGTCCTTTCCGGCCCGCTCCGCCAGCCAGCTGGCAGCCAGGCAGAAACCGCCCGCCGTCACCATGCCCGCCCCCGGGCAGACCCACAGGGCCACGCCAACGGCCACCAGAGCCGCGCCCAGGAAAAACAGCACATCCACCGCCTGTGGGCGCCGCCATTTTCGTTTCTCTTTCATAAATCCTCCCGTACTCACATAGAGAATTTTCCGCTTTCGATCACGTCCGCAAGATCCTCCGGCTGATTCCTGACGATCATCCACACCGCCACTACGATGATAGAAGCCACCGTGGGGTCGATGCGTCCGATGGATCTGTGCTTCTGGGGCCGAATGTTTCCGTTGCAGTCCTCATAGCACCGCACATTCCCAAAGGTCCAGCGGAAGCAGGTGTTGTGAACATGGAGCAGCTGATGGTTAGCCATCAGCGTGTCGGTCTCCTTCATAGCCGGGCTCATGTTTTTCAGATCCTGCGGGATCTCAATAACATTCACGTGCGGTGTCAGCCGCTGGGTGATGGTCCGGCTCAGATAGGGGTCAAAGCCCACCTGTTTCAGGTCGTAGATCTCTGCCGCCTCCTTGATGGTGTTTTCCACATCGTCGTAGTCGATGGTATCTCCGTCGCAGAGCCGAAGGAAGCCGGCACGGGCCCAGTCCCGGTATGGGACGTGATCCCGTTTCTCCGCTTCCAGGACTGTACCGCCCGGGCGCCAGATGGTGGGCAGCAGCACCGCCGCGTCAAGCCCTGGCTGAGGCGGGAACAGCAGCACAAACGCCGTCATATCCCGGCTGGTGGAGAGGTCGACTCCGCCGTAGCAGATTTTCCCGCGGAGCTGTTGCAGGAACTCATCCCGCTCCGCCTTCTTACTGGGTCCCCACTGGCACTTGTCGTACAGCGTCAGGGATATCCAGCTCACCGATTTAGTGGAGATCCACTGGTTCAGACGGAGCCAGCGGAACAGCTTCTCGTCCGCTTCCTTCAGCTTGGCGCTCCTGGCTTCCAGCCGGAGCGTCCGAAGCTTCAGATGCTTGCCAAGAGACGGGTTGCACAAATACCACAGGTTTTCGTCCCAGATGTCGATCTGATCCAGGTCATCCGGATCGTCGCCGAATATGGCGGTCAGACCGTAGAGTACCGGCATCCAGTTGGGCATATCCTGCTCCAGCAGGTCTTCTTCTGCCGCTGCCAGGTCCTCGTCCTCCACATGGCGGAGGGAGAGCACCTGGCGGACGTTGCCGCCCTCTTCCCGGATGCGACGGAGCTGCCGGGCATCCCGGATGGCCACGGCCTGCTGGTGGATCTCCCAACCGATGGATTTGCGGTCAGGGTCGTCGCCGGCCGTGGTCAGCACGATCCATACCGGCTGCTTCCGGCCGGAGCCTGCGCCGAAGGTCATAACGTCCCACAGCTCCCGGTTTGGCTGCGCATGCAGCTCGTCGAAGATCACACAGCTTGGCTTGTAGCCGTGCTTGGAAAAAGCCTCGCTGGACAGGACGATCATTTTGCCGACGGTGATCCACTTGTATCCGCCGTTGCCGGTCCGCACCCGCTGTCGGTATTCGACCGTCCGCTGAGACTCTTTGATTTTCAGCTCGCCCCTGGCCAGCATCTTGGCGGTCCACGGAGCCGTCCGGAGCATATATACCGCCGCGCTGAACACAATGCCGGCGTTGTCCTTGTCGGCCGCGCAGATGTATACCTCAGCGTTCAGCTCACCGTCAGCAAACAAATGGTAGATACCCAGAGCGGCCGCCAGCTCGCTCTTTCCGTTTTTCTTGGGGATCTCCAGATACAGATACCAATACTTCCGCAGCCGCTCCCCGGTATCCTCATCGGTTTCCATGGAGCCGTAGAAATCCATGATGGCGGAGCGCTGCCACTCGTACAGGGAAAACGGCTTACCGGTGTCCGTGGTGGGCAGGCGCTCCACAAAGTCGCAGACAAAGCGGCCCGCGGCCTCGTCGAAGTAATCACAGGATCGTGCGGACATTGTCAGTATCCCATGGCGGCCGACTGCCTGGCCCGCAGCGTCCTGGTGAATTCGTCCGCGTCATCCTCCGGAGCGGCTCCGGCCGCATTGACCACCGCTGTGGGCACCACGATCCTGCACCGGCTGGTAACGGACAGCCCCATGGACTCCGCGCACTGACGGGCCTGCTTGAAATAGGAGGACTGGATGCCGGACCATTCCTTGGCCAGCTTCTCATCCTTATCCCGGATGGCCTTGGCGGCCAGCTTGTCGGCGTGGAGCCAGCGCTCCCGACAGACAAAGTATTGAGCCAGCACATCCCGGTCAAGCTCTGCATAAAGTCCGGCAGTCCGCAGGATCTCGCCGATCTCGCAGAACTCATTGTGATGCTTCTTGGGCAGCCACTTGGGCGGTACCGCTTTATCCGGGGGAGGTACGTGGACCTCCTGATCCCGGCGCGCATCCTCCTCCGCCTGGGTCATGTGTTTCAGACCCTTGGCTTTCACGATGTCGGTTGGCTGACGTTTACCTGGCATGAGTGCCGCCTCCTTTCCGCGGTTCCGGTACCGGATGGACAAAGCCCGCAGACTTCTCACCCGCATACCCACAGTGTCGTGGATCGTTCAGGCAGGCCTTCTCGCAGGTCCCATACTCCATGCATGACTGGCAGCAGATGCCACGCCCGGTCTCGCAATATTTCTCGCTGCCTTTCAACAGGCACTGCATCCGCTCACCTCCTCGATGTGCTCCGAAGATCTGCCGGATGCCGGCGGCGACCGCCGGCGCCCGGAGGAAAGAAAGGCGCGGGCGGGTCGGCACTCCCACCCGGCACATCTCCGGAACCGGCCGCCCAGGGCGTCTACGTCAATACCCCGCGTAGGTACGCAGGCCTTCGACGCCGCCGGGCGGCCTGTGTCCAATTCGGACACGCTTATCATGCGGATCTCTTCCGGGAGGCCGGCCGGTTGAGCAGCCGGTCCAGTCCCGCTGCATCCCCGCAGCACCCGAACCAATCCCGCTGCACCCCCGCAGCGTCCGGGCCAGTTCCGCTGCACCCTCGCAGCCCCCGGACCAGCCCCGCTGCGCCCCCGCAGCGCCCTCTTCCGCATTTCCCCGTGGGGAAAATTTTCTGTGTGAAGGGGGGCATGCGGTCAACCGAGGCCGGGTCAAAACTTTTTTGACCCCGGGGGAGGGTGCAAGGATCCCCGCACGACGCGCCACGCATCGCACGCCAGCGCCCAAGGCTGGCACCGTTTTGTGCCTCAGCGTCGTTTCTTTTCCGTGCGGTTTTGCCACAATTCCCGCGCCGTTTTACGACTGTGGCAGCTGTGGCAAAGGCTCTCCAGGTTGGACGGATCACAGAACACATCCCAGTCACCCTTGTGGTCCACGATGTGGTCCACGTCGGTGGCCCTGGTTCGGATGCCTCGCTTGGAACACTCCCGGCAGAAGGGCTCCCGCAGGAGCTGTTCTGGCCGGAGTTCACGCAGCCACTTGTCTGTCCGATACATCCAGCGCCAGGACTTGGTCTCCTCGCTGCGGTCGTCGGTGCGCTTCGGCTGGTGTGCACCGCAGTAGCCGTCCCGCACCAGGGCACTGCATCCCGGATGCCGGCAAGGCCGGAGAGGCTTCATGGCCATGGGCTATCACCTCCACGCCAAAACGCAAAAAACTCCGGAACCAGCATCCACCCGTTCTCGGGTTGGTTACTGGCTCCGGAGTTCAACTCTCTGGCCTTGATCGATATCCAGGATGATCGTGCTCTTGCAGTCCCTGCAGAAGACCTCCAGGTTCCTGGCCTGTGTCTCCGGCAGCACGCGCATCAGTCGGTGATTCCGCTTGCAGAACGGGCATGAGATCCATCCGTTCTTTACTGATAGTCTATCAGAGTTTTGCACGCTTTTCAATACTTTTCCCTCCGATTCTCCGGGCTGTCCGTAAATATTCATAAGGTTTCAAGAATAAGAAATCAATTATTTAAAATAAAAGCGCTATTTTTCCGGGTCCAGATAGCGGGTGTAAGAGAACACGCCCCACTCCCCAAGATTGGGCTGGCCCAGGATAGGCAGCCGCACGGCTCCGGAAGGCGGGCGGATCTCCCCGGTGCGGCTGCACCAGACCTCCGGAGGCGGTATCATGCGGCTGAGTTTCCGGGAGCATCCCCACGGATGCCGCCCAACCTCGGTGGCCTCCTTGGTGAAATATCGGGCCAGATTCCAGTAGCCCTTCTCCGCCAGAACCCGCTTGCGGTCCCACGGCTCGTCGTCCACTTCGCCCCAGTCCCATAGGTACCGCACCACCGTCGGTGGGAAGTCGCTGTCCCGCAGGAAAGCGTGGATGTGGTAGCGGTGATCTCCGTGAAGGCCCTCGATGCGGTAGACGTAGAAGTCCGGGCTGCCGCCCCTGCCCATGCGCCGATTCCAGCGGGCCAGCCGCTTGAGGAAGGCATCCCACACAGCCTGAACGCCGTCCAGATTGGCGGGCAGGTGCTCCGGGGCGAAGGTCAGTGTGTAGAAAACGCCGTCATAGCCGAACAGGGCCAGGCGCAGTTCCAGCTTATCAACGCTGGTGCGGCACATAGCCGGTCCGGCCCGCTTGCGGATGAGGCCCTTGCTGTCCTTGCTGCGGCGGACGAAGCAGGCTCTGTCCGTAGAGAAGGCCTTCACAAAAGGCCCCGCCCGCTGGCGGACGCATACAAATGGGTCAGCCATACCTTACCTCCCGTATTTGATTTTTTTCACGTGCGGGTAACGATCCGGGAAACGGATCAGGGTCATGCGATCCCGGATGATCTCCGCCAGAACCCGGTCCATGTGCTCCTGGCACACGTCCGCAGCCGGGTCCTTGCAGTTCAACGCCGGTTTGTACTCACGCTGGGTATCGACCCAGTCGTGCGTCAGGCGCATGACCCGATCGAATCCCCACCCGTCCTTCTGGTGGATCGTAATTTGCAGAGTATCTGTGGCGAATTGCAGTGCCATGGCGGCACCGGCATTAAACGCCGCCTCAAGTTCCGCATCCCGCCGCTGCAAATAGGCGGATCGTTTAGCCATCCCCGCCGTCCTTTCTCTCGCCGTCCATCATCGCGCCGCAATCCTCGCAGTATTTTTTAGTAGGCTTATCCCAACTGCCCTCAGTGGTGATGACAAAGCCGCACGCAGAGCAACACCACTCGTCCCCGCCAAGATGCTCCCACCGCCCACGCACCACCGGGGCCACGTCGGCGGCGGACAGGGCCTCAATATACTGCGACGGCTCAAGCCCTTTTGCCCATGCGTGCTTCGCGGCCTCAATCGCTGCATTGCGCTCAATGTATTCAGCCATTAGCCCTCCTTGCTTTCTCCGCCGCCTCGCGGGTCAGAAATACGGTCTTGCCAATATCGGCCTGCTCGAAAGATATTTGATCGGACAGCGTCGTGTAAAATATGTTTATCTCTCCGTTGCTTCCCATACCGACAAGCGCTTCGCACAGCGAGTCCTCAACAATTTCTCCATCCTCGATGATATACAGCATACTTCCGATGCTCTGCGTGAGGACTGGCCGCACAGGCAGCACCACCAGCCGACCGGCCTTGTCGGCCTCCATCAGCTCAACAATGCGCTTGAATGGCACACCCTTACTGATGGCCTCATCCTCAAAGGTCTTGTAATTGGCGCACATCGCAGGTTCCAGCCCCGTGTCCTCATATTGCATGAGCCTGCCACGCAGTTCTGCGTATGACCATGCTGCTGTATAGAGCAGGGCAAGCAGGCCTGTCGGCTCATCAGGACCGTCCAGCAAAAGTTCACCCATCGCATAGTCTACGCCATCATCATCCATTGGAAAGTCCAAGTCCGGCAGTAAAATCTTTGCGGCTTTGCGGATAAAATCGTAGAGCCGGATGTCCGGGTAATCCGGGCCATCACCTCCGCCCCGCACCCACGTCTCGAAGTCTTTGATGTAAAACAGATTCAGGGCGGCATCAAGGTTGTTATCCGGGCAATTAGTTGTCAGTCTTTTCATTTACCTTTCCTCCTTCGGCGGTTCCGGTCTTTTTAGCTCAAATTGACCATATGGCATAACACACGGCTCCTTAGAATCGCAGTCAGCCATGCCGCTTACGATGCCCTTGCAATGAGCGCAATACTGGCACATCCACGTCTTTCCGTCTTTTCTGATATCCGCAATTATCGAAATAACATAGTTGCGTTCAAGCATCAGTTGTCTATTCTGCCCACGCAACTTCTCAATTTCATGCTGGAGTGCCGCGATGTGGGTGCTCTGGTTGGCGATCCGGTCAGCAGCCTCCCGCATGATCGCGCATCCGGACACGCCGCAGTTGTGCCCACGGCCGCAGCCAATGCAGGCGAGGCTCCCGGTCTCCACCTTCAGCCGGCGGATGGCATTTACGAGGTCTTTATCTTTCAAAACGGCAGTTCTCCTTCCTCATCCTCCGGGATCTCCCGGAAGTCCCCAGACGCAGACAGCGTGTCCGATTCGGACCGCTGCTTGCTGTCCCCGAAATACACATGCTCCGCCACCACCTCGGCGGAGCGCCGACTGTTGCCGTCCTTGTCCTTCCAGTCCCGGAGCTGCAGGCGGCCCTCCACCACGGCCATGCGGCCCTTGGTGAAGTATTTGCTCACAAATTCGGCGGTGTTGCGCCAGGCCACGATGTCGATGAAGTCCGTTTCCTTTTCGCCGCCCTGGGATTTAAAATCCCGGTCCACGGCCAGAGAGAAGGACGCCACGGCGGTGCCGTTTCCGGTGTGCCGCATCTCCGGGTCACGGGTCAGACGGCCCATGAGTACGATATGATTCAGCATTTATCCAACCTCCAAATCCAACGTAGATGTCGTTGTGTCCTCGCCCAGCATCACCCGCACGTTGAGGCACAGGGACCGCACAGCGGTTCCATTGACGGTGAGGACGATACCAGGGTACCGATCCGCCAGATCCAGCAGCACACGGCCCAGGTCGGCCACGCTGGTCTGTTTCTGTGCAGACAAAAGCGAATGACTGCCGCGCCCGGCAGTCTCCGGGGCCGGTTCCGGCTCCGGCGTTTCGACCTCCGGCGGCATGGGGGGCTGAGCCTTGCAGCGCTTTGGCTTTGCTTTTTGTTCCATTTTCTGCATGTCTCCACCTCTTGGCCGCTTCATGCCGTTTTTGCGCCGCCAAGCCGCAAACGCATATACGCCGATGCCCAACATCTCCGCGATATCAAGGTCAGACTTGCCCTCCGCAAACAGCTCCCGAGCCCGGATCTCGTCAAAGAGAATGTCATGGGCGCGCAAAGGCCGCTGATTGACAGATGGGAAATCCGGCACGTTGCAGCCCAGATCCCGGAGCTTTGCGGCCATTGCCGCCGGTGTGGTGACATTCAGATCCGCCAGGACCTTGACCTGGGCTTTTTGATCTTTCGCAGTGTTGTAGCTGACGCGGATTTCATCATCACTCATCGAAAACGTCATCGTTTATCCCTCTCCCTTGACTCGCAGATCTTAGCCATCCGGCTTTTGGTAGCCTTCAGGTCTGCTTTCTCACGTTTTTCTGCCTTCATTGCCTCGCTCCACTCCGCCAAGGCCTCCTGATACGCGGCCCAGTCCGGGCACACCACTGAGTCGTGGCAGTTTGGGATGGCGGAGCGCTTGGGGCAGTTCCTCCCGCATGGCGGCTTCGGATTCATCGCAGCATCACCGCCAGCAGGATCACGGCAGCCACGGCGGCCGCCAGAGTCAGCACCGGGAGGACCCGGCTGCGGCGCTTCCCGCGCCCTGTGTATCTCATGTGTCCGCTCCTTTCTCTACCGCCGGGACAGGCGGCAGCCGCATCCACCAAACCACGGGAATCTGGGGCACGGTGCCTGTGCGCATCTCCCAACGGCTCCCCGTCCAGCGGAAAAATTGAGGGACCAGTTTTCCATCCAGATCGATATATACCGCGAACTCGCCCGGCTCCGCCGGGGTGGTGCTGCCGGGCATCCATCCGGAGATCATCAGCTGGCACTCCGGCAGCGTCGGAGGGGTCAACTCCTCCGTCAGGCCCACAATGTAGTCGGCAGAGCAGTGCAGAGCCTTGGCCGTCTTATCAACGTTGTAGATATTCTCCGGCTCCAGCTCGTTGACCCAAACGCGTTTGCCCTGAAAATCCCCGGAGGCAAACTTCCGCAGTTTGCCCACCGTGTAGCTACCGCCGTATCTGGACCAGATGGCGGTCGCAGTGTCCGGCAGTTCGGCAGCGTCCGCCGCTCTGGCCAGACGGGCCGCTCTGGCCTGGATCTCCCGCTCAAGTTTCCGCTGATGTTTTTCAGTAGCCTTCTCCGCGTCCGCCTTCTTTGCGTCAAGTTTTTCCTTGCGCTTGGCCTTGGCCTTGGCACAAGCCTTGTCGCAGGCGTAACACTCAGCCGTAGCCTGGCGGCAATCCAGACAGCACGTCTTACCGCCGCAGACCTCATAAACAAGGGCATCCGCGTCATGCCTGAGGAAAACGTCTCCATGCTTGCACTCCTTGCCGTCCGGACAGGTCAGGCAAGGATCCCAGCGGTAACCGTCCTCTTTGTAGAGCTTCAACAACCGCTCCAATGTGGGGCCGTTGGGAAGTTTGGGGAACGCCTTGGAGATCCGCATCTGCATATCTGCCGGGAACTGAGCCAGCGCATAGGCCGCCTGCTCCGGCATCTTCCCGCCGTCCCACGCAGGACGAAGGTTAGACAGCAGATGCTCCCGGATCACCTTGATCCGGGCCAGCTTGGAGCCGTGGGTGTTGCAGGCCGCTGCCACCACGTCCCGCATCCGGCCCTCCGGGAACTCAAAACCGTCCTCCTTCAGCTGATACAGTAGCGCCTCCACACGCTCCGCCTGTTCGCCAATCTCCGCGCTGGTGAGCTTGCGGGTGGAGCTGTTGGCGAAGATCAGTCGAAGTTCCTGAAGCGCCGGGGAGACATCGTCCGTCTCCCGGATGCAGGGCACCCGGCGGAACTGATCCAGTCCATTATCCACCAGCTGAGCTAAGGCAGCCCGGCGCCGGTGGCCGCTGACGATGGTAAACCGTCCGCCCTCACCGGCCCGCACCCGGATAGGCTGCTGCAAGCCGCACATCTGGATATTGTCCGCCAGCTCGTCAATGTCCGTCAGCTGGTAGAAATTCCGCTCGTCGCCGTCCAGAAGGCCGATGTCGATGTACTCAATTTGCTCCGGGCCTGTGTGGTTCGATTCGGACACCGGCTTCAGCGTGGCGGCGAATTTGGAAATATCAAAATTCTTCCCGGCCATATTACCCCTGCACCTCCTCCATCAGCTCCGACGCCAGCGCCCGGTAATCCTGACAGGCACTGCTGCCGGGGCTGTACTGCCGCAGTGGCAGCAGCGTCACCGTGCTCTCCGGGACCTTGTCCGTCCGCCGGATCTTGGCCCGGCACACCTCTACCCGCATACCCTCCAGCACCTTTTCCGCCTCCGTCACAATGTCGGACCGGCGCACCTGCGTCAGCAGTGCCCGAACCCAAAGCCCGGGGCGGGTGCTGGTCAGTTTTTTGGCCTGCTGGGCCACGGCCAGCACGCCGTCGATGGAAAACTTGTCCGCCGTGTACGGGATCAAAACCTCGTCAACGGACAGCAGCGCCGCCACGCTGGCCAGCGTATAGCCCGGGGGGCAGTCGAAGATCATCCAGTCCACGTCGCCGTCCTCCCGGGCGGCGGACACAAAACCGATCATTCGCTCCGGCGCGCCCACGCCGTCCTTGATGGCGCTGAGATCCAGATCGTACAGGCCGGAGCTGCTGGGCAAAAGTTCCAAGCGCTCTCCCAGAGGGATGAGGTTGTCGCTCCATACCTGCTCGCAGTCCCCGGTCAGCACGTCAGCCGTGGTAACGGCGTCCATGTCTTCCCCCGGCAGGAAAAAGCCGGTCAGGTTGGCCTGGCCGTCGCAGTCCACCAGCACGACCCGCTGCTTGTAGTCGTTGGCTAAAATATCAGCCAGATTGATGGCGGTGACGGTTTTGCCGACACCGCCCTTGTTGTTCATGATCGCGATAGCTCGCATTATGGTGCCTTCCTTTCTTCCGCCGTCAGGCGGTCCGCAAAATAGTAGCTCTCTCGAAAGTGCTCACCTGTGACCGGGCTTTTAAACTCCAGCGTATAAAAGCGGCCTTCCGGGTGGATGTACACGACCTTGCCATCCCGGAGCGGAGCCTTATGGCTGCCGTAACTCGTGTCAAAAGTGGGTGCCGCCACCTGCCTGTCTCCACGTCTCACGCCTTGGGTGTCTCCTTCGGGGCCTCGTCAAATGGTGTACGCTCTCCGTCCGGCATCTGCTGCCAGTCACTTCCATCGCCCCAGAAACTGACCTGCCGGGGCTTCTGCCGCACTTTCTTCACTGGCATCGGTTCTGGCCGGGGCTCAATGCGGGTAAAGGTCTGATGCTCGCCGTCGAACCGGCAGCGGACCTTGTCCAACGCCTCGCCGTTCCGGTTCTTTGCCACCTGAATGATGCGGGGTGCATCCTTTAGGTCGTAGTCCTCCCGCCACATCAGCAGGATGATGTCTGCATCCTGCTCAATCTGACCGGAGGAGCGCAGGTCGCCCATGGTGGGCGGCGGCGTAATGCTCCGCACCTGGTCCTTGCCGCTCTGGTCCTTGTACTTGACCTTCACTTTGTCCGGCCGGGAGAGCTGGGACAGGGAGATCACCGCCGTATTGGTACGGACAGCGAACTTCTGCAGTTCTCTGGAAACTGACGTTACCCGTTCAAAATCCTTCATGAGGACACCGTGAGGCGGTTCCACCTGCTGGAGGTAATCCACGAAAATCACGTCGAAGTGCTGGGCCTGACTGTATGCCACGATGTCAAGGGCAGTCATGCCAACGGCGTCAATAAGGGTCACTTTTGTTCCAGACAGCTTGTCCTTCAAGGCGATAATGGTCTTGAAATCCTCCTCAGTTAGCTTGTTGTCGTTGATGTCGGAGCTGCTGATCAGCGTCTCTCTGGCCACATGACGGTCATACAGGCGTGAACTCTTGGACTCGAAGGAAAAATAACCCACGTTATGCTTCCTGCCGAAGCGGGCTGCGCACTGGAGCGCCAGGGCCGTCTTACCGTCACCTGGATAAGCACCGATGATGACGATATTCCCAAGTTCCGTCTTGAGGACCTCGTTGAGCTGAAGGATAGCCCAGTCCAGATGCTCCACCGCCGTCTCGCCGCTGTGCCGGTCGAAAAACTCTTCATAGCCCTTGGCGAAGGTCAGCGCGTGGATACCCGGGCGACCAACCTGAAGCTGCATGGCCCTGTCAAGAATAGACCGGGCCTCGTTCATATCTGCGGCATCCTGGAGAGCTGCGCCAAGTTCCTGAAGCTGGTATAGTGCGGACTTTTCCTTCAGCATCTGCACATAACCGTCCACATTGGCAGCGGTTGGCGTATAGTCCATGATACCGGTCAACAGTTTCGACCAACCATCTCCCAACTTGCCGCCCAATTTCTCGCGGACGGCAATGGCATCCGTTGGCAAGCCCTCTCGGAACAGTGCCCTGATGGTCCTGAAGATGGAGCGGTATTGCTGTGTGACGAAGTCCCTCTCGCTGACCCTGCTGAGAACAAAGCCCACGCACTCCTCGTCGATGAGCATAGAGCCCAGCACGCCAACCTGTGCGTTCATCAAGTCCTGTGTCAGAACAGCGACTGTCTTGGCCTCGCTCATAAGTACCTGCCCCTTCTCGCGTCATCCAACGGGACCTCCGGTCGGTCAAGCGTAGCTTCATACATGGGGCCGGGGTCGTCCTCCCAGCAGCGGCCATTGAGCCACGTTGCTGGGTGGGGGATGTATCGCCCATCGTCCCGCATCCACTGGTCGGACTGCTTCTGAGTGTTCAGGGCCTCCGACATCTTCCGGCACAAGTCCATGTCTGGCGATAACTTGGCCCACGCCCTTCTGGCCCGGTCTTTGTACTGCTTACGTGGATACGCCGCCCAAAAGCGTTCAAACAGGTCCACGCATCCCGCCCCCTGGGGGGCTATAGGGGGATCATTACTATAGTCTTTACTTAAATGTTTCTTTACTTGTGGCTGATTTTCCGTCAACGGTTTTACCGTCGACGGTTTTACCGTATACGGTTTTTCAGTACACGGTGGGGCTTCATCCTGCAAAACGTAAGTATTACAGGCAAATTTGCCGTTCTCCTGATGGCCCTGTTCCTTGAGCAAATACCCCGCTTCCTCAAGCTCTTTCAAGCACTTGCGGATGGCATCCCGGCCGATGCGGCAGCGGGCCGCCAGACCACTGATGCTGTACTCCCAGTCATCCGGGAAGGACTGCATGATGACATACAGCCCCAGCGTTTTCAAAGAAAGCCGCTGATCCCGGAGGACTGAATTGAAAACTGTGGTAAATGGCTGTGTATGCTTGACGCGGATCTTGCTTTCCGCCATCCGCTCACCCTCTCTCAATCACATCCACCAGGCGGAAGAGCAAGGACACGATCCTGCTCACGCCCAACACGGTAAAGAACAATTCCCAGCCGCTCATCGGGAGACACCTCCCTCCCGGCTCAAAGTGGGGCTTGCAATCCGTATCGGATGTGGTATAATAATTTTGCTATCGTTCTTGGATGCAAGTCCCTGAACCGAACGCTCTGAGGTTGCAGCCTCGGGGCGTTCTTTTTTTGTCTTCGGCGGCGCGTCCGACGTGTACTTCACCTGAAGTGCCGCGCCCACGATGCCGTCCAGGTCCCGGCATATGGCGTCGAAGTCCGGTCGCTCTTTTTCGTCGATGATGCCGTCCTCCGCGATGCGAAGCAGCTGCCGGTCCCGGTGGCGCTCCGCAAAGTCCAGCACCCGGTTAATCAGCGTGATTGCCGCCGTCGGAAGGCTCTGCACGTTCACCTCCGGTAGTACGCCCAGGACGCCGCCCGCCTGTTTCAGGTGCTCCAGTGCCAGCCACGGCGTTTCATACAGCTCCGCCATCCGGGCCACCGTCTCGTTGTCCGGTACCCGCGCGCCCTGTTCCCAGGCCTTGACGGTAGTCTCCGAGACCTCCAGCCGCTCTGCGGCCTGTTCCTGAGTCAGACAGCTCTCTTTCCGGGCCACTTGGTAAATGTTCGGTCCGTTTGTCAGCATGGTAAATTCCTCCTTCTTGTGATATGGTGAACTCAGGCAGCCGGCCGTGGTAATGCGCCTAACATCGCCGCCAACTGCTCAGCCGACAGCTTCAGAACCCGCACCAGCTTCCACAGCTCCTCGTCTTTCCACCCTCCGTCGTTCATCCGGCGGCTGATGGCCTGTCGGCTCATGCCCATCTGCAGGCCCAAGGCCGTGTAGTCTTCGATGTCGCAGTCCACCATGGCCTTCTTGATTATCTTGTTCATCACGGCCCGCTGCTGGGCCGGTGTAGGCGTCCCCAGCTTTACTCTCGGCATGGTTCGTTTCTCCTTTCCTCATGCGATGTCCTGTCCGGTCAACTGGCTCATGGTGCAGCCCAGCACGGAGATGATCCGCATGGCCATGGTCAGCCGCAGCTCAATGATGCCCTTTTCGTACCGATCCACGGTGCTCTGATTGACGCCCAGGGCATCTGCCAGTTGCTGCTGGGTCATGCCCTTCTCCTCCCGCAGCTGTCGAATACGGTTCAAACAGCTTCACCTCCATCTTTCATGCGATGTCCGGGGGCGGCAATAGCCCAGCAGCTCATCAATGCTGCACTGGAAGATGTCCGCCAGCTTTTTCAGGTTCTCCACGCTGGGATTGCTCTCCCCGCTCTCCCAAGCGCTCACGCTGGCCTGCTTCACGCCCATCCGGGCCGCCAGCTCGTACTGTCTCATACCTGCGGCCTCCCGCAGCGCTCTGATCGACATACTTAAAAACTCCTTCCTGCCGCTTGCATGCGCGGCGTGGCTGTGATAAAATAGGCTGAAACTATAATCGAATCAGCTGAGGGGACGATTGTGGAAACTGCATGGATTGCTTTTGCCGGTGTAGTCATTGGAACAATTATCAGCATTGTTGGGGGAATCATCACGGCACGACTGACAATGCGATCTCAAATCAAAACCGCTGCGTTAAACGCATTTTTAACTGCTCGGTTAAAAGCATATAGGGACTACGAGATTGCATTAGAGCGCTTGTCCAATGAGCGAAGTCATGAAGCAATGGCAGCATTTTATCGGGCCGTCAATACGGCGGCTCTTGTCGCCAGTGACGAGACGATTCGGGCACTCAGCGACGTTCAGGAAGTTATACGGGACTACGAATCAAGCAAGGAAGAGATTGACTTAAAGATTCTCGAAGAAAAGCAAGCTGTTCTCACTGTTTCCATGCACTACGATCTTCTTACCTACCCAGTCCCTTCTCCCGCAACTCCGAAAAGTCCTCGCATTTTGCGTGCACTGAGCAACCGACTAAGGTTCTCTCACTGCAAAACAACTGACGGTACTGATATCGAATGACAGCGTGTTCACATTGCAAACACCGTTGACTTCTGCAAGGCTCAATTCCAGGGTAATCCGCCCGCATAGCAGTGATGTTTTCAAGCTGTTTTCTCAAATCCTTGCATGTTGATTTCAGTTGCAAATTTTCGTTTTCAAGTTCCCGGCAGCGCCGGAACGCCGTGAAAGGGTTTCGCATCCTCGCGCCTCCTTTCTTTTTTTACTTGGTTTGTTAGGTTTTGACTGTTTAGCTTGTGGCTATATCATAAATCACGGTTTTTGAGATTTCAAGCCCATTTTCCGAGTTTGTAAACTTTTTGTATGTTTGTACAATAGCGGAAACTGAGATTGTACATTTTGCTGGGGGTGATTCCAATGGATGCCGTTGACCGTCTTTTCGCTCTGGTGGACGAAAAATACCGGGAACAGAAGGACTTTGCCGCCGAAATTGGCGTGATTCCGCAACGTGTCAGCGCATGGAGAAAGAGGACGTCCAAGTCTTATACCAAGTATCTGCCGCAGATCACGGCAGCACTGGACACCACGGCGGAGTATATCCTGACCGGCAAAGAAGAAAGCCCGGCTCCCGAAGGAGCCGGACTGACGCAGGAATTTGCCCGGATATTTGACCAGCTATCCCCGCAAGCCCAGAATGAGATCATCGCGGAGATGCTAAAGCGGAAACGGCAAGAACAATGATCTCTGCCTGATCCGCGGGGGACAGGGATGCAAACAGGTCCAGCGCATAGTCGCGGTCCGAATCGGACACGGGGCGAGTGGGCTGATTGCTCATAAGTACCTCCAATCTTATTCCCAAGGCCAAAAGCTACGGCCTTAACGCTATCAGAGATAACCAAATTATGGAAGTAGGAGTAAGTACCTGAAATGAAACGGTTATTTACGCTTATTGTTGTACTGAATTTGATGTTCTTGACTACTGCTTGTGCGAACAACACTCCTAAATGGTCTGAAACCTATCCGATAGTTGGCGTTGAAAATCATCAAATGTGGGATCTGAAAGCGGACTCGTTTTTGCCTCTCATCAACGAAATGGCAGAAAGCGACACAATGACTTTGGATTACCTACATGACCTTGACGGGTTTGAATCTTCAAACTGCATGTTAACTAAAAATGGAAATAGTTGGAAAATTTTGCTATCCGTATTTACTGTGTCGGATGCAGAAAAACGGGCCTATCGGGAAATTGATGACGCTCAAAACTGGATAGGAAATATCGAAGAGGTTGAATTGAGCCTGTATTCGGATGGGGAGACGGCTGCGAAAGAAAATGGCATATACATAAGAAACCTAATTCGTCTGTTTACTCCCGGAGCAGAAGAACTCGTAGAAGATGCGCTCGGGTTATACGGAGAACCACACAAAGATGCAGTACTCATAGATGGAGTAACCAGAGTTTCAGTGGGCAGCGTTGTCTATACATATGTTGAGGGTAATCAACGCTTTATAGTGCAGCCCCACCTTGATTCATGGCCGACTGAGGAAACTCCTCCGAACGTTATTCGCCCGAATTAACAAGAAAACCGCCCCAGCGGGCGGCTTGACAAATCCATATTTGGCGGTTATACTGAAAATAGAAAAGGGCACTGCCGGTAGACGGTCAGCCCCCATAGCTTAATTACTCAAAAGGAAGTAACCGCTGGTTGAGGAGCCGGGCGGTTACTTCTTTTTATTGGCCGCAATAAAGAGGCCGATAATGCCAACGACTAAGATGCCGGTCTGGATGAGATCGGAATATGTAACCATTGGGCAGCCCCCCTTTCATAAGATCAGGGGGCAAGAAGCTGCCCCCTGTCTTGGGGGTCAACCGCCTACCGTTACTGGCAGTGCCAAGTATAACCATAGCATATTTGTCGAAAAAACGCAATAAAAATCGCCCCGGCGGGCGGCTTTTCTATATAAACAGAAACCGAACAAACGTTTTATGGTGAGGAGGGATGCCCTTGAAAACACCAAAGCCACGGAAGCTGCCATCCGGGAATTGGTTTATCCAGCTCCGCCTCGGCGGCGAGAGCATCCCCGTCACTGCCGCAACTGCTAAAGACTGCACCAGGGAGGCGGCCGCCATCAAAGCAGAATGGTTGGCAAGAAAGCGGCTACCTGAAAAGCCGGAGGAGCCGGAACAGGAACCAACGCTGACCGTCTCCATTGACGAATATATCAAGCGCAAGAGCCGCACGTTGTCGCCATCCACCATCCGTGGATACCGGGCCATCCAGAAACACCGCTTCCAAACCGTCATGCAGCGGCCTGTGGACAGCATACAGGACAGCGAGTGGCAGGGCCTCATCAACGCAGAGATGGCCCTGGCCAGTCCTAAAACCGTTGTCAACGCATTTAAGTTCCTGCGCACGGTCATCCGCCAGCAGACAGGGCATGAGATCCCAATGAATGGACTCACACTCCCATCGGTTCCTCCGGCGGATACGGCCTTTCTGACAGCCGATGAGATTCCGAAGTTCGTGGATGCCATCAAAGGCAGCCGCGTGGCTGTGGCGGCGCTCCTGGCGCTGTCCTCGCTGCGTATCTCGGAGATCTCCGCGCTCAAATGGGAAAACATCCCGAAAAATCCGACGTTTATCAAAGTCTCCGGTGCAGTCGTTCGTGGTTACGATACTGCCTGGGTGCGAAAGAAACAAAACAAGAACCGAACCAGTACCCGCAGCGTCCCTATCCTCATTCCAGAGCTCTCAGAGGCCATTGAGCGCCTGCGTAAGCCGTCCGGTCCGATTATGGACTATGACCAGGACACGCTGCGAGTGGAGGTCCACAAGGCCTGCCAGAGGGCAAAGATTACGGATGTGACCGTGCATGGGCTTCGGCACAGCTTTGCCTCCCTGGCATATCACCTGCAGGTGCCGGAAAAGATCGCCATGGAAATCGGCGGCTGGTCCGATCCGGGAACCATGCACAAGATCTACACCCACATCGCGCAGAGCGATATCACCCGATATCAGACCGCCATGGCGGATTTCTATTCCAAGAAAAGGGAAGTAAACGCTAACGAAAATGCTAATGACAAGGAATAGACGTTGAAAAATCAACACCTTTGACCGTTCCGTGTCGGGTTCGAGTCCCACCACCGGCACCAAATAGGAACACCATCCATCAGGGTGGTGTTCCTATTTTGCTGTGCAAAAGCATAGCAAAATAAAAAATGCACCATTTTCTCACCCCTGTGGGGCAACCGGAAATGGTGCACGAAAACTCATGCACATTCTGTTTGCGGTATGCGCTGTCCATATGCGGTAGATTTTATGGAAAACGGGAGGAAACCGCAGCGGTCAAGTTGGCTCATGGAATTCTGTATAGATATTTTTCGCCAATATGTGTATAGTATAAAGACGTATAATGCGCTCTGTTCTGCATCGCAGAATGGACGAACACAGGAAAGGTAACGTAATTTATGAATCGGAACAAACATCTGTTAGCGATCCTTGCGGCTGTCAGCCTCATCCTTGCCACCCTTACCGGCTGCGGCGGAAAAACAGAGCCGGACGTCCCGCAGCCGACGCCGGAACCTGTTGAATACGCCAATCTGACGGACAAGGATTCCCGCGATCTGCTCTCCCGGCTGCTTGAGAACGCGGGCGTAGATGAGCCCCGGATCCGTGGCCTTTTTGACCGGGTGGACCAGTTCAACGCCAGCGTCAAGAGTGAATGGCTGACGAACGGCTTTGAGCGCGCCGCATCGACCGATACCAAGTACGATCCCTATGAGATGCAGGATCTGTGGGCGGAGAAAAACGGTGACTTCCCCGGCTATAACTGCCGCATCACGGCATTCAGCCTGTTTGGTGAGTTCGTTACCGCCGGAGCGGATCAGCCGGAGACTCAGGGAGAGGATACGCTTTTTCTGGATCTGGAGACGCTGACCGAAGATCCCGCCGTTCTCTGCGGAGACAGCACTGCCAAATTCTGCGCGCTGTTTGCGCCGGTGCCCGCCGCAGACAGTACGGATGTGAATGAGCAGGCCCAGACGCTTCAGGCGGGCTGGGCCGCCCGGGGCGTTACATTCTCGGACAGCACCGCCAGGCTGATCTCCGTTGTCCTGCATGACAAGTTTTCGGATACGGAGAATACGCTGTTTGTGGGGCATGTTGGGGTGTTGCTGCCTGTGGAGGACGGGAGCTTCTGTCTGATCGAGAAGGTTGCCTTCCAGGAACCGTACCGGCTGGTAAAGTTACAAAATCGGGCGGAATTGCGCGATTATCTGATGGCAAAGTACGATACCTCCTGGGGACAGGATACCACCCGGCCCTTCATCATGGAAAATGACAGCCTAATGGCGGAGTGAGCGGCGGCACGGGGCTGTGGATACCGTATCAGCAATCATACAGTAAAAATAATTGGTTTCTTCAAAAAACCGGCAGACGTGTGGAACGTCTGCCGGTTTTTGTGTGCAGAACGTTGCACCGGGGCACATGTTTCTGTTGATGGCCGCATAGATTGGACAAGCAAAGGAGGAATCACTATGCAGCTTTGGAAAAATACGGCTTTGACCTCGGTGGCGGCGCTGCTGGGGCTGTTTCTGCTGCCCTTGGCCGTAGCCCGGGAACCGGTGGAGTTGCCGGAGCATACGGAATTACCCCGGACGGAGCAGACGGCTCCGGTCCAGCCTGCGGTAAAGGCTGTTTACGACGCGGACCGGACCCTGCGGGTGCTGGACGGAGAGACTGTGCGGGAAATGACGCTGGCGGAGTATCTGGTGGGCGTCACGGCGGCGGAGATGCCGGCGTCCTTTGCGGAGGAGGCGCTGAAGGCGCAGGCGGTGGCGGCCCGGACCTATACCCTTTACAAGCTGACAGCCGGCAGCAGCCATGGGGACACGGCGGATATCTGTACAGATTCCACCTGCTGTCAGGCGTATATCGCCATGGAGCAGGCCCGGGCCAACTGGGGGGCACAGGCGGACGCTTATGAGAAAAAGGTCCGTGATGCAGTGACATCTACCGATGGGGAGGTCATCCTTTACGGCGGCGTTCCGATTCTGGCGGTGTTCCATTCCAGCTCTGCGGGGCTGACCCGGGCTGCGGGGCAGGTGTGGCAGAACGATCTGCCCTATCTGAAGCCGGTGGATTCCCCCGAAGCCAAGGAAACCATTCCTAATTATTATAGCCGCGTGGATTTTACCCCGGCGGCGCTGAAGGAGAAGCTGCTGGCGAAGATTCCTGCCGCCGATCTCTCCGGGGACAAGAAAAGCTGGCTGCAAGATCCTGTCCGGGACAGCGCTGGCAGCGTGGAGACGGTGGAGGTGGGGGGTGTGACGGTCCGGGGCGGTACGGTGCGCGCCGCGTTGGGGCTTCGCTCCGCCTGCTTTGA
The DNA here is from genome assembly GCA_900544105.1 of uncultured Oscillibacter sp. Classification (GTDB taxonomy): domain Bacteria; phylum Bacillota; class Clostridia; order Oscillospirales; family Oscillospiraceae; genus Oscillibacter. Next base: position 1,674 of record UQUC01000008.1, on the reverse strand, counting down.
ATGGGAATTGCAGGACGGCAATTTTGTGTTTTACGTTACCGGCTACGGTCACGGTGTAGGCCTCAGCCAATATGGTGCTGACGCCATGGCGGAGAGCGGCGCGGACTATCAGACTATCCTGACCCACTACTATACCGGCGTGACGGTGGAGGTCTTCACCGGCTGAGTCACGGACTTTACAAGACGGAAGCAAATGTGGTAAAATATTTTATTAAAAACTGCCGCAAGGGGTGACTGCCGATGAAAAAGCGATGGGCTATGGGTCTGCTGTGCTGTCTGCTGCTGGTTCAACTGGCATTCCCGGCTAAAGCGGCGGGCAGCGTGTATTTCGTGGCGGCAGAGGAAAGCGTTCTGCCGGTGACGGACGCCACGATGCCTTTCTGGGCCAATGGCTATCTGTATGTGCCGGCCTCTGCGTTCGCCAATCTTGGGATCTCCGTCATCAACAATACCACAAAAAAGATGACGGTGCTGGAAAAGGACCGCCGGGCCATGCTGTTTGACTGGGCCAAGGGTATTGCGCAGGACAGCAGCGGCAACCTGTTTACCCCCGGCGTCATTCAGTCCGGCGGACTGGTATTTGTTCCGGCGTCTACCGTTGCAAACTTTTTCGGCCTGCAATACTCCGTGACAGATGTGCCCAACGGCTATCTGGTGTGGCTGCGGTCTCCGGATTTTGGTATGAGCGCCAAGGACTTTGTGAATGCGGCTACCTATAACATGGAAGAACGCTACAACACTTACAATAAGGACACAACGACCATCGCCACGCCCAATGTGCCGGTAACCCCCTCCGCTCCGACGCAGGGGGCCAGGATCCATCTGTGCCTGGAAGCGGATCAACGGACCTCCGGGCTGTTGGACGCTTTGGACCGGGCTAACGGCTGGGCCACCTTCTACTGTACGCCGGACTTCCTGGAATCCAACGGCGAACTGCTGCGGCGGATGGTTGCCTCCGGTTATGCGGTGGGTATCCTGGCGGAGAGCGGCGAGGATATAGCGGAGCAATTGCGGCGGGGCAATGAAGCTTTGTACCGGGCTACTCTGGGAAAGACCCGACTGATCTATGTGCCGGACGCGGAGACGACAGAACTGCAAGCATTGGAAGAAACTGGCTGGCGGTGCCTGAAGCCCTCGATGAACCGGGCGGGTTACAAGCTGGAGAGCAGCTCCAACGCCTCCGCACTGATGAAACGGGTGGCGGCCCGACGGGGGGATGTGTCCGTCTGGCTGGGGACCACTGCCTCTGCCGCAGGCTTGCGGGAATTTGTAATCTCTGCCCAGGGAGCGGGGCATTACTGCCGGGCTATGACGGAAATCGGCTGACCGGCGGCTGAAATGACGCAAGATTTACAAAACGTTCAACACCCCGCCGAAGTTTGGGGTAATATAAAGTAGAGAAGAACATAAGAAACGGGACCGGAAGGCCCCGCAGAACGGAGGAGACCCTATGGGACGCAACATTCTGGTTGTAGAAGACGATAAGAATATCTCCGACCTGATCCATATGTATCTGGTAAAGGAAGGCTTTGACGTCCGCATTGCCGGAGACGGAGGGAAGGCACTGGAGGAGTTCCAGAAAAAGGAGCCGGACCTGATCCTGCTGGACATCATGCTGCCTGTGATGGACGGTTGGGCGGTCTGCGCCAAGATCCGGGAGACCAGCAAGGTGCC
>UQUC01000007.1 GCA_900544105.1 uncultured Oscillibacter sp. | reverse complement strand
ACGTCGTTGGCCGTGCGGTTCCGCTTCCTCGACCGGGCGCTGTGGCGCATGCCGCTCGTGCCGAGCTTCGACGTGTACGGCATTGCCAGCGACGGCGTAAAGCTGTACTACGACCCCGAGTACGTGGTGGCCCGCTTCAAGCTCTCGCCGAACGAGGTGGTGCGCGACGTCATCCACTGCCTGTTCCACTGCATATTCCGGCACCCGTTCATGCTGTACTCGGTGCTGCGCCAGCCCTGGGACGTGGCCTGCGACATCGCCATCGAGGCGCTGCTGCTCGAATTGGTGGGCGAGGCGTTCCCCAGCAACTTCGACCGGCGTGCGCGCGAGTCGCTCAAGGTCATCCGCGCGCAGGTGGGCGGCGACCGCGTGATCCTGGGATTGTCGGGCGGCGTGGACTCCTCCGTGGTGGCCGCCCTCCTGGCCGAGGCCGTGGGCAATCAGCTCACCTGCGTCTTTGTGGACCACGGTCTCATGCGCCTGAACGAGGGCGACGAGGTGGAGGAGGCCTTCAAAAAGTGGGACATCAACTTCGTCCGGGCCAACGCGGAGGAGCTGTTCCTCTCCAAACTCTCCGGCGTCAGCGAGCCGGAGCGCAAGCGGAAGATCATCGGGGAGGAATTCATCCGTGTCTTTGAGGCGGAGGCCAAAAAGATCGGCCAGGTGGATTACCTGGTCCAGGGCACCATCTATCCCGATGTGATCGAGTCCGGCACCGGCGACGCCGCCGTCATCAAGAGCCACCACAACGTGGGCGGCCTGCCGGACTATGTGGACTTCAAGGAGATCATCGAACCCCTGCGCCGTCTCTTCAAGGACGAGGTGCGCCAGCTCGGCATCGAGCTCGGCCTGCCCGAAAGTCTTGTCTGGCGTCAGCCCTTCCCCGGCCCGGGCCTTGCCATCCGCGTCATCGGCGACATCACCGAGGAGAAGCTCGCCATCGTCCGCGAGGCGGACGCCATCTTCCGCGAGGAGGTCGCCAAGGCGGGCCTTGAGCGCAGCATCAACCAGTATTTCGCCGCGCTCACGAACCTGCGCTCGGTCGGCGTCATGGGCGACGAGCGCACCTATGACTACGCCATCGCGCTGCGCGCGGTAGAGACACAGGACTTCATGACCGCCGACTTTTCGCGTCTGCCGTGGGAGCTGCTCGACACCGTCTCCCGCCGCATCGTGAACGAGGTCAAGGGCGTCAACCGCATCCTCTACGACGTCACCTCCAAGCCCCCCGCCACGGTGGAGCTGGAGTGACCGACCGTCCAATCAATTTAACGCTCTTTTCTCAAAGCCCCCGGCTGCGGTCGGGGGCTTTGCCTATATCCGCGTGATGATTTTATGATAATCATATATAATTTATCGTAAAACGATAAAAATATATTGACAAACAAATACTCGGCGGTTATACTGTCCTCATCAAGCATCTTGAGGAGGTCGGAAAAATGAAGTGGAACCGTTGGATCGTCAAGGCGGCCAAGATCATCACAAAATTTACAGAGCTCGGCTATTGGATGACGGCCGCTCTCATGCTCACAGCCGGAATATACTCGTTTGCGGACCGCACATTTCTCGCGGACGCTCTGGCGGGATCGATCCGTACCGGTCGATTGGAGCTCAGCGTCCTCGGCTTTGAGTTCAGCGTACCGACCGCGAACGGCATTGATATGCGGGCAATGCTTCTGTATTTTGCCGCAGCCGTCGTGCTTCCTTCCCTCATGGCGATGATCTTCCGCAATCTCTACCTTATCATCAGGCGGTCAGAGAGCAGCACGGTTTTTCAGGCGGATAATATCCGTATGCTCCGCGAGATCGGCATTTTCGCCATCTCCATTCCGCTCGCGGGGCTTGCGCTGAGCACCGTGTGCCGCCTGATCCTCGGCACCGATACCGTCGAAACGAGCGTTCGGCTCTACGGCTTCTCCATGGGTCTCGTGATCCTCTGCCTGACGCAGTTCTTTGCGCGCGGCGTGGAGCTGGAACAAGATGTGGAAGGGCTTGTGTAAATGGGAAAGATCATTCTGAGACTGGACCGCATGATGGTCGAGCGAAAAATGTCGCTGAACGAGCTGGCGGAGCGCGTCGGCATCTCCAACGTGAATCTGTCCAAGATCAAGAACAACAAGGTGACGGCGATCCGCTTCTCCACGCTCGCGGCGATCTGTGAGGCGCTCAACTGCGATGCCGGCGATATTCTTGAATACCGGGAAGAGGACAAAGCCTGAATGAAAAATCGGAAAGCCGACGGCTCTCCGATTTTTTCTCTTGACAATATCGATATTCGATAGTATACTCTCCTCAAGAATATCGAATATCGATAAAAGGAGGCGGTACAATGGCACGCGAAAAATTTCAGACGCTCACCGAGCAGATGTTTTACGTCCTCCTCTGCCTGCGGGAGGAATGCTGCGGCATGGACCTGATGGAGCGCATCCGTCTGCTCACGAGCGGCCGCGTGAGCGTCGGCCCCGGCACGCTCTACAATCTTTTGGAGCAGTTTGCCGCCGAGGGCTACATCGTCGAGACCAAATACGAGGGCCGCCGCCGCAGCTACGTTCTCACCGAAAAAGGCGAGGAGCGGCTGCACGGCGAGATGGACCGTCTGACGGCGCAGATGAACGATTACCAGCGACTTTTGAAGGGAGGCGACAAGCCATGCGAACTGACCGATGGAACAAGAAGCGGGAACTGAACCTCTACGCCTTCTACGACCACACGGGACTCGAGCGGCACCTGGAGAAAATGGCCGCCAACGGCTGGATGCTTGAATCCGTCGGCACCTACGCCCTGCGCTACCGCCGCTGCGAGCCGAAAAAGCTCCGCTTCGCGGTGGTCTACTACCCCAAGACCGACAGCTTTTGTCCCGACGAACCAAACCACGAGAACCTGACCTTTTGGGACTACTGCGCCGGCGCGGGCTGGCAGATCGTTACGCAGCGCGGCGACACGCACATTTTCTACAATGAGGACCTTGACGCCGTGCCCATCGAGACCGAGGCCGTCGTGCAGGTCGAAACGATGGAGCGCGCCAAGAAGGGCTATGCGCTCAGCAACACGATCACGGTCGCCTGCATGCTGCCGACGATGCTCTATCTTCAGGTGTCGCAGCTGCGGCGCGATCCGGTCGCCTTTCTCGCGGACGGCTACGACCTCACCATGATGCTGATGATCTTCGTCATGATCCTCCTCTTCGGCGTTGAGCTGCTCGGCTACCGGCTCTGGCTGCGCAAGGCGAAGCGCAACGCCCGCGAGCTGGGCATCTTCACCCCCACCCACTCGAGCCGCTGGCTGAGCTTCCTGCGCTCGATCTGGATCTTTGTCTTTTGGGCGCTCATGGTCATCCCCCTGCTTTTCCGCAGCGCCGGTCTGTGCATCGTTCTCGTCTCCACCGGCGTTGTGCTCGTCCCCGTCGGCGGATCCGCGCTCGTCGGCAAGCAGGTGTGGAAAAGGAGCGTACCGCCGAAAAAACGCAGGCTCATCTTAGTGCTCACGGTTCTTTGCTCCGTCCTGTTATCCGTCATGCTGATGATCGGCGTCATGACCTACGGCATATCAAGCGGCTGGTTTGACAACGTACCGAAAAACGCGGAGGAATACACCTACACCGTCGGCGGCAGCCCGCAGGTCGGCTACCTCTACCATGACACGCTCCCGCTCTATGTGCGGGACCTGACCGATACCGACTATGCCCGCTACTCCTGCGAGGCCCTCAAGCGCGGAGACTCCGTCTTCGTCCGACAGGTCGAATACCGTCAGGAGCTCCCCTATGACGTGCGCTGGAGCGACGAGAATGACCCGCCGCTGCCGGAGCTGTTCTACACCGTCATCGACGTGAAGCTCGCCCCGCTCTTCGACTTCTGCCTCCAAAGCACGCTGCGCGCAGAAGATCTCTACGGCATCGAATACCGCGAGACCGATCCCGCGCCGTGGGGCGCCGACCGGGCGTGGCGGGAATGCGACGCCCATAGCGGCGAAAAATATGACACCTGGCTGCTCATCTACGGTCAGCGCATCGTGGAGTTCCATCCGCGCGGCTTCTCACCCGATGCCGCGCAAATGGCTGTGATCGGTGAAACGCTCGGCAAATGATGAAAAAGCTGAGATGGCTCACGCCGTCTCAGCTTTTATTCACCTGTTCGGCTCCATGTCGCCGGCGAGCGTGTCGAGGTATTGGTAGTACGGCATCAGAAAGCGGAAGCTGTCGAGCACATTGTCCTTGAGCTGCGGCGTGAAAAGCACCCCCTCGGGGTTATCGTCATAGCCGATGGCAATGTTTTTGCGGTTGTACCACGGATTCAGCAGCTTGCCCGCATCGCCCTTTGGACGCTTGAATTCCTCGCCGGAGAGTACGAATTTTGATTTATTCAGCCGCCGCGCCAGCCTTTCGAGCGGCCTGGGGTCGTTGTCGATGCGCGCACGGAGCTTCGCCATCGTCGCCGCCCCCGCGTCCCAGTAGCCGCAGCCGTAGCTGTAGCAGTTCGGCGCAAGCTCAAAATAGAGCGCGGGCACGCTCTCAAAGCGCTCGTGCGGCCGCTCGATGGTGAACCACAGATGCTCCTTGTACGGCCCGCGTCCGTGCAGCCGCCGCGCGTCGCGGTAGATGCGGCAGACGTGCAGCCGCCAGTCCTGCTTGGGATATTCCTCCGCCAGCGCGGAAAAGACCTCCTTCCCCAGCTCGCGCATGGGAACGTCCACATAGTCCGTAAAATCCTGCTTGTGCGCCATGAACCAGCCCCGCTCGTTATTCAGGCTGATGCCCCAAAGGAAGTCGATGGCGTTCTGCGAAAAGCCCTGAAACATAGAAAAGACCTCTTTGCTTTTGTTTTCGTCAGTTTATCAGCTTTTCCGCGCCGCGTAAAGTGACAAATGCAACCACAAAAGAAAAAACGCAGCCTAAACTGCGCTTTCTCTTTCTACAACGAACGAGAGGAGGAAACTCTCAGAAGTTGGCTTATTGTCCGCTCTTACTTGGCGGAGTGACCGTGATCGACCTCATACATGTGCTCGATCAGCTCGAGGACCTTGTTGGAGTAGCCGATCTCGTTATCGTACCAGCTGACGACCTTGACAAAGGTATCGGTCAGGGCGATGCCGGCGGTGGCGTCGAAGATGGAGGTGCGGGAGTCGCCGAGGAAGTCGGAGGAAACGACGGCCTCGTCGGTGTAGCCGAGGATGCCCTTCAGCTCGCCCTCGCTGGCCTTCTTCATGGCGACGCAGATCTCATCGTAGGTGGTGGGCTTCTCGAGGTTGACGGTCAGGTCAACGACGGAAACGTCCAGCGTCGGAACGCGCATGGACATACCGGTCAGCTTGCCGTTGAGCTCGGGAATGACCTTGCCGACCGCACGGGCTGCGCCGGTGGAGCTGGGGATGATGTTCGCGGTAGCCGCGCGGCCGCCGCGCCAATCCTTGAGAGAGGGACCGTCCACCGTCTCCTGTGTGGCGGTGACCGAATGGATGGTCGTCATCAGGCCGTCCTTGATGCCGAAGTTCTCATGCAGGACCTTGGCAATGGGGGCGAGGCAGTTGGTGGTGCAGCTCGCGTTGGAGACGAACTGCATATCGCTGGTATAGTTCTTATGGTTCACGCCCATGACGAACATCGGGGTGTCGTCCTTGCTCGGCGCGGACATGACGACCTTCTTTGCGCCGGCGGCGATGTGGCCGGCAGCCTTTTCCTTCGTCAGGAACAGGCCGGTGGACTCGACGATATACTCCGCGCCGAGCTTGCCCCACTTCAGGTTCGCGGGGTCTCTCTCGCTGAACACGGGAATGACCTGACCGTTGACGACCAGCGCGTTCTCGCGGCTTTCGATGTCAGCCTTGCAGCGGCCGTGCATCGTATCGTACTTGAGCATATAGGCAAGGTAATCGGCAGGGCACAGATCGTTGATGCCGACCACGTCGATCTCGGGATGCTCGAGGCAGGCACGGAACACCATACGGCCGATACGGCCAAAGCCGTTGATACCGATTTTAATAGACATAAAATGCGCTCCCTTTCGTTTTTACGGAATATATCAAATGTATGGCACATTTGGTATTATAGCATACTCTTTCCCGAATGCAAGTGTTTTTTTCAAAAATTTTTCCTTTACACGAAAGTTCTTGTATTTTCGACAGGAGTTTGGTATTCTACTTATTACCTCACATTGCACATTGCGCTCATCGCGCTGCGGTACTTTTTTCCACACGAAAATCGCGCCGTCCTGCAAAGGATATGAACAGCTTTCCCAAAGGAGGCGCACTTTATGATGCCGCTTGACGAAAAAGACCTCCAGCTTCTGGCCGAGGTCCTGCCGAACGTTTCGGCCCAGCTCCGCTCCTCGATGGCGAACGTGTTTGCCGCGGCGAACCGTCTCGCGCCGGCGGAAGCGCGTGAGGCCGACCCCATGCTGGATAAAAATGCAGCCATTCTCACGATGAGCTGCCATCAAATGCTGCGTCTGGTCGGCAACCTCTCCGCCGCGAGCGAGCTGGTGCAGGGCGGACGCTTCCGGCTGTGCAACGACGATATCGTCGGCTTCTGCCACGCGCTCTGCGAGCGTGCCGAGCCGCTTTTCGCGCTGCGCGGCGTCGCGCTGCGCTTTTCCGCCAGCCACGAGAGCCACGTCATCGCATTCAACGCCCCCATGCTCGAGCGCGCGCTTTTGAACCTGCTCTCCAACGCGCTGAAATTCACGCCGGAGGGCGGCACGGTCAGCGTGCGCGTCAAATGCGGTGAGCGCCATGTTCAGCTCACCGTGGCCGACACGGGCCGCGGCATCGAGCCGGAGCGCCTTGCTCACATCTTCGAGCGTTATCTGGATACGGACCGCCTTGATCCCGCGCCGCCGCACGGTCTCGGCGTCGGGCTGTCCCTCTGCCGCCGCATCGCGCAGGGGCACGGCGGGATGCTCGTGGCGGAATCCGCTGTCGGTAAGGGCACGGCCTTCACGCTCTCGCTGCCCAACGCCCGCTCGACGGATCTGTCGCTGTCCGACCGCCGCTTTGACTATGCCGGCGGCTTCGACCATGTTCTCATGGAGTTGAGTGACGCGCTGCCGAGCCGCGCGTTTCTGCAAAAATACCTGGATTGAGGAAATTTCTCTATGGCAAAAAGGGTTTTAGTCGGTATGTCGGGCGGCGTGGACAGCGCCGCCTGCGTTCTCCTGCTGCAAAAGCAGGGCTATGACGTTTCGGGCGTCACGCTGCGGCTGCACCATTATAAGGACCGTCCCGGCACCTGCGGCAGCGCCGACGACATCGAGGAGGCCGCGCGCGTCGCCGCGCAGATGGGCATTTCCCACCGGGTGCTCGACCTGTGTGACCTTTTCCGCCGCGAGGTCATGGGGCATTTCGTCTCGGAATACTGCGCGGGCCGCACCCCGAACCCCTGCTTGGACTGCAACCGCGAGCTGAAGTTCGGCGCGATGCTCGACTGGGCGCTCGACCACGGCTTCGACTATGTTTCCACCGGGCACTATGCCCGCGTCGGCTTCGACGCGGCGTCGGGCCGTCACCTGCTCCTGCGCGGCGTGGACGCGCACAAGGATCAGAGCTATGTGCTCTACCAGATGACGCAGCGCCAGCTCGCGCATCTGCTGCTTCCCGTCGGCGAATACAGCAAGCCGGAGATCCGCGCCCTCGCCGCAGACTTCGGCCTTGAAAACGCGCAGAAGCCCGACTCGCAGGACATCTGCTTCGTCCCCGACGGGGACTATGTGCGCTTCCTGCGCAAGTTCGGCGGCGTCACGCCCGAGCCGGGCGACTTCGTCGATACGAGCGGCCGCGTCCTCGGTCGTCACCGCGGACTGGTCGCCTACACCGCCGGTCAGCGCAAGGGTCTCGGCGTGAGCGCCGACCGCCCGCTCTACGTCCTTTCCAAGGACGCGAAGCACAACACCGTGCTCCTCGGCGACGACGCGGAGCTGTTCTCCTCCGCCCTGCTCGCCTCGCGCGTGAACTGGATCATTACGCCGCCCGCAGAGCCGCTGCGCGTCACCGCCAAAACGCGCTATTCCCAGCGCGAAAGCGCCGCGACCGTCACGCCGCTGGACGGCGGCGCGGTCCGCGTGGACTTCGACGAGCCGCAGCGCGCCATCACCGCGGGGCAGGCCGTGGTCTTTTACCGCGGCGATGTTGTCGCCGGCGGCGCAACCATCGACAAGGCTCTATAAAAACGAAAAACGCTCCGCCTGCGTTCCTTCCCTGAAACGCGCGGAGCCTTTTCTCACTTACCGTTCGCTGACGAACCAGTCGTCCACAAAGATCATGTCGTCCACGTCGCCGCGGACGCCCTGCCACTCTCTCATGCTCTCACCTCCCCGTGCCATACCATGCAGTATATGCGCGCAGCGGCGAAAGGTTGCACGAAAAAGGGCATTTGGTCAAAAGGAAACCATTGGTTGACAAAACGAAACACCCGGTTGGTGGCGCAAAACGGCTGTTTTTGCTAAGCTGATGCCATCAAAGCAAAGGAGAAAGCGCCCATGAAGCTATGTGAAAAACTCTATGAGCTCCGCCGCGCGGCGGGCCTCTCGCAGGAGGAGCTGGCCGAAAGACTGAACGTCTCCCGTCAGGCCGTCTCCAAGTGGGAGAACGGCGCCGCCCAGCCCGAGCTGAGCAAGCTCGTGGAGCTCAGCCGTCTCTACGGCGTGAGCGTGGACGAGCTTTTAAGTCTTGAGGAAGCGGAAAAGGGTGACGCCAAGGCCGCCTCGTCTGTCGACGATTCCACGCCCGCGCCCGCGCAGGAGACCCTTGCCGCGCTGAAGAAGGTTCGCCGGCAAAAGCTCCTTCTCGGCGCGGCGGCGGTCTGCCTCACCCTCGCCGTCGGTCTGGCACTCTACAATAACCACCGCGTCAAGCAGCTCGAGCGGCAGGTCAGCTCCCTGCAATCACAGATCATGAGCGTGCAGTCCAGCCTTTCCTCGCAGATCGCGGGCATCAGCAGCTCCGTGCGCGAAGCGATGGAGGAGAGCGCCACGCTGACCGCGCAGTTCGACTACACGGTCAAGCGCTTTGACCTGGACACCTACACCTGCACGGTTGCCTTCGCCCTCCGGCCCAAGACGGTGCAGGAAGACCTTGCCGTCTCCCTCCGTCTCCGCTCCCTTGCCTCCGACGACGGAACGACCGCCGTCGAGCTGGTCCGCGACGAGTACGACGTCTACCGAGGCGAAGCCGTGCTTTCGATGAACGACGCCGGCTTCGAAGCCACCGCCGCCTACGATACCGGCGGCGAGCGCCAGCTCGAGACGATCCGCGACCTGCCCGGCTTTGCCGACGAGGCGCTGCCGAAGCTCTATGAGGATCTTTCCTTCGGCTACGTCCTCAGCCGTTCCTATTCCAGCTCGGGCATCCGATGCAGCGTCAGGGGCTGGGCGGACCCCGAGGACCACCGCACCGCGAACCTCTACCTCGGCGCTTATGATGCCGACGTCCGGTCCGCGTGGCTCGACTATCTGGTGGACGGAAAGAGCGCGGCGCAAAGCGTGCTCAAATTTGCGGAGGCTGACGACGAGGAGCGCTCCGTCGTGCAGTGGTGGATCAGCGACATTCCCGATGAGAGCACCGCCGGCGTTTACAGCATCTATGGCGCAGAGGGCGTGGAATTTGGCCTTCCCTACGGTGCGGAGCTGCAGGTCGTATTCCATGCGGAGCTGACCGACGGCACGCGGCTCTCGGCAATGCTCACGCGCGAGATAATGCCCTCCGCCAACAACAGCGCCGACGGCGAGAGCGAGACCACCGCCATGCCCATCATCCTTACAAAAGACTGAGCCGTTCAGAGAGCGCCGCCCGCGGGCGGCGTTCTTTTTTGCGCCGCTCGCGCCAAAGCGTCCAGGAAACGCGCCGCAGCCGTCCGAAATTTTGACGGAAAAAGGGCTTGCAAAGCCCTCGCGTTGTGCTATGATGAGGCCGAAACGAAGCGCGCGACGCGCGCATTTCCGAAAGAGAGGATGAGGAGAGCTTGTTGGAATTTTTAGAGCAGGAGCACATCAGCCCCGCGCTGCTCGACGGCGTCCGCGCCTACCGCGCGCAATACCCCGCCGAGCCAGCGCTGCAGGGCCGCATCCCGCAGCCGCGCTATCATTATTATGGGAAAGAGGTCTGGGAGGCCGCCATCGCCGCGCTGCTGTGCGGCGAGAACCTGCTGCTCGCCGGCAGCAAGGCGACCGGCAAGAACGTGCTGGCCGAAAATCTGGCGCAGGCCTTCGGCCGCCCCGCGTGGGACGTTTCCTTCCACGTCAGCATGGATGCCGCCGGACTCATCGGCATGGACACCTTTGAAAACGGACAGGTGACCTTCCGCCCCGGCCCCGTCTACCTCTGTGCGAAGCACGGGGGCTTCGGCGTGCTCGACGAGATCAACATGGCCAAAAATGAGGCTCTTGCCGTGCTGCACGCCGCGCTGGACTTCCGCCGCGCCATCGACGTCCCCGGCTACGACCGCGTGACGGTCGACCCCGCCGCGCGCTTCATCGGCACGATGAACTACGGCTACGCCGGCACGCGTGAGCTGAATGAAGCGCTCACCTCGCGCTTTGTTGTCATTCAGATGCCGCCCATCGCGGAGGACGGTCTGGACCGTCTGCTCGGCGAGGAGTTCCCCACGCTGGAAAAAAAGTACCGCGGACAGCTCGTGCAGCTCTTTCTCGACCTGCAAAAGAAGTGTGAGAGCGCGGAGATCTCCTCCAAGGCGCTCGACCTGCGCGGGCTTCTGGACGCGCTGCGCCTGATCCGCCGCGGCGTGAGTGCCGGTACGGCGCTCGACATGGGCATCACCAACAAGGCCTTCGACGCCTACGAGCAGAGCCTCATCCGCGACGTTATCGCCGCGCGCATCCCCGCGAAGCTCGACCGCAGCCGCCTGTTCACCGACTGATATGGAAACCGACAGCTACAGCGCCAACCAGCGCCGCGCCATCAATCTGGTCTGGACCGCCTGCGGCGACTATCAATTTGAGCCGCAGTTCCTCGCCCTCAAGGCCGACGGCACGCCGGACTTCTACATGAACTGCGTCATCGGTCTGGTCCGCAAGTGGCTGGGCGACGAGATGCCGCGCCGTCTCTTCGCCCTTTGGGCGGACGACACGCGGCGCTCCGCGTTCGACGATCTCGCGTGGCTCGCGCTGGAAAACGCCGTCTATGAAAAGGAGCTTCCCGTCCGCCCCGTGCTCACGGAGCTGCGCCGCGCCCACGCCGCAGAATTTTTTGCCTCGGAATATCAGCTCTCGCGACAGGAGTGGATGGACAAGAACCAGCTCGTCTACTCGCTCCAGTCCGCCCGCTGGAGGTCCGTTCTGGGGCAGAAGCCGCCGCTGCTCGCCCCGTGGGAAAAGGGACTCTCCGAGGCCCTCGCCTGCCCGGGCACGCTCGACGCGGACGATCTGGAGGCCGCCGTCCGCGCGGCGTTTGAGAAATACCTGCAATTTGACGGCACGCCCCATAAAAAATCTCTGTTCCGTCTTCACTTCAGCGATAAGTGGGCGCCGCTGCTCACCAAGCTCCTGCCGGTCGAGATCGTCCGCACCGACGAGCTGACCGTCGGCCGCTCTGCGGTCGCCGGCGAGAACGGCATGGTGCGCGCGTCCAACGCGCTGCGCGCCCAGCTTCGCTCGAACGAGCGCGAAGCGGAGGATCACGACTACATTGAGCGCTGCTTCGGCCGCAGCCTCTATTCCCCGCAGGCGCTCGCGCGCATCGAGCAGCGCTGCTGCACCGGCGATCACCTCGGCTGCCATCTCTGGTTCACCCGCGGCGAGCGCGTGCCGGGCCAGCCCATGCGCACCGACACGCAGCGTCTTTTCGAGCAGGCTGCCGAGCAGGCCAAGCGCAACCGCGCCGCCTACGTCCGCGACAGCGCACTGCATCAGAACGCTCTCCTGCGCCTGACGGAGCAGATCCGCAACTGTATGCTCATCCATCAGCAGCCCGAGGACATCCTCGCCCGCGAGGGGCGGTTGGACGGTACGCGCGTCTGGCGCGCGCCGGTGCTGCACGACAGCCGCGTCTTTCTCCGCAGGGACGAGGAGAGCCGCGCGGGCTTCACCGTCGACCTGATGCTCGACGCCTCGGCCTCGCGCCTGCACTGTCAGGAGAGCATCGCCATTCAGGGCTACCTTCTCGCCAAAAGCCTCGCCTCCTGCGGCATCCCCGTGCGCGTGACCGGCTTCTGCAGCCTGCGCGGCTACACGGTGCTGCGCGTTTTGAAGGATTTCGGGGACAAAAACGGCGAGCATCGCGTGTTCGACTACTTTGCCGCGGGCTGGAACCGCGACGGTCTGGCTCTGCGCGGCATGGGCGAGCTGATGAAATCGGCTCCCGCGGACAAGCACCTGCTCATTCTGCTCACCGACGCCAGTCCGAACGACAGCCACAAAATTCTCCCGAGCGGCAAAATTCCGCTCAGCCGCGATTACGACGGTCAGCCCGGCATCGACGACACCGCCGCCGAGGTCCGCGCCCTGCGCGCGCAGGGCATCCGCGTCGCCGCGGTGTTCATGGGCGAGAACACCAGCGTTCCGGCGGCGAACGCCATCTATGGCCGCGACCTCGCGCGCATTCGCCGCATCGACCAGCTTGCCGCCGCGGCGGGCCGCCTCATTCAGGATGAGATCCGGGAGCTATCCGGCTAAACAGCAAGGGCGCGTTCTTTTGAACGCGCCCTTTGGCTTTATGTATACCTCTCTGCTCAGCAGCATTCCATCGGATAGGCGAGCTGCCCGACCGGCCCGTGCCGGAGAGCGAATGGCCCGATGAAGATTGATACGGTAAAAAATGAGGAGTACCTTTTTGAGGTACTCCTCTCCATATCGCTGTTCATTTGGGCGGATCCTTTTTATTTGTGTTGTGATCCAACAGATCGCGAATCCCCTGCATGAGAACCAGAATTCCGATCAGCCAGCAAAGACCTCCCATTGCGAAAGCGAAGGTCCTGTCTCCGGACCGGGGACACATCATAGCGTAGAAGACCAAGATGTAGGCCGGGATCTGTAAAAGGACAAAATAAAGGATCAGCTCGAGCGGCTTTTTTTGCGGAGAATGGCCCCGCCAATGCAGCAGATACCCCACAGTCAATATGACCGACCCGGCAAATACGGTATGAAAAAGCATGGGGGCTTCCTGTTCCATCAACATAGTGGGACCCTCCTTATGTCATAAATTTGCAAATGCTTTTATTTTGCAGCCGCATCTGCTTGATTCGCTCCATTGACGATCATTAAACTCCTTATGCCTATCATGCAGCTGTTTTGGAACTACGAGGCAATGAAAAATTGTGTGCCCCATTGAAATTACTCTCTTTGATAATATATGCATCTTATACCAAAAACAGCAAAATGTCAATAAAACATTGTCCAATATTGCCATAAACACAGGTGCAGCAAAAGTGCAACAGTTTGCTCTATTTTTCGCTCAAAACCAATTGGAAAGTCGTTTCAAACTTGTTTCGGACTTGATAAAAGGTTGTTTCTGAAAAATTACATATTTGTTGGAAAAGCGGCGAAAACACGCGAATATAGCAGAAAATCCGGTCTAAAATGTGCATAGAAAACGACCGGAAATCGAAAGATTTCCGGTCGTTTCTGGTGCGGACTACTGGACTCGAACCAGTGACCTCATGCGTGTGAAGCATGCGCTCTAACCAGCTGAGCTAAGCCCGCAAATGGTGACCCGTACGGGATTCGAACCCATGTTACAGCCGTGAAAGGGCCGTGTCTTAACCACTTGACCAACGGGCCGGGAAAGATCCGGGAGACGTCATGTGACGTCTCCGGATCATGGTAGCGGCGACTGGACTTGAACCAGTGACACTCCGGGTATGAACCGAATGCTCTAGCCAGCTGAGCTACGCCGCCATATCTGCCTCAAATAGGCACGAATTACTATAACAGATGAGCAGAAAATTGTCAAGCCATTTTTCTGATTTTCTTTTTCTTTTTTTGTGACCTCGCTTTTTCAACGCCGCTCTGCCCAAATCGCGTTCACCGGACAGCCGTTTGCGGCATCCAGCACTCGGAAGAACCGTTCCTTCGCAGGCTGGGCTTGTACCGTGGACACCCGCCCAATGACCCGGAATACCTCCGGTACGGCGGCGGCACACATGCCGCAGCCGATGCAGCGCTTATCATCAACCGTTACCGTCATGCTACCGCCTCCTCGCATGAATATTATAACGGAAACCGGCCTCTTTTGCAACAGCTTTCCGCCGTCAAAGGCTGCGGACTTACTGGAAGATCCCACCGATTTTGTAACACTTTTTTCATTTACTTCATCCTGCATCTATGCTATGCTATGGGTGTTATGTAGACCACCCTGTCCGGGGTTTCCCGGACCTGTACCGATAGGAGGTTCCTATGAAACACCACATCCGTAAACTCACATCCCTGCTGCTATCCCTCAGTCTCATCAGCGCACTGACTCTGCCCGCCGCCGCGTCAAACGCGCTGGGGGAGGACCTGTCCGCCAAAGACACGCCGCTCCATCAGGAAACGCAGCTTTCCACCAATGTATTCTGGAGCACGACCTACTCCGATCTCCGGACGGAAAATCTCATCACCTACACGCCTAACAAGGCTGTGACCCCCATTGTCACCTACGGCGACGCGCTGACAGACCGTTCCAGCGTGGCGGACATGGCCGCGCTGCTGGAAGATGACGGCTACCGGGTAGTGGCCGGCATCAATGGCGACTTCTACAATGTCTCCACTGGTCTGCCCATTGGCATGGTGGTTACGGAGGGACTGCTCCGCAGCAGTGACGCCGGATATTACGCCATCGGCTTCCGGGCGGACGGCTCTGCCATTTTAGGCAAACCCGGCGTCAAGGTCAGCGCCGACCTAGGCTACGCCGTGGATGACGGCTTTGGAAACTCCACAGAGCTGGTCCGGCCGGTAGCGGCGGTGAACAAGGCACGTACTAACAGCGGCCTTTACCTCTATACATACGATTTCAACGCCAAACACACCACAGGCACCACAGAGCCCGGCGTCAATGTAGTCTGCACCGTGGAGCAGGGGAGCCTGGCCATTGGCTCCACTGTCACCCTCCGGGTGGACCGGGTAGAGGAGACCACTGTCACCGCTATCCAGCCGGATCAGATCGTCCTCTCCGCCAACGCCAACGCGGACGCCTACTACACCAACGCCCTGCGGAACCTGCCTGTTGGCAGTGAGGTGACCTTTACCGTCACCGCCAACAGCGGCTGGGAGGATGTGGACTATGCCGTAGGTGCCCTGTACTGCCTGGCCCAAGACGGCGCTGTGGTCCCCAACCTGGCCGCCGGGAGCAATCCCCGCACCGCCGTGGGCCAGAAGGCGGACGGCACTCTGGTCTTTTACACCATCGACGGCCGCAAAACCGGCCACTCCATCGGCGCGTCCCTGACCCAGATCGGTGAACGTCTGCTGGAGCTGGGCTGCCAGACGGTCTTGTGTCTGGACGGCGGCGGCTCCACCAATCTGGCGGTGACCACACCGGATTCCACCACGGCGTCCATTATCAATCGGCCTTCCGAATCTAACCGCAAGGTCACCAACCAAATTTTCCTGGTAGCCTCGGACCATTCCAGCGGCGATCTTGACCACTTCTATGTCCACGCCGCCAGCGATTACGTGCTGGCGGGCAGCTCCGTAGCTGTGACCGCCTCCGGCGTGGACAGCAATTACATCCCCATGGATGCCAGCTATGACCTCTCCGCCAGTGCGGGCACCATCACGGAGCAGGGAGGACGCCAGCTGCTTGTCACCCCCACCAGCGGCGGCGACATCACCGTGACGGCCTCCGGCCGTGGAGCCAAGGGCAGCACCGTGGTCCATGCCATCCGGACGCCGGATACCCTCACCATCAAAAACGGCAGCACCGCCCTCACCAGCCTGACCCTGACCCCCGGCTCCTCCGTGAACCTCAGTGCGGAGGCGGTCTGGAACCATATGACCCTCTGGAACAACGGTGAAGCCGTTACGTGGAGCTTCACCGGAGACTGCGGTTCCATGGACGGCTGGGCGTTCCACGCCAGCCAGCCCGGTTCCGGCACCATCACCGCCATTGCCGGAGATAAACGGGTCAGCATTCCGGTAACGGTCTCCACGCTGTCCCTGAAAACGGTGGAGAACTTTGAAGGCGCCACCTCCATCTTCCGGGGCAGCGGCAGCGGCATGGACGTGAGCCTGAACCATGCCGCAGACACCGTGGCCCTGGGCAAGGGCTCCCTGAAGCTGGACTACGATCTGAATGAAACCAACGAATTCGGCTCCGGGGACTACACCGCCGAGTGGCGGGCCGCCAACTCCACGGAGATCGCCAGCTGCTACACAGCCCTGAACCTCTGGGTCTACGGCGACGGCTCCGGCAACACCCTGACCATGCTGTACAGCAACGGCACCAAGGGCCACCTGCCCCGGAACATTGCCACTCTGGACTTTACCGGCTGGAAGCAGTTCAGCATTGCCGCTACCGACTCCTTCTCCATTGAGGGCCTGATGGTGGAGGCCCCCTATCAGGCCACGGAGACCGGCCTGGTCTACGCCAACACGCCCCGCACCGGCACGGTCTACATCGACCAGATCACCGCCGCCTTCCCCGGCACGGTGGACAATACCCCGCCGGTGGTGACAGCCGCACTGGATGAGCAGGACTGGGCTGTCAACATTAAGGTCTCTGATGCTGTGGACGGCATCCTGCCCCTGTCCTCCATCACCGTGGCAAGAAACGGCGACACGGGACAGGTGTTGGAGGGCTATGACGCCACGGCAGGTATGATGAAGTATTATCTTCCCGGCCCCGGCGAGACGATTGAGGTCACCCGGGTGACGGTGACCGCCGTGGACGCCTCCGGCAATATCGGCCGGGCCAGCGTGGATATCGCACCCTACGGCGTGGGCCATAAGTTCACCGATACCGGTGATTACTGGGCCGCCGACTATGTGGATTTCCTCTATAACGCCAACATCACCACAGGATACAACGACGGCACCTTCCGTCCCAACCAGAATATCAGCCGGGCCCAGTTCGCCGTCATGCTCTACCGCTATCTGAAACTGGATGAAAGCAAGTACGCCGCCGTTGACCTGCCCTTCGCGGACCTGAACACCATCCCGGAATATGCCATTCCCGCAATCAAAGCCCTCTATACCGAAGGCGTTATCTCCGGCGCAGAGAAAAACGGCCGCCTGTATTTCAATCCCAACAACGCTCTGACCCGTGCCCAGGCTGCCGCCATGATCGGCCGCACCCAGGCTAAGGGCTATGCGCTGGCGGACCTGACCTTCACCGACAACGGCAAGATTCCCGGCTATGCCGACTACTACATCCGCACCATGGTTGCCCAGGGGGTCATCAACGGTTACAGTGACGGCAGCTTCATGCCACACAGCAACATCACTCGTGGCCAGATGGCCAAGATCCTCTACAACCTGATGTGATTTCACAAAAAATCCCCCGCCCGGTGATCCGGACGGGGGATTTTTTTCGTTTGCAGCGCAGTCAAAAAGCCGTTACTCGTCCAGCTTGAGGACAGCCAGGAACGCTTCCGTAGGCATCTGGACCGTACCCAGTGCCCGCATCTTCTTTTTGCCTTCCTTCTGCTTTTCCAGCAGCTTCTTCTTACGGGTGACGTCGCCGCCGTAGCACTTGGCCAGCACGTCCTTCCGCATGGCCTTTACAGTCTCGCGGGCAATGACCCGGCCGCCGATGGCCGCCTGAATGGGGATCTCAAAGAGCTGGCGGGGAATATTCTCCTTCAGCTTCTCGCACAGTCGGCGGGCGCGTGGATAGGCCTTGTCCCGGTGGGCGATAAAGCTGAGGGCATCCACCTGGTCGCCGTTGAGCAGCAGGTCAACCTTCACCAGATCGCTGGGGCGGTAGCCGGAAAGCTCGTAGTCCAAAGAGGCATAGCCCTTGGTATTGGCCTTTAGCGCATCGAAAAAGTCGTAGATGATCTCGTTCAGGGGCATTTGGTAATGCAGTTCCACCAGATGAGTGTCCAGATACTGCATATCCTTGAACTCGCCCCGGCGGTCCTGACACATGGGCATAATGTTGCCCACATACTCGTTGGGAGCGATGATGTTCACCTTGACGTAAGGCTCCTCCGTCCGCTCGATGAGGGAGGGGTCCGGGTAGTTGTGGGGATTGTCCACCGTCACCATTTCGCCGTTGGTTTTGTAAACGTGGTAGATAACGGAGGGGAGGGTGGTCACCAGATCCAGGTCAAATTCCCGCTCCAAACGCTCCTGAATGACCTCCATGTGGAGCATTCCCAAAAAGCCGCAGCGGAAACCAAAGCCCAGAGCCGCAGAGGACTCCGGCTCAAAGCTCAAGGAGGCGTCATTCAGCTGCAATTTTTCCAGCGCGTCCCGGAGATCGGGATACTTGGAGCCGTCCTCGGTGTAAATGCCACAGTAGACCATGGACTGCACCGGCCGGTAGCCCGGCAGGGGCTCCGCCGTGGGATTTGCGGCGTCAGTGACAGTGTCGCCCACACGGGTATCGCTGACGGTCTTGATGGACGCAGTGAAGTAGCCCACCTCTCCGGCGGACAGGGAGTCGCAGGGCTCCAGGCCCAGGGGCAGCAGGTGGCCGCATTCCACGATCTGATAGGTTGCTCCGGTGGCCATCATTTTGATGGTCTGGCCAGTGCGGATGGTGCCCTCCATGATGCGGAAGTAGACCACCACGCCCCGGTAGCTGTCGTACTGGCTGTCGAACACCAGGGCCTTCAGGGGAGCGCTGGGGTCCCCCTTGGGGGCGGGGATATTCTGGACGATGTCCTCCAGAACGGCTTCAATATTGATGCCCATTTTGGCGGAAATTTCCGGAGCGTCCATGGCGGGCAGGCCGATGATGTCCTCCACCTCCTGCTTGGACTTCAGAGGATCTGCGGCAGGCAGGTCGATCTTGTTGAACACGGGAAGGATCTCCAGATCGTGCTCCATGGCCAGATAGGTGTTGGCTAAGGTCTGAGCCTCCACGCCCTGTGTGGAGTCCACTACCAGAACAGCGCCCTCACAGGCAGCCAGAGACCGGGAGACCTCGTAGTTGAAGTCCACATGGCCCGGCGTGTCGATGAGGTTCAGCTCATAGATCTCGCCGTCCTGGGCCTTGTAGTTCAGCTTCACGGCACGGGCCTTGATGGTGATGCCCCGCTCCCGCTCCAGATCCATGTTATCCAGAAGCTGATTTTCCATCTGGCGCTGGGAAACGGCACCGCAGGTCTCCAGCAGTCGGTCCGCCAGAGTGGACTTGCCGTGGTCAATGTGGGCGATGATGGAGAAGTTGCGGATATTGGATTGCTTGGTCATAGAAAAACCTCCGTAGGCAAACGTCCCAGGGGACGGAATTCTCAGGTTTCATGTGAAACGGTCAGGACTTTACGCCCGTCTGTGTGTGGAACCGATGCCAGTAGTGATCGTTCCAGAATTTATCGTAGTCGTAGTTTACCACAAACTCATGCCGGTTGGCGAGAGTTTCCCGATAATTTTTCTCAGTCAGCCGGACAGTACCGGAGCGGATCTTTCCAGTGGCCGCGCTCCCGCTTCATCGGAGTGATGAACGTAGTCGCAGCAGTAGTCCGGATGCTCATTGAGGTCCCGGTCAAACAGCCGCCCCTGAGATAAAACACCAAACTGGCTGCCAAAAGAGCACTCAGGTTCGCTCCCTGGACAGCAGACGGCAGATGCAAGCAGAGGCAGTCAGGAAGGCCACGGACTGCACATTCATTTCAGGCCGGACTGGTTCAGGCGATTGAGCTGCCCATCCGCCGTGCTGAGGACCTGGATCATCCCCTGACTCCGGCCGGGAAAGGCGCTGTTAAGCGTCTCATGGGACATATCCGGAAAGGCAGCCTTTTCACGGGACAGCTTCGCCAGCGCACGGGCGTAATCCGTCCGGGCCAGAGATGCACCGGCGGAGGCGGCGCCGGCGGCGCAGTCCTCCTCCGGCAGAGCGAAATAAGTGGTGCTGCCTCCTGCGGCCCGGTGGAGCAGCCGGTAGAGCAGATAGATGTGGCAACCCAGGCTGTCCGCCGCGGCGTTGATGGCGTCCTTGTCTCCCAGTTTGCCCAGCAGACCGAACAGCACACCGCTGGCGCTGGTAATGAGCTTGCCCCGCAGGGTGGCCAGCACGCTGCCCTGAAGCACATTGCCTGGCTCAGCGGCGTTGAGGATCTCTTCGGCAGTCAGCATACTGCCGTCCCGTGCCAGTGTCCGGCCCAGCATATAGTCTGCGGAAACGTGATAGTAGTCGCAAACCCTGGACACAAAGGCAAGGCCCGGCTCCCGGATGCCGTTTTCATAATGGCTCAAAAGGGCCTGAGACACCCCCAGATCCGCAGCGGCCACCCGCTGAGAAACGCCCCGCTCTTTCCGCAGCAGGGACAGAGTTCTGGAAAATTCTGTTGCCATGGATAACCCTCCGTGAAACAGCCGGGGCGCTGCCCCGGCTGAATTGATTCAATACACAGTGTATAGTTTACCAGAAACGATACTGTAAGTAAAGAGATTTTCCCAGAAAAACAGAAAAAACCGGCGCATTTTCTGCGCCGGCTTTCCGATCATTCAGATATTCCGTGTTCAAAACAGTCCCACCTGATTGGGAAGTACATCGCCGCCGATGCTGCGGAGCTGGCGGTTGTTGACCTCCAGCAGCCGGTCGGTGATGGTCATTTTCCGGAGGATGTCCCGAACAGTGCGGTCCAACTCCATACCCTCCCGGTAGTCAGCCGGGAAAATGAAATCCACCCGTCCGTCCGCCAGCAGCTTTTCCACGCCCTGCCGGTTGTTGGCCTGATAGACGGCGATGGCCTGCCCGCCGTAGGCCCGCATCATTTTCATGCAAGGCACGTCGGAAAGACCGTCTCCCATATAGATCATGTTGGTAAAGGGGACCCGCTTGGAATCATCAGGCATGGAGTCATTCAGCTCCCGGTCTCTGGAAACGTCCAGAATGCCCTTGTTGATGCGGTAGACAAACTGGGTCTTGTTGGTAAAGTTGACGTCCAGCTTGGGCCAGCAGGCGTCGCCATTTTCATTGTAATAAAACTCGCAGGCGTAGATCTCCCGAAATTCCTGAGCGATCCCGCTGCCCTCGATGATCTCCCGGAGGCCGGAGGAAATGACATAGTGCTCCACCTGAACGCCCAGACTCTCCCCAAAGGCGTTGATCCGGGCAAACCACTCCCGGACGCCGGGGAACAGTTGGATGGACTCACCACAGCGCTTCAGGAAGGTCCGGTCCAGCTTAATGTTCTGTGCGGCGCACTCCTGGATCATGGTATACATATAGGCCAGCAGGCCGTCCATCCGGTTTTCCCAGCCAAAGGCGTTGGCCCTGCCCCAGAATTCTGCCGGGGTATACCCAAGGGAGGGGATGAAGGCGTAGTCCTCCATGTCCGTGGTGCACAGAGTCTTGTCGAAGTCATACAGGAAGGCGATGATCGGCGCTTGCGTTTCCATATAGCTACCTCCTGAAAGAGCAAAAAGCGGCCTTACAGGCCGCTTTTTGTCAAGTATTGTAATTACGGCCGAATTTCAGTTCGTCCAGATTGATCTGGCGTGTGCTGGAAAGGTCGGGAAAATCCCCAAAGGGATCGCTGGTATCAGCGGCGGGATCCGTCGCTTCGGCAACAGGCTCAGACACTTCCGTCTGGGTCTCCGCCGCGTCACCGTCCTCCTCCGGCGCTGCTTCGTTGAACGCGGCCATGACGTTGTCCTCGATCTCCTGAACGGAGTCCTCCGGTTTGGCTTCCTCCTGAGGCAGCTCCACCGGGGCCTGAGGCAGTTCGTTCAAAAGCTGGATCTCCTTATCGCACACAGCCCGGACGGCAGCAGAGAACTTCTCCAGTTCCTCCTTGCCTTTCCGCAGACGTTCCTCCGCGGCGGCAGCCTCGTTTTTCAGGCAGTTGATCTTCAGCTTGGCGTCGATCTCCGCCTGCGTCATCAGCTGATCCCGCTTCTGTTCGGCTTCCTTCACGATGGAATCCGCCATTCGCTGAGCGGTGAGCAGGGTGGCCCGCATGGAATCCTCGGTGGCGCGGTATTCCTCCACCTTCTCCACCAGGATCTTCAATTTTGCTTTCAGCGCCGCGTTTTCTTTGTAGAGAGCGGTATAATCGTCAGTCAGCTCATCCAGAAATTCGTCCACCATGGCCATGTTGTAGCCACCAAAGGACGCCTTGGCAAAGGAATGGGTCGAAACCTCCTGGGGTGTCAGCATATCCAATATCCTCCCTGCTTAGAAATATAAGCCGTTGCTTTCCAGCTCGTCGATGAGATCGCCCTCCAGCTCCACGTGGTAAGGCGTGATGATGTAGGTGTTTGCGGCAACCTTTTTGATCTTGCCCTCGCCGGCATAAGCCACGCCGGAAAGGAAGTCGATGAGCCGCCGGGCCACATCCTTGTTGGTGGATTCCAGATTCAGCACCACCGTCCGCTTGTCCTTCAATTGATCGGCGATCTCCGAGGCGTTCTCAAAGCGGTCCGGCTTCACCAGCACCACCTTCAGCTGCGTGGTGGCATGGATGTTTACCACCTTGTTCCGGCGATCCTCCGCTTTGTTGCGGCGGTCATCGAAGGAGCGCTCACGGGGTTCCTCGAAATCCTCATATTCCTCATCCTCGTCATCATAGGGATGGGTCAGCTTCTTCAGCTCGTCCAAAATACCCATAAGCCAAAACCTCCTGCAATCAAGTGGGATAATACCGGGCACCGAAAATCGCGGTGCCCACACGGACCATGGTGGCGCCATTTCGGATAGCATCCTCAAAATCGCCGCTCATGCCCATAGAAAGGCACTTTAATTCATTATGGAACAATTTCTCGTTGATGTCAACATAAAGTGCCCGGACTTCCTGAAAATAGCGGATATTGGTGTCCCGGTCGCTGTCTGCGGGGGGGATCGTCATCAATCCCCGGACCCGGACATGGGACATGGCCTGAGCTGCTCTGGCGGCGTCCTCCAACTGCGCGGGGGCAAAGCCGCTCTTGGCCTCCTCGCCGCCGATGTTCACCTCCAGAAGAATGTCCTGAACGAGGCCCTGCTTTTCCGCCTCTTTTTCAACGGCTTCCAACAAAGGGAGAGACCCTACGGATTGGATCAGGGCTACCTTGCCCACCACCTGCTTGACCTTGTTCCGCTGAAGATGGCCGATGAAGTGGAGCGGCGCGCCGTCATAGGCGTTCTGGCTCAGCTTCTCCGTCATCTCCTGGACCCGGTTTTCGCCCAACACGTCGATCCCGGCGGCGATGGCCTCCCGGCAGGCGGCGGCATCATTCATCTTGCTGGCGCCTACCAGCGTGATCTCCTTGGGGTCCCGGCCGCATTCTCCGCAGGCGGCGGCGATCCGCTGACGGACCTCCTGAATATTTGTCTGAATGGACATAGAACAGCCCTCTCTTTCTTTATGAAACAACTTTTCCGTCATACAGATCCCGTGCGGCAACGATGATCTCGTCACCGGGCCGCAGCCGCAGCTTCTCCGTGGAGCCGGCAGACCGGACCACGGCGTAATCGTCACCGGTGAGCAGCACCTCTACCGGCTTGAACCGGGCCTTTGCGCCGGAGACGCAGTAAATGCCTGTGACATTGACCTCCTTGCTGGTGGTCTCCTCGGTCTCCGGATCCTTTTCCGTAACGGTCTGGGTGGCCACACGCAGCGCAGCCAAGGGGACCCGGATCCCATCGGTGGTATCCAGAATGATCTCGGCGCTTTGGCGGCGCAGAAGTGTCAGCTCCTGCAAATAGGTATTTCCCTGGAAAGTCACCACACAGCGGCCGTTTTCCTCCGCCCCCACGGACAAAAGCGTGACCGACAGGTCCCGGTCCACATATTTGGTAAACCGGAGGGACAGGCTCTCTCCGGCCCCCAGACGATTCTGGCGGGTCTGAAGGGTCTGAGCCTCCTGCGCGGAGACCACGCCCACATAATACCAGTTGTCCCCCAGGATCAGCTTTCCTGTGTTGGCGGGGATCTCGGCAGGGGACAGCTTATTCAGGGTGCTGGGAGTCAGTGCGGACAGCCCCTCCGGTGTCAGAACGGATTCGTAGCCGTCCACCACGGCGGAAAACAAACCGGACCGGGGAGACCGGATGGTCTTTACAGAGTTAGCGGCCTGAGACCGCAGGCTTTTTAGCTGATTTTTCAGTTCCTGCAACTGTCCGCTGAGGTCCTCGGTGCCGGAATAGGTATAGTCCCGCTTGAGGACCAGAGATCGCAGCTCCTGCCCCCGGCTCTCCGCCGCGTCCAGCCGTCCCGCCGCCACGACGGTCCGGTAATCCAGCAGGGACCGGGCGATCTGGCTGTCCAGCTTCAGCGTGACTTCCGCGCCCAGCATGGATTCCTGGGCGTATTCCAGCTGCTCGATGCGGTTATTCAGCGTTTCGATCTCGTTCTGCCGGTCCAGCGACGTCTGGTCGGCGTAGATGGTGGCCACGGCCCCGCCGGTGCCGACCCGCTCGCCCTCGCTTTTCCGCAGCCGCATGAGGCCGCCGGCATCGCCGGTGAGCACCTGTTCCTGCCGGACCACATAGCCGCTGATGTCCACAGTATCCTCCACCTGATAGGTGTAGGCAAGGGTAGTGGAAAAGGGATCACTCACGTAGCCATAGATCTGATAGCCAAAATAGGCCAGCACCAGGAGGGTGATGACCAGCGTGAGCAGCTTGCTTACAAAGGATGATCGATTCATGTACGCCTCGTATCATTACAGGACGGCTTCCTCCTCACTTTCCCGCAGGGCCACCGGACGAAGGGGGACCACCGTGGAAATGGCGTGCTTGTAGATCACCTGCTGCCTGCCGTCGCTTTCCAGCACCACCACGAAGGGATCGTAGCCGGTAACGGTGCCCCGCATCTGGAACCCGTTCATCAAAAACACGGTGACAGGCAGCCGCTCCTGTCGAAGACGCAAGAGGAAGAGATCCTGTAAATTGATTTTTTTCTGCATAGTATTCCGCTCCTTCTTTATTTGGGAGCGGCTGTGCCAGCGGCACGCTGTCTCTGTCAGTCGATGTCCACCGCCCCTGGGCTTATCCTAAGCCAGAAGCGGTCAAAATTTCTGTCGAAATCTGGAGGGCACGGGCAAAATCACGGTCTTTTTCCCAATAGATCCAGTGAATAGCCGGATTCCGCCGCAGCCAGGTGAGCTGGCGCTTGGCATACTGCCGGGAACGGAGCTTGACCAGCTCCAGTGCCTCCTGCTCTGTAAGGGTCCCGTCCAGAACACCCAAAAACTCCTTGTAGCCGATGGCCTGCATAGCGGTGGCATTCCGGGGCAGACCCATGGCCAGCAAAGTTTGGACTTCTTCTAAAAGGCCCTCCTCCGCCATCTTGTCCACACGGCGGTCAATGAGCGCCTTCATGTCGGCCCGGTCCGCGAATTGCAGGCCGATCCATACCGCGTCGTACCGGGGAGGCAGTTGGCGGGTGGCAGCATTGTGGGCGGAGATGGTCTCGCCCGTTTCCAGATAGACCTCCAATGCCCGGAGAATACGCTTGGTGTCGGCAGGATGGAGCCGTGCGGCGCTTTCCGGGTCCACCTGCCGCAGCTCCGCCAGCAAAGGCTCGATGCCGTCCCGGTCAAACCGGGCCTCCAGTTCCCGGCGCACCTCTCCGCCGGCGTGTCCGCCGGCGAAGCCGTGTCCCCGGATCAGGGCGTCCATCCACAATCCGGTACCGCCCACCAGAATGGGCAGCTTTCCCCGGGAAAGGATGTCATCCACGATGGGCGTGGCCTTCGCCACGTATTCCGCGGCGCTCCACTGTTCGCTGGGCTCCGCCACGGCGATCATGTGGTGGGGGACCCCCTGCATTTCCGCCTCCGTAGGAGCGGCGGTGCCAACGGTCATGCCCCGGTAGATCTGCATGGAGTCGGCGGAGACTACCTCTCCGTGAAAGCGCTGGGCCAGCAGAACGCCCAGTGTGGTTTTGCCGCAGGCGGTGGGGCCTGCGACGCAGACGATCTTCGGTGTCACACGCCGTCTCCTTTCTGTTGTGTCAAACGCAGGGTCAAATGTTCTCAGCGGTGATAGAGCCGCTTGGTCTCATATTTTGGCTCACAGCTCACCCGGACGCCCAGACGCTTGAAGATCTTCAGATCCTCCTCGCTGATGATGACAGAGAAGTGGGCCTCACTGTCCCGGAGACCGGGCAGCTGCCGCTTGGCAAGGTCTGCCAGCGGGTTGGTCAGGGCGGAGATCGCCAGGGTCATCAGCACCTCATCGGTGTGGAGCCGGGGGTTACGGTGATCCAAATAGGTGGTTTTCAGATGACAGACAGGCTCTAAGACCTGCTTGGAGATCAATTCAAACTGATCGTCGATATTTCCCAAAGCCTTCAGAGCATTCAGCAGCAGCGCCGCCGCAGCCCCCAAAGTACCAGAGGTCTTGCCGGTAATGACCCGGCCATCCGGCAGCACCATGGCGCCGGCGGGAGCGCCGGTGGCTTCCGCCTTGTCCAGCGCCGCTGCCACGGCGGGGCAGATCTCCGGCGTCACGCCGGCCTGCTGCATCACCAGCTCCAGCTTGCGGACAGTCTCCTCCGCCCCCTTACCCTGGACCAGTTCGGTTTTCGCAGTGTAATACCGCCGCAGGATCTCCATACGGGAGGCGGCGCGGCATACCTCGTCGTCTACAATGCAGTTCCCCGCCATGTTCACGCCCATGTCCGTGGGGGACTTATAGGGGGACTTGCCCTGGATCTTCTCGAAAATGGCGTTCAGCACCGGGAAGATCTCCACATCCCGGTTGTAATTGACGGTGGTGACGCCGTAGGCCTCCAGATGGAAGGGGTCGATCATGTTCACATCGTCCAGATCGGCGGTGGCCGCTTCATAGGCCAGATTCACAGGATGCTTCAGGGGCAGGTTCCAGATGGGGAAGGTCTCAAACTTGGCATAGCCGGCATCGATGCCCCGCTTATGATCGTGATACAACTGGCTCAGGCAGGTGGCCATTTTGCCGCTGCCGGGGCCGGGAGCCGTCACCACGATCAGGGAATGGCTGGTCTCAATGTAGTCGTTTTTACCCAGGCCCTCATCGCTGACGATATGGGCCACATCGGAGGGATATCCGGCGATGGGATAGTGTCGGTAGCAGCGGATGCCCAGCTTTTCCAGCCGGTGAAGGAAAGCGTTCGCCGCGTCCTGTCCATTGTAGCGGGTCAGCACCACACTGCCCACATACAATCCCATGTCCCGGAAAATATCGATGAGCCGGAGGACGTCCTCATCATAGGTGATGCCCAGATCCCCCCGCATTTTATTCTTCTCAATGTCCCCGGCGTTGATGGCGATGACGATCTCCACATCATCCTTCAACTGCTGAAGCATCCGGATCTTGCTGTCCGGTTCAAAGCCCGGCAGTACCCGGGAGGCATGATAGTCGTCAAACAGCTTCCCGCCGAATTCCAGATACAGCTTCCCGCCGAACTGGTGGATCCTCTTTTTGATCTGTTCAGACTGCGTAGTGAGATATTTTTGATTGTCGAACCCAATGGCTCCCATGATGAACGCCCCTTATCTTTTGTTTTTGAACATACAAATAAAAGTATAGCACAGGCCGTCGGTTTTGGAAAGATGCCGGGGAAGAAAAGGTAAAAAAATCCGCAGACAGACCCAAGCCGCCGGACGGAGCCGTATTTGTGCAGTTTACCGTTTGACAGGGGGGCAGCCCCGTGATACACTCAGTTTCATATTGTGAGATTTTTTAATGTTTTTCTTGCGTTTACATGAATTTATGGTAGGATAAACTTGATATTTTATCGTCTTGAACGGAGGGACCGCCATGAGCGAGCTAAAACTGCCCGAACTGTTCGGCAGCAGAGTATTCAATGAGGAAACCATGAAGGAGCGGCTGTCCGGCGCCTGCTATCAGGCGTGGAAGCGCTGCGTCACCGATGGAGCATCTCTGGAATTGGCTGCCGCCAACGAGATCGCTGGGGCCATGAAGACCTGGGCGGTGGAGCGGGGCTGCACCCACTATACCCACTGGTTCCAGCCGATGACCGGCTTCACGGCGGAAAAACATGACAGCT
Source organism: uncultured Oscillibacter sp. (assembly GCA_900544105.1). Classification (GTDB taxonomy): domain Bacteria; phylum Bacillota; class Clostridia; order Oscillospirales; family Oscillospiraceae; genus Oscillibacter. The sequence continues at coordinate 20,007 of UQUC01000007.1, read as the reverse complement.
TTATCGCTCCCAGCGACCACGGCCGGGTCATTCTGGAGTTTTCCGGCAAGAATCTGGTCCGGGGCGAGGCGGACGCCTCCTCTTTCCCCTCCGGCGGCCTGCGGGCCACCTTTGAGGCCCGTGGCTACACCGCCTGGGACCCCTCCTCCTTTGCCTTTATCAAGGAGGGCACCCTCTGCATCCCCACCATCCTGTGCTCCTACGGCGGTCACGCGCTGGATAAAAAGACGCCGTTGCTGCGGTCCATGGAGGACGTGAGCCGTCAGGCCCTCCGCATCCTGCGGCTGTTCGGAGACACGGAAAGCCGCCGGGTCATCCCCTGTGTCGGCCCGGAGCAGGAGTACTTCCTGGTGGATAAGAAGATGTACAACCAGCGGGAGGACCTGCGGATGACCGGCCGCACCCTCTTCGGTGCCAAGCCTCCCCGCGGTCAGGAGCTGGATGACCACTATTACGGCGCCATCCGTCCCCGGGTAGCAGCCTACATGAAGGACCTGGACGAAAACCTCTGGGCCTTGGGTATTTACAGCAAGACCAAGCACAACGAAGCGGCCCCCGCCCAGCACGAAATGGCCCCCGTCTATACAGACGCCAACACAGCCTGCGACCACAACCAGCTCACCATGGAGGTCATGAAAAAGATCGCGGAGAAGCACGATCTGGTGTGCCTTCTGGATGAAAAGCCCTTCGCCGGCGTCAACGGCTCCGGCAAGCACGATAACTGGTCCCTGAACACCGACACAGGCAAGAACCTCTTCAAGCCCGGCAAGACTCCCAGCCAGAACGCCCAGTTCCTGCTGTTCCTGGCGGCCTTTGTCAAGGGCGTGGACGAGTATCAGGACTTCCTGCGGGCTACGGTGGCATTCCCCGGCAACGATCACCGTCTGGGCGCTTCCGAAGCACCTCCGGCAGTCCTCTCCATCTTCCTGGGTGACGAACTGGATGCCATCGTGCAGTCCATCATCCGCGGTACGGAGTTCAAGGAGGCCGGCAAGCGCACCCTCCAGATCGGCGTGGACGCCATGCCCCCCATCCCCCAGGACAACACGGACCGGAACCGCACCTCTCCCATGGCCTTCACCGGCAATAAGTTTGAGTTCCGGATGCTTGGCTCCAGCCAGTCTATCTCCGGTCCCAACATCGCTTTGAACACCATCATGGCGGAGGAATTGCAGCAGTTTGCCGACCAACTGGAAAAGTCCAAGAATTTCCAGTCGGATCTGGAAAAGCTCATCAAAAAAGTCTTTACCGACCATCAGCGGATCATCTTCAACGGCAACGGATATGATGACGCCTGGATCGCAGAAGCAGAAAAGCGGGGCCTCAGCAACCTGAAATCCGCGGCGGACGCTCTGCCGGTCTACACAGCCAAGAAAAACGTGGACCTCTTCGTCAAGCATGGGATCTACACGAAAGAGGAGATCAACGCCCGTGCGGAGATCCACATCGAGAACTACACCACGGTCCTGACCATCGAGGCCCGGACCATGGCGGATATGCTGCGGCGGCAGATCCTGCCCGCCGTATCCGCTGTGACGGCGGAGCTGTGCGAGCGGGGCTGGAAGAAGGAGCAGATGGGCGTCAGCCACAAGGCGGATGACGCCGTGGCCCGTGAAATGGGCCAACTGACGGATAAGCTCTATGCCGCCACGGAAAAAATGGAGCGGGACCTCAGCAAGATCCCGGCAGACGCTAAGAAGGCCATGGCTTACAGCCATGATCACCTGATCCCGGACATGGAAAAGGCCCGTGAACTGGCGGACCGTCTAGAGGAACTGACCCCCGCCGAGCGGTGGCCCTTCCCGGTATACAGCGACCTGCTGTTCTCTGTGTAACATCAGGATCGACGCAAAAACAGCAAGAAACGACCCCCTGCGGAATGGACGCATCCATTTCGCAGGGGGTTCTCGCTTTTATTCTGTGTCAGATGCCTTTTCTGTGAAGTGCGTAGGAATAGATGGTAGGGATCAGAACCATCACCGCCAGCAGCGCCCCAAACAGCCAGCCGCTCCACAGCCGCAGCAGGGAGAGGGGGATCATCACAAGACCGCACAGCACCCACAAAAAGCCGCTCAACCGGTGGGTCCGGGTCCAATTTTCCTCGCTTTGCAGCGTCCATGGCAGCTTGATACCCACTGTGCGGTTCTGCCGGATCTTTGGCAGGTAGTTGCCGAGGATCAGGAACAGCAGTCCCACGAACACCGGCACCACGGTGCTGATGTGCATCTCATAGCCCAGCCCTGTGCCGAGCGTGACTGCTCCGCCGAGCAGCGATACGGCCGGGCAGAACCACAGCAGCACCGTCCGCAACACAGGATTCCTATATTTCTTCGTCTCACGGCTCTCGGCGTAAAAGCAGACGAGATGCAGTGCCAAAATAAGCAGCGGCAGGCCGAACACAGTGGCGGCACGCGATGACCAGCCGTTTGCGTTGCCGGAAAAGTCCCAATGCGTCACCATAATTTCCGGCAAAAGCGGGTAAAGCGCCGCGCCTGCGAACAGCGGCAGCAGGCAGACCAGCGAAGTCAGCAGTATTTCCCTCTTGTTGTTCTTCATTTCTTTCCTTCCCCCTTCAAGTCCTGTAACCACAGCAGGACTTCCTCCAATACAGAGGCATTGAGACTGTAATAGATAAAATTCTTCTCCCGGCTCTCGAAAATCAAACCGGCTTTTTTCAACTGGGATAAATGATAGGACACGGTGGCCGCCGTCATATCAAACTGGCCGGCGATCTCCCCTGCCGTCAGACGCCCACCCTTCAGCAGGTTTAGAATTTCCCGCCGCACCGGGTCCGACAGCGCCTTGAAGGTCTCCGCAAAGGCCATCCGCAGCCCTCCCTCGCATAGTATTTAGAAAATTTTCTAAATAGAAAATAGCACATGTTCCGCAAGCTGTCAACAGGTATTTAGAAATTTATCTAAATACCTTCTCCTGCGCGGACGATCCAAAGGCAGAAGGGGAAAAAATATCAGCGCCGCCCAAAAGGACGGCGCTGATAGTGGATCAAATCAGATTATCTGTGGGGGACGTTCCAGATGTTGTCGGCATATTCCGCCACGGCCCGGTCGGCAGCAAAGATGCCGCTGCGGGCGATGTTGTGGAGGCTCATGCGGTTCCAGGCCTCCCGGTTTTCGTAGGTCTCCGCCATGCGGCGCTCGGCGTCGCAATAGGCCCGGTAGTCCGCCAGCAGGAGATACTCGTCCTGGCTGATGAGCCGCTGGTAGAGGTCCTCGTAGCTGACGCCGTCCCGGAAGCCCTTCCGCAGGGCATTCAGGCACCGCTCCATTTGGGGATCGTGGCTGATATAGCGCTGGGGCACATAGCCCTCCCGTTTCAGTGTATCAGCCTGGTCTGCATGGAGGCCAAAGAGGAACATGTTCTCATCGCCCAGCACATCGTGCATCTCCACGTTGGCGCCGTCCAGGGTACCCACGGTGAGGGCGCCGTTCATCATGAACTTCATGTTGCCGGTGCCGCTGGCCTCCTTGCCGGCAGTGGAGATCTGCTGAGAGACCTCGCTGGCGGGCATCAGATGCTCGGCCAGAGACACCCGGTAGTTCTCCAGGAACACCACCTGCAACTTGCCCCGGCAGCGGGGATCATGGGAAATATCATCCGCCAGAGAGTTGATGAGGTGGATGATCCGCTTGGCCACAGCGTAACCCGGCGCAGCCTTGGCGCCGAACAGGAAGGTGTGGGGCCGGGTGATGCAGTTGGGATCGTCCTGCAACTGCTGATACAGGGTGATGATGTGCAATACGTTCAGCAGCTGACGCTTATATTCGTGGAGCCGCTTCACCTGCACGTCGAAAATGGCGTTGGGGTCCAGGGTCACGCCCTGGGCTTTCCGGGCGTAGTCGGCAAACTTCACCTTATTCTGCCACTTGATCTCGTCCAGACGCTTGAGGACAGTCGCGTCATCCGCATAGGCGTCCAGCTTTTTCAGCGCCTGAGGATGGAGCAGGTAGTCGTCTCCACCGGCCAGATCCCGTACCAGGCTGTCCAGACCCGGATTGATCTCACTGAGCCAGCGGCGATGATCGATGCCGTTGGTAACATTGGTAAACTTCCAAGGCTCCATGGCATAGGAATTTTTGAATACGTCCTTTTTCAGGATCTCGGAATGGAGGCCGGACACGCCGTTGACGGACAGGCCGCCCGCAATACACAGGTTGGCCATCCGTACCTCGCCGCCCCAGACAATAGCCATCTTTTCGGTGACGGAGGGATCGTGGAAGAAATTCTCCACCTTTTCCTGCCAGCGGCGGGCGATTTCCTGAATGATCTGCCACACGCGGGGCAGCAGGGTCTCCACCAGCTGCTGAGGCCAGCGCTCCAGCGCCTCGGAAAGGACCGTGTGGTTGGTATAGGCCACGGAGTGGGAGGTGATGTCCCACGCCTCGTCCCAGTTCATGCCCGCCTCGTCCATGAAGATCCGCATCAGCTCCGGGATCACCAGAGCCGGATGGGTGTCATTGATCTGAATGATGTTTTTCTCATGGAAGTTCTTCAGGGTGCCATAGGTCTCCAGATGCTTGGTGACGATGGACTGCACCGTGGCGGAAACGAAGAAATACTGCTGCTTCAGCCGCAGAGACTTGCCCTCGTAGTGGTTATCCTCAGGGTAGAGGACCTTGGCGATGGTCTCCGCCATGGCCTCGTCCTCGGAGGCTTTCAGATATTCGCCCCGGGAAAACAGGGCCATATCCACAGGGCGGGTGGACCGGGCGTCCCACAGCCGGAGCGTGTTGACGTGGTCGGTATCATAGCCCGCCACCACCATGTCGCAGGGAACGGCCAGCACGGTGGTGGAGTTCTCGTTGACAATGTGGAGATGGCCGTCATGCCAGAATTCCCGGAGGGTACCGCCAAAGTGGACGGCCTGCGCCTCGTCGGGCTTGGGCAGCAGCCAAGCGGAGCCAACGCCCTTCCAGTCGTCAGGCAGCTCTACCTGCTGACCTTCCACGATCTTCTGCTTGAAAATACCCAGCTCATAGCAGATGGAGTAGCCGGTAGCGGGGATGTCCAGCGTGGTCATGGAATCCAGATAGCAGGCGGCCAGGCGGCCCAGGCCGCCGTTGCCCAGACCCGCGTCCGGTTCCAGCTCAAACAGGTCACCGGACTTGAAGCCCAGGTTGCCCAGAGCCTCTTTCAATTCGGGCAGCACGCCCAGATTGTAAGCGTTTTTCATCAGGCTCCGGCCCATGAGAAATTCCAGTGAGAGATAGTGGACCTGCTTTTTCTCTTCTTTTTTCGTCTCCTTGGCGGTCTGTACGCCCCGGAGGGCCATCACATCCCGCAGCACCAGAGCGCAGGCTTTCAGCATCTCCTGATCCGTGGCTTCCCCCGGCTCGGTGCCGAAGTTCAAGGCCAGCTTGGCGGTCAGGGCGTCTTGTAACGATTGCGTGGTAAATGGTACGGTCATACGGGTTTACTTTGCCGCTTTTTTAGCGGCTCCTTTCTTTTTGGGTTGAACAGGCTGCGTGGTTTCCGCGGTGTCCGCAGGCGCCGTGGTCTTCGCGGCAGTTTTCTTAACAGGTTCTTCGGCCGGCTTCTCAACGGGCTTCTCCGCTGCTTTTTCAGTCGGTTTTTCCACAGCTTTTTCGGCCGTCTTTTTGGTCGTGGCCTTGGCCGCGGTCTTTCTCGTTGTTGTCTTTTTGGCCGCAGGCTTCTTTGCAGCCGTTTTCCGCGCCGTCTTTTTGGCCGCAGGCTTTGCAGCAGTCTCACTGACCGGCTCCGCAGCGGAAACAACAGCTTCCTCGGCAGGAACCTCGATCACCGGCTTCTCAACAGGGGCGGCAACCTCCGCGGCAGGCGCTTCCGGGGCAGACTTTTCCCAGGAAAGGCCGGTGACGGCGCCGTAGATCCGCAGGTAGTCCCCGGCGCTACGATTCCAACTGAAATCCTGTGCCATGGCCCGGTCTCGCAGCCGGGCGAAGGCGTCGGGATAATCCTTGTAGAGATATACCGCCTCCCGGATCACATGGAGCATATCCGCGCTGGAGTAGTTGGCAAAGGTGAAGCCGGTACCGGCGTCACGCCAGGCCTCATAGGGCTGAACGGTGTCCTTCAGCCCGCCGGTCTCCCGGACGATGGGCACCGTGCCGTAGCGCATGGAGATCATCTGGGAAAGACCGCAAGGCTCGCTGCGGGAGGGCATCAGGAACAGGTCCGCACCGGCGTAGATAGCCATGGACAGCGCCTCATTATACCCCAGACGCACAGCCATACGGCCGGGATACCGCTCCGCCGTCCGGCGGAAAAACTCCTCATATCCGGCATCGCCGCTGCCCAGCACCACAAATTGAGCAGGCAGCTCCATGATGTCGCCCATGACCTCCCGCAGAAGATCCAATCCCTTATGGGATACCAGACGGCTCACCATGGCGATAATGGGGGTGTTGGGTTCCTCGTTCAGACCCATCAGATTTTGGAGAGCGGTTTTATCCGCAGCCTTGCCGGACAGATCCTCCGCCGTATAGTTGGCAGTGATGCGTCCGTCAGCAGCAGGATCGTAGAGCTTCATGTCGATGCCGTTGAGCACGCCGGACAGCTTATAGCCGCACTGGGTCAAAATGCCCTCCATCCGGTGAGCAAAGTAGGGATTCTTCAGCTCCTGCGCATAGGTGGGGGACACGGCGTTCACCGCGTCAGCGGTGAGGATAGCGCCCTTCAGCAAATTCAGGTCGCCGTCCAGCAGCAGGGTGCCGTCATCCACCCAGCCCCGGTCCAGACCGAACAGGTCGCCCAGGCAATAGGGGTCATAGCGGCCCTGATACTCGATGTTGTGGATAGTCAGCACCGTCCGGATAGAGCGATACCGGTCCTCCCGGACGCCGTCATCCTTCAGGTAAATGGGGATCAGGGCAGTCTGCCAGTCATTGCAGTGGATCACATCCGGCCAGAACTCCAGATGATCCAGCATCTTCACCACGGCCCGGGAGAAGAAGCCGAAGCGCTCTCCGTCATCTACATAGCCGTAGAGCTCAGGCCGGTCAAAATACTGCTCGTTATCCAGGAAATACCAGGTCACGCCATCCTTTTTCATGGAAAACAGGCCGCAGTAGGTGTGCCGCCAGGCCAGATCCACATAATCGTAGCACAGGAACGTCAGCTGGTCGGCAAATTTTTCTCTGACCCGCCGGTACAGCGGCAGGATCACGGCGGTCTCGGCCCCTTGCTCCGCCAGAGCGGGAGGCAGGGAACCGGCTACGTCTGCCAGTCCGCCGGTTTTACAGAAGGGAACGGCTTCGCTGGCCGCATATAGGATCTTCATATAATTGTTACTCCTTTCCTGAGAAGAAAGACCGGAACTCTTATGAAAAACCGTCAGGTCGTCTTGCTCAGATCACACTGCCCTTGGCAATGACAATGGGATATGCGGTATGGCCCACCATGGTGCGGCCCGGCAGCAGCTCCACATGCTTATCCGTGATCACATGGGACAGCCGCGCCGCCTCTCGGACAGTGGTGCCCCGGAAGAGGATGCAGCCCTCTACCTTTGCGCCCTTTTCCACAGTGACGCCGGGGAAGAGGATAGAGTTCACCACGGTGCCTTCAATGCGGCAGCCCTCAGCCACCAGGGAGTTCAGGCACACGCCGTCAGGTCCGATGTACGTGGACGCCTTGTCAGCGCCCTTGGCCCGAATGGGTCGGTCCGGCGTAAAGAGGTCCTCCCGGATCTCCTTATCCAAAAGCTGCATGGAGCGGTCATAGTACTCCTGCACGGAGCGGATCTGCGCGGCAAAGCCGCTGAAGGTATAGCTCTGCAAATGCAGCAGATCCTGCTTGGCCTGCAACACATCCCGGCGGAAGCTGTACTGATCTCTGGCCTGGCACTCGTCCACCAGAGAACGCAGCAGGTCCGTGGACATCACGAACACGTCCAGGCTCCGGTAGCCTCTGGGCTGGTGCATATTGAACAGCACCTCCCGGATGCGTCCGTCCGGGTCCTTTTCAAAGTAGGTGCCGTTTTCCGTGGCGAAGCTGTCATCTCCGCAGACGGCGGTGATGTCGGCGTGGGTGCGGATATGCTGCTCCAGAATATCCGTCAGCGGGAGGTTGGCCACCAGGTCGCCCTCCATCAGCACCACATAATCCTGCCGGATCTCGTTCAGGTAGTCCCGGACGCCGGCCAGGGCTTCCATTTTGCCCCGGAAGGGGGTCACGCCCCACTCGTGAAGGTAGTTGAAGGGAGGCAGCAGATGCAGGCCGCCCCGCTTCCGGGACATATCCCACACCTTGCCGCTGCCCACATGATCCAGCATACTCTGATACCGGCCGTGGAGTACCATACCCACATCGGTAACGCCTGCGTTTAGCAGGTTGGACAGGACAAAGTCCACCGCCCGGTACCGGCCTCCAAAGGGCATCGACGCGGCGGTACGGCGCTCTGTCAGCTCCCGCAGCTCTCCGCGCTGTTCATAGGCGAAAATAATGCCATGCATCCGGTTCATTTCAGCACCTCCTTACCATGGTGGTCCAGCATGATGCCGGGGGCCACCTCGCGGCCGTCCTCCAACTGGCAATCCGGGGCCAGCACCGTCAGATCCCATTTCCCATCGAGAGCGGAATCCGGCGCGCCACCCACCCGGCAGTCCTTACCGATGTGGCAGCCCTCGCCGATAATGGCGTATTCGATCACAGCGCCTGCCTCCACCGTAACGCCGGGGAGGAGCACGGAATAGCTGACCTTGGCGCCTTTTTCCACGGTGACTCTGGGGGAGAGCACAGAATTTTCCACGGTGCCCTCAATGTCACAGCCCCGGTTGATGGCACTGTGGCTCACACGGCTGTCGCCGCCCATGTAAATGGGGGGCGCGTCCACGCTGCGGGCGAAGATGGGCCAGGACTCGTCAGACAGGTCCAGGCCGGATTCCGGAGAGAGCATATCCATGTTGGCATCCCAGAGAGAGGTGAGGGTACCTACGTCCTTCCAGTAGCCCTGGAAGCGGAAAGCCGCCATCCGCTGGCCGTCCGCCAGCATTTTGGGGATGATGTTCTTGCCGAAGTCATTTTCAGAACCCGGATCCGCCTCATCCTCCGTCAGATAGCGCCGCAGCGCTTTCCAGGAGAACACATAGATGCCCATGGATGCCAGATTGCTCTTGGGCTGATGGGGTTTTTCGGCAAACTCGGTGATCATGTCCTCCCCATCCACCGACATGATACCAAAGCGGCTGGCCTCCTCCCAGGGGACCTCCATAACGGAAATGGTGCAGGCGGCGTCCGCCTCTCTGTGACGGCGGAGCATCTCTGAGTAGTCCATTTTATAGATGTGGTCACCGGAGAGGATCACCACATACTCCGGCTGATACTGGTCGATGAAACCGATGTTCTGATAGATGGCGTTGGCGGTGCCCTTGTACCAGGTGCCGCCCTTGCTGCCCATATAGGGCGGCAGGATGTGAACGCCGCCGCTGCTGCTGTCCAGATCCCAGGGCTGGCCGGAGCCGATGTAGCTGTTCAGCTCCATGGGCCGGTACTGAGTCAGGACGCCGACGGTGTCAATGCCGGAGTTGGTGCAGTTGGACAGGGGAAAGTCGATGATGCGGAATTTACCGCCGAAGGGGACGGCGGGCTTGGCCATGGCGCCGGTGAGGACATACAGGCGGCTGCCCTGTCCGCCAGCCAGCAGCATAGCGATACACTCTTTTTTCATGGGTGGATCAGCTCCTTTTCCTATTTTTCACTTTTTTCACCTTGGTTGCCGAACCGCGCTTTGTAAAGCTGCCCTCTCCCCGGAGGAATACCGCCCCGAACGCGGGGAGCCGGAGAGTGACAGACTGTTCTTTTCCGTGGGAGGGCGTGTCCTTTACCGTCAGCGGCTTCGTATCCGCAAACCCGCTGCCGCCGAATTCCGGCGCGTCGGTGGTAAAGGCGGGGACATACCGCTTGCGGGGCGGTACGCCTACCCGGTAGTTTTCATAATCGTTGGGGGAGAAGTTCACCGCGCACAGCAGCTCGTTCCCCGCCTGATCCCGCCGGAGGAACACCACCACGTTGTTGTGATTGTCATCCGGTACCAGCCACTCAAAGCCCTGCCAGTCAAAATCAATGTCCCACAGGGCGCTCTCCGCCTTGTAGAAGGCGTTGGCGGCCTTGAAGAACGCATGGAGCTGCTGATTTTCCTCATGCTCCAATAAGTACCAGTCCAACTGACCGTTGGAGTCCCATTCGTGCCACTGGCCGATCTCCGGTCCCATAAACAGCAGCTTCTTGCCGGGATGGGCCAGCAGGTACGCATAAAAGCCCCGGGTGCAGCGGAGCTGGTTTTCGTAGTCTCCGGGCATTTTCCCCACCACGCTGCCCTTCATGTGGACCACCTCGTCATGGGAGATGGGAAGGACATAGTTCTCGGAAAACGCGTACATCATGGAGAAGGTCAGATCCCGGTGGTGGTCCTGCCGGAACCAGGGATCCAGCTTCAGATAGTGGCACATGTCGTTCATCCAGCCCATGTTCCACTTCAGGTTGAATCCAAGTCCGCCGATGTCGGCAGGCTTGGTCACCAGAGGCCAGGCGGTAGATTCCTCAGCGATCATCAGCACGTTGGGATCCACCCCAAAGGCCATGGTATTCAGCTTCCGGAGAAATTCCACCGCTTCCAGGTTTTCCCGTCCGCCGTGGATGTTGGGGGTCCACTGGCCGTCCTGCCGCCCGTAATCCAGATACAGCATGGAGGCCACGGCGTCCACCCGGATGCCGTCGATATGGTACATTTCCAGCCAGAACCGGGCAGAGGAGAGGAGGAAGCTCACCACCTCCGGCCGCCCGTAGTCAAAGACCCGGGTGCCCCAGCCGGCGTGTTCCCGTTTCCGGGGGTCGGCATATTCATAACAGCAGGTACCGTCAAATTCGTAAAGGCCCTGCGCATCCTTGCAGAAGTGAGCAGGGACCCAGTCCAGGATCACCGGAATGCCGTTTTCGTGAAGGTGGTTCACGAACCACATGAAATCCTCCGGCGTACCAAACCGGGAGGTGGGCGCAAAGTATCCGGTGCACTGGTAGCCCCAGGAATCATCCAGAGGATGCTCCGTCACTGGCAACAGTTCCACGGCGGTGTAGCCCATTTCCTTCACATAAGCCGCCAGCTGCCGGGCCATATCCCGGTAATCCAGGAACTCGCCGTTTTCATGCTTCCGCCATGAGCCAAGATGGACCTCATAAATATTCAACGGCTGATGGTACACAGGCTGCTTATTGCGGCGGAACTCCTCATCCGTCCAGGAAAAATGCTCAATGTCATAGAGCTTGCTGGCGGTGCCGGGGCGGGTCTCTGTATGGAACCCATAGGGGTCCGCCTTGTAGTACACCTTTCCGTCCTCGCCGGTAACAGCGTACTTATAACTGGTATAGACCGGCAGGTCCGGAAGGAATCCCTGCCAGAATTCGCCCTTTGGGGTAAGTGGATCAACGGTCAGGTCCCAGCCGTTAAAATCTCCGACTACGGAAACAGCCTTTGCATGAGGCGCCCAAACGTTGAACCACCAGCCGTGGACGTCTCCCTCTGTGGCAGGGTGTGCGCCGAAGAGCCTCCAGCCGTCCGTCAGGCTACCGCTGTGGTACAGTTGTGTCTGATCTGCCATGGGTCTCTCCTTTCTGCTGCCATATTATTTTTCTCATATTGAGGGTAGCATTTTAAAACGATTACGTCAAGGCAGCCGCAATTCATTTTACAGATGACATACTTTGATTTATATTATACCGCCGGATAGCCGAAAGCGTCAAGGTAAGAGGGTGTCGAAAAGAAAAGACACCCTTTGTTCGATTTGTCTTTCTTTTCCAATTTTTGTTCCCGCTTCTTGTAGAATATGCCGGTGCACAAGGCGTTTAAGGTCTGTTAAGATGAGTACATTCCATCTGTCGGACCCACTGGCCTGACAGCAAAATTCAGGCCCCGCGGGCCGTAAACAAGGAGTTTTCATGGTTTCCTTCCTGACTGACATCACGGTGGACGGCGTAGCCCTCTGGGTGGTACTGCTGATCTGCGTCGGCGTTTTCTTAGGTGCGTTTATGGACGCCATCGCCGGAGGCGGCGGGATCATCACCGTCCCTACCTATCTCATGGGCCTCTCAAACCTTCCCATTTATAACGCTTTGGGGACGAATAAGCTCTCCTCCGGCATCGGCACGATCTTTTCCACAGCCCGGTTCATCCATCAGGGGCTGGTGGACTGGAAGCTCTTTGCCCCGGCGGTGGCGTTATCCCTGACCGGCTCCGTCTGTGGCACCTGGCTCCAGCACCACACCCCTGCGGTAGTGCTGAAATACCTGCTGCTGGTGGTGCTGCCGGTGGTAGCGTTCATCACCCTGCGGACCCGGAAGTGGCCGGATGAAACAGCGCCGCTGGACCCCTGGCTGCGGCGGCTCATCGTCTGGGGGGCGGCCTTTGTCATCGGTGGGTATGACGGGTACTACGGCCCCGGCACCGGCACTTTCATGATGATCGCGCTGGTGCGTTTCGCCAAACTGGATACCCGCCACGCGGCCGGCGGCGTGAAGGTGGTCAATCTGGCCTCCAACCTGGGCAGCCTGTTCACCGCTCTGCGGGCCGGGTATGTGCTGGTGGGCGTGGGCCTGATCTCCGCCGTGGCGTCCATTCTGGGGCACTATATCGGTGCGGGTCTGGCTATCAAAAATGGCAGCAAGATCGTCCGGCCCACGGTGATCGCAGTTCTGCTCCTGCTGACCGTAAAGGTAGGCAGCGAGCTTTTATTCCCGGAATTCTGGAGTTGAGGTGTGTAATATGTGTGGAAAAAAGACCATCGGTATTTTAGGCGGCATGGGCCCTCTGGCCACCGCCGACCTGTTTCAGAAGATCACCCTGCTGACGGAGGCGGAAACAGACCGGGACCATATCCGGGTGTACATCGACAGCAATGCCAACATTCCCGACCGCACCGCCGCCATCCTCAACAGCGGCCCGGACCCGGTACCGGAAATGGCAAGTGCCCTCCGGAATCTGGAAGCCTGCGGTGCGGACTGTGTCATCATGCCCTGTAACACCGCCCATTACTTCCTGCCCCGGCTCCAGGCCATGACAGAGATCCCCTTCCTCAGCATCCTCACCGCCGCTGCGGAAGCCTGCAAAGCCCAGTTCCCCGGAAAAACCGTGGGAATTCTGGCCACAAAGGGAACGCTTTCCGCTCAACTGTATCAAAACGCCCTTGGGGAAGCCGGTGTGCCGTACCTGACCCCGGAGGCGGAAGAGCAGGACGCCCTCATGCGGGTCATCTATGACGGCGTCAAAGCCGGAAAAGGTCCGGACGCTTACCGGGCGGATCTTTTGACCGTGGTGGAGCATATGATGACCCGTGGGGCCGGTGTGTTCCTGCTGGGCTGCACGGAACTGCCCTTGGCTGCGGAGGCCGTGGGCCTGACGGCCCCCGTGGTGGATCCCACGGCGGAGCTTGCAAAAGCCGCCATCCGTTTCTGCGGCTTCCGTGTACGGACAAAATAAGCAAAAAACGCCCATAGAATCTCTGTTTTGACGAATGATCCAGTGAAGCAGATGGGATTTTGCACAAAATAAACAACTTTATTAGTGCGGACTTTACAAGTTCCCGGCATACCGCTATAATATCTCCAATCATATTTGCGTAAACTTCTGCGAATTTTACGCACAGCGTATTAAAAAGTGTGAAAGAGGGAGCGTATTCTATGGAAAAAAAGAAAAAACTGTCCCTGCCGGTACAGATCTTTATTGCTCTGGTACTGGGTATCGTTGTCGGTCTGGTGTTCTACTTCACCGGCGCGGCCGACTTCACCACCAGCTACATCAAGCCCTTCGGTGATATCTTCGTCAACCTGCTGAAGTTCATCGTGGTGCCTGTGGTGCTGCTGTCTATGATCGACGGCATCATCTCCATGGGCGACATGAAAAAGGTGGGCGCCGTGGGTTGGAAAACCATTCTCTACTTCATGGTCACCACCGCCGTGGCCTGCGTCATCGGTCTGGTCCTGGCAACGGTGTTCAACAACGCGGGTCTGTTCCCCAACCTCAGCGAGGCTGCCCAGGCTGCCGAGTACGAAGCCAAGGAATACGCCGGCTTCATGGCGACTCTGGTCGCCATTTTCCCCACCAACATGTGGAAGGCGTTTACCGAAGCCAACATGCTTCAGGTCATCGTCATCGCCCTGCTGTTCGGCGGCTCCATTCTGGCTGCCGGTGAGAAGTCCAAGCTGGTCCGGGACATGGTGACCTCCGCTTATGCCGTGGTAGAGCGGCTGATGGAATTCATCATCTCCCTGAGTCCCATCGGTGTGTTCACCTACATGACCTGGGTGGTTGCCACCCAGGGCGCAGAGATCCTCGGCTCTCTGGCGCTGGTCATTCTGTGCGCCTATATCGGCTACATTCTCCACGCCGTGCTGGTCTATTCTGTTTCCGCCAAGGCGTTTGCCGGCATCAGCCCCGTCAAGTTCTTCAAGAATGCTTCCGCGGCTATGATCTTCGCCTTTACCTCTACCTCCTCCGCCGCGACCCTGCCGGTCTCCAAGGAGTGCGCCGATGTTCTGGGCGCTGAGGACGATATTTCCTCCTTCGTGCTGCCTTTGGGCGCCACTATCAACATGGACGGCACCGCCATCTACCAGTGCGTTGCCACCGTGTTCCTGGCCACCTGCGCCGGTATGCAGCTGACCCTGAGCCAGATGATCCTCATTGTGGTCACCGCTACGCTGGCCTCCATCGGTACCGCCGGTACCCCCGGCGCCGGCATGATCATGCTGGCCATGGTGCTGGAAGCCATCGGTATCCCCGTGGCTTACATCGGTCTGATCGTGGCTGTGGACCGTCTGTTCGACATGGGCCGTACCTGCCTGAACGTCACCGGCGACATTGCCTGCTCCCTGTGCGTCACCAAATGGGAGAGCAAGAAGATCAAGAAGTAATCTTCCATATTCATCCAGCTCCCGGAACTTTTGTTCCGGGAGCTTTTTTCCACCGGACCGGCCCACAAAAAACGGTTCTTCCCTTTTTGCGTGAAATATGCTATACTTATTCCGCATTTTTGCGGGAAAGAAGGGAGGCGATCCAATGGAATTTGCCAATGACCCCATTGCCCGGCGGATCCGGGAAGCCGCCGGACGGGGAACACTTTCCCACGCGCTGCTGTTTTCCGGTAACGGGGACCGGATCGCCGCCGCGCAATACGCTGCCGCGGCCATGGAGTGTCAGGGCGGCGGGCAAAAGCCCTGCGGGACGTGTTCCGCCTGCCGCAAAGTGTTCTCCGGCATCCATCCGGACGTTATCACCGTCCGGGACGAGGCCCATAAGAACCTCTCCGTGGACACCGTCCGCCAGATCCGCGCCGATGCCTATATCCGGCCCAACGAGGGTACCCGGAAGGTCTATATCTTCCCGGACTGCACCATTTTGACAGAGCAGGACCAGAATGTGCTGCTGAAGATCGTAGAGGAAGGCCCGCCCTACGCGGC
This sequence comes from uncultured Oscillibacter sp., assembly GCA_900544105.1. GTDB lineage: Bacteria > Bacillota > Clostridia > Oscillospirales > Oscillospiraceae > Oscillibacter. The sequence continues at coordinate 4,566 of UQUC01000007.1, read as the reverse complement.
ATTTCTCTTCTGTGCGGAAAATTCTTCCGTGGTCTTGCAGACGCTCCGTTCCCGGTGCGTGGAGCTGAAGCTCCATCCCGCCGTCACCGTGGAAAAGGAAAGCTCGGAGGCAGGTGTGGAGCTGTGCCGGCTGCTGGCGGCAGGGAAGAGGGGGACTGTCACAGAGCTGATGGTCCGCCTTGAAAAAAAACGGTTGGACCGGGACGGCCTTGCTGCCATGCTGGATCAGGCCCGCTCCCTTCTGGCGGCAACCCTGCTGGCCCAGTACGGTCAACCCCCGGAGGGACCGGACGCCGCCCTTGTTGTCCAGCTTGGGAAACGCTTGACAAAACAGCGGATCATGGGCACAATAGAATTGTTACAAACGTATCGCGGAGCCTGCTCTTATAATGTGGGCGCCAGCCATGTGCTGGGGGCTTTGGCGGTGGAATTGGAGGAGATCCTTTGACTGAAGTGATCAGCGTCCGCTTTCGGGGCGGATGCAAGAATTATTATTTTGACCCCAGGGGACATGCGGTGAAAATGGGCGATCAGGTCATCGTGGAGACCGCCCAGGGCCCGGAATTCGGCACCTGCACCCAGGGGAACCACGAGGTAGCGGATGAAACCGTTGTCCAGCCCTTATGCGCCATGCTGCGGCTGGCCACTGACGCCGACCGCCGCACCGTAGATTACAACCGAAAAAAAGAGAGCGAGGCCTTCGACATCTGCGAAAAGAAGATCGCGGATCACGGTCTGGAAATGAAGCTGGTGAACGTATCTGCCAGCTTTGACGGCAGCAAGATCATCTTTTTCTTCACCGCCGACGGCCGGGTGGACTTCCGGGAGCTGGTGCGGGATCTGGCCGGCGTGTTCCGTGCCCGCATCGAACTGCGTCAGATCGGCGTCCGGGATGAGGCCAAAATGGTGGGCGGTCTCGGCATCTGCGGGCGGCCCTTCTGCTGCTCCCAGTTTTTGGACGGGTTCCTGCCCGTCTCCATCAAGATGGCCAAGACCCAGAATCTCAGCCTGAATCCCACAAAAATTTCCGGCACCTGCGGACGGCTGATGTGCTGCCTGAAATATGAGCAAAACGCCTATGAGGACGCCCAGAAGCGGATGCCCAAGCAGGAATCCTTCGTCCAGACCCCCGATGGTCCCGGCAACGTAAAATCCGTGGACCTGCTGCGGGAGACTGTAAAGGTCAGCCTGGACAGTGCCCCGGAGACCCAGAAGTGCTACCACAACTGCGAGATCTGCGTCCTGCGCAATGGCAAGGGCAGCCGGGAGGGAATTGAGATCCCCACGGAGCGGCCTGAGCGGTATGTGGAGGAAAAGGAAGATGAGTTCATCGCGCCGGTGATCTCCCGGCACTTTGAAGCGGAGGAACCGGCGGAGACGCCGGCCCCCGTCCGGGAACGTCCCCGTGAGGAGGGCGGCGAGAGCAAGAACCGCCGCCGTCACCGGGGTGGACGCCGCAGAAGCGGCGGCAGCGGCGAGGGGACGCCCAACACTTCCGCACCGGTGAAAAAGGAACCCCCAAAAGCCCCCGAAGGCCAGAACCGTCAGAGCGGCAAGCCCGCAAACCGATCTCAGCGGCCTAAACAGGACCGGCCCCGGACAGAGTGGCCCAAGCAGGACCAGCGTTCCAAGCAGGATGCGGCTCCCGCCCGGGAAAAGAGCATCCATCCGGAAAACGGTGAAGCCGTTAAGCGCCGCCGTCACCGGGGCGGACGCCGTCATCGTGGCGGTGGAAACGCCGGCGGAACGCCCTCCGCAGAATAAGCGGCTATTTCAGGCGGAGCGGGAACCTTTCCGCTCCGCCGTTTTTTAGGAGAATGACTATGGGAAAATTTGATGGTGTTCTGCTGGCCAGCGACTTTGACAATACCATCCTGAATACAGAGCGGCCCCGCCGCACTGGTTGCCCCATTCCGCCTATTTCACAGCGGAATGTGGAAGCCCTCCGCTATTTCATGGACAACGGCGGCCGCTTTGCCGTAGCCACAGGCCGAGCGCTGCCCGCTTTCCGGATGTTTGCGGAGCAGGTGCCCATGAACGCACCAGCCGTTGTGTGCAACGGCGGCGCGCTGTACGATTTCAAAACGGAGCGCTATCTGGAAACCATGGAGCTGCCGGAGACTATCCGCGGCCAGGGTCAGGATGTGCTGGACCGGTTTCCCACAGCGGCAGTGGAGGCCTATCACATGGACAATGTGATCCATGCCGTGCAGCCAAACGAGTATACCCGTCAGCATGAGCACGTGACCCATGCCGGGGTGCAGCCTGTCCCAACCCTGCTGGAAGTGCCAATGCCCCTCATCAAGATCATGTTTGAGGACGACCACGAGCACCTGCTGGCTCTGCTGGACTATGTGAGCAGGCAGCCTTGGTCAGAGGACTATGAGGTGTTTTTCTCCGATAGAACCCTGTTGGAGGTCACCCGGAAGGGCGCCAGCAAGGGAGCCATGGTAGCTCGTCTGGCAAAGCGCCTGGGGATCTCCATGGACCATGTCTACTGCGCCGGGGATGAAAACAACGATCTCTCCATGCTGACGATGGCGGCAGAGGGGTTTGCCCCGGCCAACTGCGTAGAAACCGTGCGAAGCTGCGGCGCTACCATTGTGGCGGACTGCGACCACGATACCCTTGCGGAAATCGTCTCCATTCTGGACAAACGGTACTGAGATCTGGCAACTGTATTGACAAAACCGCCGTTTTTCTCTATAATTTCAACTGGCCGTAGAAAACTGAACACAGGGGTGCTGGAGAGAACTCCGGCTGAGATGCGGGGCTGTGACTGCCCTCTTTCCCTTAAACCTGATCCGGGTAATGCCGGCGTAGGAAGTGAACGATCTGTCTTTCCGTACCGCAAGCCCGTTCATGTGGCCTGCGGTACTTTATTTTCAGGAGGGACGTTTATGTCCGCAAAGAATACCAACTCTCATCTCCGTGTCCGGATGCTGTGCGAGGGTGCCATGATGGTGGCCCTGGCCCAGGTACTCAGCTACATCAAGCTGATGGAACTGCCCAACGGCGGCTCCCTGACCCCCGCCATGTTCCCCATCATCCTGTTTGCCGTCCGCTGGGGACTGACTCCGGGCCTCATGGCCGGCTTCACCTTCGGCCTCTTGCAGCTCATTTTTGACGGCGCTTACGCCTGGGGCTGGCAGTCCATGCTGCTGGACTATCTGGTGGCCTTTACCCCCTTGGGTCTGGCTGGCCTGTTCAAGGGCAAGAAGTGGGGCATCTTTGTCGGTACCGTGGTAGGCTGCCTCGGCCGTTTTGTCGTTCACTACATCAGCGGTGTGACCATCTACAAAATTCTGGCTCCCACGGAGTTCATGAAGTGGACCTTCACCAGTCCTTCCGCCTACTCTCTGGTCTATAACGGCTCCTATATGCTGCCCAATACCATCATTGCGCTGGTCATCGCGGCGGTGCTGTATAAGCCCCTGAAAAAGTACATTCTGGGTCAGGATCTCAGTAACTGAAGAAGAACCCCACAACGGCGGTCTGCGTATGCAGACCGCCGTTCGATCTTCCTCAGAATACCTTCGTTTCGCATAAACCATTTGTCTAAAAGCGGCCCTCTGCGCTCACTTTAGCAGCATACGTTTGAAAAACCGCCTTTTTCTTTATCGAAAACGTTTAATTTCAAAAGAAAATCTTGTAAAATATATTGATTGTATTTTCTTTCCCAATCTACTATAATACAAAATGGTTATATCCGGAACCGCAGGCCGCCGGTTTTCCGCATTGGGCGTCCACCGGCTCCATGTTGTTCTATTCTGCCTGTTCCGGGCAAAAATCGAAGGAGAGTTTCTATGAGCAAGAAGTATTGTTACCTGTTCACGGAAGGCAACGCCAACATGCGTGAACTTCTGGGCGGCAAGGGCGCCAACCTGGCTGAGATGACCAATATCGGCCTGCCTGTGCCCCAGGGCTTCACCATCACCACTGAGGCCTGCACCCAGTATTATGAGGACGGCCAGAAGATCAATGACGGCATCTTTGCCGAGATCATGGAATACATCGAGAAGATGGAGAGCATCACCGGCAAGAAGTTCGGCGACCACGAGAATCCTCTGCTGGTCTCCGTCCGTTCCGGTGCCCGTGCCTCCATGCCCGGCATGATGGATACCATCCTGAACCTGGGCCTGAACGAGGACGTTGTTGACGTTATCGCCAAGAAGTCCAACAACCCCCGCTGGGCTTGGGACTGCTATCGCCGCTTTATCCAGATGTACTCCGACGTGGTCATGGAAGTGGGCAAGAAGTACTTCGAGCAGCTCATCGATGAGATGAAGGAGAAGAAGGGCGTCACGCAGGACGTGGATCTCACCGCTGAGGACCTGAAGGAGCTGGCCATGCAGTTCAAGGCCGAGTACAAGTCCAAGATCGGCCAGGAGTTCCCCTCTGATCCCAAGGAGCAGCTGATGGGCGCTATCAAGGCCGTGTTCCGTTCCTGGGATAACCCCCGCGCCAACGTCTATCGCCGCGACAATGATATTCCCTATTCCTGGGGTACTGCCGTCAACGTGCAGTCCATGGCCTTCGGCAACATGGGCGACGACTGCGGCACCG
>UQUC01000006.1 GCA_900544105.1 uncultured Oscillibacter sp. | reverse complement strand
AGCAGCACGGATTCTTGTCTTTCGTTTTCTTGAGGGCGTCCAGGAACTCGCGGGAGCGCTCGATCATCTCCTTCATGGAAATGATCGTGGTACCCTTGGGGTCCTTGACCTCCTTGCGGATGCCGCAGTATTCCACGCTCCAGGATACACGCTTGCCTTCCTCCAGATCAGTGAAGTCCTCAGACTTTCTGATCCGCAGTTCCTCGAAGGTCATGGAGGCATCCTCGATTTCCTCCTTCACGCCCTTGTGATAGAACACCGGGGGTTTCTCCAGAAGGCCCTGCTTGGTATTCTCCACCGTCTTCTGCTCAAACGCCGCTGCAATAGGATTTTCTGCGGGAACTTCAGAAGCAGGCTGTGCGGAAGCAGGCGCTTTGGGTGCTGGAACAGCAGGGGCAGCGGCAGGAGCCGGTGCGGGTGCTGCGAGAGGCACTGCTGGTGCTTCCTGCACGACAGGGGCAGGGGAGGGGGCGATAGGCGGCTCAGCTGCGGCAGGAACCTCAAAGGGGTTGCCCTGACTTGCTGCGCCGGAGCCAGTTCCAAAGATTTTGTCGATGTCCAGTCCTTCAGTGTTGGTGATTTCGGAAAAAGGCCATGCGCTGTTGCTGGGTTCACTCATAAAATTTGCTCCTTTCGATTTTTGGACAAAAAAAGACCGCAATCGCTCCATTGAGCAATTACGGTTTCGTTCTTGTCCTTATTCAATTCCAGGTCGTTTTGAGGCCGGCGGAGGGCGCACTTACCCCCTTTCCGTCGCTGTTCCTCCCTAACTTACTCCGCCCTAACTTACTTCGCCCTGAAATACATCTTCATTGTATCAAAGCAGGCACGTGGCGAAAAGTTGGAGTTTTTCCATAGAAAGATGCTCTGGGGCGAATGATGGTTCGCAGCACATCTTGTTATAAAATTGGATATGTAGTAAAATATTAATCTATAGTAGGCCAATAAAAATAAGACGCTGTTAAATTGTCAATATTCCTAACAATTATTCCGGCCCGTTGCAAACCACAATTAATATGATACCCATTTAGGGTCCCTTTTTCCGCCCTGCATTCTGAAAGATAATGGGCGTTTTCTAAACAGTTTTTAAATCTGTGCTTTCTACCCACCTCATCATCTGCTGAGGAAGTGTATCAACAATACGCAGAATAACAAGATAAAAGTCTTCGTAGCAAAAGAAGCCTGTCCCTCTCGGGACAGACTTCCTGCTTTCTCACATCTTATTCAGTTTTCGCACATACTCCTCCCGATTCATTTCCTAAGCTGTGAAAGCGTCTTTCAGTTTCCAAGTCAACTGATTATAGGCGTCCGATTGTACTCCCGGGCAACCGCCTCCGTCTTCTACTTCCCTTTCTCCCACTCACGGACTCCCCTTCACACAGGTCTTTCCGTTGGTGCTCGGCACCACCCGATTACAATAGTAAGTATCCCGTTAGTAAGGTAGGCATCAAACGCTATGGCCGAAACAAAATGGCTGCGAAGCAACAATCACTACTACATCCTAGAGCTATCAGGCTACCCAATGCCGTCTGCCGCACCAGCAGCAGACGGCACTGGAGAAATTTAAGACGGCGAAAACGCAGTTCTATAAAGAAACGAAACCACACTGTAGGAACACTCTATATAGTGAAGGCATGCATCCTACACAGCCTAATCGACTCACTAGGCCCCCTCCCAATCCGCCAGTACATCCATGAGAGCCGTTAGAGTGACCGTGCAATCATCCAACGGACAGATCAGCCGGAACATCTGAACAGGCGATGTGCTGAAATTCAGTACAAGCGCCTTCTCCCCCCACTGTTTCGCTCTTGGGATTATGACGCCATATTTTGGTTTTCCAAAATATAATTTCTTCATCACAAAATATTGCAGGATAAGAAGTTTTCCATTTTCAGGTAAGATTTGTCGTGTCACTACAGGCCATTGCTCCATGATGATTCTTCTTTCATGTTTCGGCAAGATTATCATAATGGACAACGGATTTATTTTGTAATTGTAGTCTGCTATATTTATGGAAAACTTGCTAATTGGCGATGATTTATGTCCAGCAGCTCCCGCTGAGGAAACAGGGAGTACCAGTCGGTACTCCCTGCTTTTTTCTGGGTTTCAGGCAGATGGCATCATAGAAAATTTCTAGAAGCCGTTCAGCCTAGGTTTTGTGCTGATTTGCATGAATATCTTACACATTGTAAGACACAAAACGGAGTTCTTCATTCTCTCCAGAAATATCTCCAAATCTACGGCGTTATAAATACGAAACTATCTTGCGGGAAATATACATGAGCTAATTTGTCGGCCTGTTCGGGAGTTTTTGCTGGAGCTGCATATAGTTTTCCCCTTCTGTCATTAGGCTCAAAGAAAAAAACATTAAATTGGGAGTCTACGAAAACCCTGCCCAAGCATTCTTCGATTCCTAGCATTGGACTAATATAATTTAAATCGCCCTCAAGCAACTTTGGGGCAAGTTCTGACTCCTGAAGCACCAATGATAAAATGACACCATCTTTATTTTCAGGAGACTCGTATCCCTCAATGTTGATTGTCCCTGAAAACCTAAATTCGCGCAAATTCTTTTTTAACGCCCCAGTTATTTTGATATTTCGTTGTTCTGAAGTTTGAAACTCCCCACTTGTGTTTACTATCATGGCAGTATATTGTTTATCGATTTGAATATCTCGAAAGTAAATGAATAGTGCAAAGCCAACTGCAATTAAGAGCAATGCTAGCAGTGATGCTATAATTTTTCGGGTAGTACTTCCCTTTAAGAACTCCATTTTACACTTTAGGTAACATCACTCGGATAGATAGCATACGGAGGCATATAATATACTGTTCCGTCATCTCCACCACCCGCAAATTCGTACTCAAAGCCACTTGATCTAAAGTATTCGGCATAGGGATACGAGGGGCCTCTACTTTCAAGTTGCTGAACAGCTTTTCTCGCTAGGCCAATATTTGTAAAGTTACCAGTACTTCTTGTATAGTTTTTAAGCTCTTGATCCCTCCCGAGCATCGCATTATCATATTCGTGATTGACATCCTCATCAATGGTATGTGCTGCTCCCATCGGAATATAAGAATCCATTTCATCGTAGTAAACCCAGCAGAATTTTGCCCGCATACTGGTAATAATATCGACCGAATAAGTAGTGGGACTACTGGATTCTGTGTCAAAGATGCCAAACAGGTCTGCAAGGGTTCCTACTCCGACATAATCATAAGCTGCATCTTCAATTTTTCCCCAAAAATGTTCAATAACTGCATTCAAAAAATCTTTATGCTTCGCTTCAAAGACTTCGCGGTTATTTTCTTCATAGTAGAGCGACGAATCATCTGTTTTGGGGAATGCAGACATAAACACACAGTCATAACCATCATATGTCAGGGACTGAGTTGCAGACCATGTATTATGTCGTGTATCACCAGGTTCTGGATAACCCGCGTTAGCAGATCTTTTACTAGATGTGGTTGCAGGGAATAGCTGTTGCATATCTTCATCAGTAAGGAAGATTGTTCCTTTACTATTTAAAGCCAATTCAATTTTTTCCAACTCTCCAGAGTTTTCCGACTTTCCATTGTTCATTATTTGTTCCTTTACAATATGGGCATACATATTGAGCAGTTCATCCGATGAGTAACTACTATAATCGATCCCATTCGCAGAAACAGTCAATGGCATGGCTTCCAGAATTGAAAGGGCTTCCGCTTTCTTATTTTCAATTTTTTGTTCGATACAATTCCATGCATCTGAACTGATAGTTGGGCCTTCAGTGTCATTTACTTCCGTCACATCAGCCGCAAATACGCTTATTGAAAAGGAAGCGATAAATAGAAGGGTCAACAGCAAATTTGCAATTTTTTTCATAATTCTTCCTCCCATGTATTATTTTTCTGCTTTCTACTATTTATGACTAAATTTTAGCTTGCATTGGCATCACCTATTCTTTCTTCATCTAGTTTTTCCATTTTGGTGATTTAACTTTTTATTCCCACAAGTTCAAATTGAGACGCATTTTTAACCGCTATTAAGAGTAAAAATTATGCCGCACTACTGCCTGATAGTAGTGTTTATTACAGCCTAATCGTTATATAAGATAGTCAGTAGATAGCCCTAGATATGCATCTTCCTTGATCCCCTATCAGATATACTGGTTTATCAAATATGCTACACACATCGACCACCTCGTCTCCATTCTCGTGCCTTATTATGATAGGAAAGCTAATTTTCAAATTGCTTTAGCGTCTTTTTGATAATTGTTTAAAATTAAAAAAATTGGAAAATGGAACTATTCTTGATGGGTTTCTCTTTGCGATTTTTCTGATTTGTTGGTTTTAAAGTTTTATCCATTTTTTGCCTGTTAATTGTAATTATACGGCTATATCATATAAAAAGCAAAAGTAACCTTATAAGGAACATGGTTTTTAGAAAACGAGCATTCTTCATGAGCGGATGCAGGGATAGTACAAATAGAAAGCAATGTTAAAACTGTGCAGAACAAACTGGCAATACGTTTCATAATTTACTCCTATCTAGCGTTTTTCGCTTAAAAAAGCAAGTAAGGCGTTGCTGAATGCAGTCAGTTCATTTTGTGCCAACATATCTGACTGGTTGTCAGAGAAACATGTAATTGTATAGTTAAAACCTGAAAGTCTAAAAGAGTTTGTACACACTAATACGGAAGGGAGATTTCGGTTGTATCCGAATAGATCATCCGCGCTATTTAGTATTTGAGGTGAATAATCATAACTGGCATACCATTCTTCTGATAAGTCTGTGGCAACTTCGCTATAACTAATCCCTAACATGATTACAACATTCTTATCAATTCCTTTGTATACAAATACTTTGGAACGCTTTGGGAGGGTATCATCATTTGCCTGCTGGGGAAGGGCCATGAATAGATTTGAATGATTCAGAATTTCATTGTATCCCGTATAAGAGAAGTTTTCATTGATTGAATCAATGAGTTGGTAGAAAGTAGGCGGTGTTACAACAGGTTCACCTTGTTTGTGAATTTTTTGGAGAAGAAAAACATTCGCAGTTAAAGATATGCACATTACAAGAACAAAAATAATTACTACTCTCCGTGTTGATAATTGTGTCATGCCATCTCCTTTCTAACTTTTGCGAAAGCTGTAAACATATTTTGCTTTCTAAAATATTAAATGGTGTAAATGAATAAAAATATTATTACCTCCATTTTCTAAGTATTGGAATGATGTTCGAACAAGAATACATGGGCCTCTTAAATGTTGCTCTTATTTCAATAGTGTCTATAGTGAAGAAAAAGCGGACAGATGTTTAAAACTTTATATTAAGTGGGATGGTATGCATTAGAGAACAACATCACTGGCTCCATTAATACATATATAAAACTACCTGCTAGGTATGGTGACCTAGCAGGTAGTTCATTCATCGAGTTGCAATCGTAGATGTGGTAGTGAACGTCCGGAAATCGTCATTTCCGAAGACTGTGATTTTCGCGCGGTAAGTCTTACCGACCTCGCCATTATACAAAACATAATCTGCGTGCGAGAAGCTGTTGGTAGTAGATAATTCCGGATTTCGAGTATTGTTGTAAGTTTTTACGGGAATCCATGCGCTACCGCTTTTTTCTTCTACAACGATCTTACTGGCACCGATTTCGTCAATTACTTCAGTTCCGATGACCACAAAAGAAATTTTAATGACGCCATTACCTTGGGCGGTCACGGTACCATCATATTTGCTCAAATAGTCACTAGCGTAGGTGGACATATCACTGGCACTTGCAGAAACAGAAAGCGCGCATACAAGCATGACGGCCAGAAGCAAACTAATGCTGCGAGACAATACGTTCTTCAATTCAATTTACTCCTCATAAATGGAATTGATCATAGTTTCCATATCGCCTTCGGAAATTTCACCCGTGATACTGCACTCCAGATTTTCAGAAAACCATGTGGCGACCAGCTTGTCATTGTTGTTCATAATATAGTGTTCAACATCATTCGCTTTAAAAATTGTAACGCCACTCGAATCCTTTTCTTGCATTGCAGCTTGCGGCTCGTGGTGCACCATAACAGATGCAATAATGGTTTGCTCAGTCACGGGGTTTTCATAAAGCGCAGCATAGGTAGGAACATCAATGTCGGGATAGGCTGTAAAAGCGGAAAGCTCAAATCCTTCCGGAATCCATTGCGGGCTGACAGCGTCAACAATGTGTTGCTCGTCCAAAATGCTTTGAAGTGTTTGGCTAGCATCCAAAAACGTACCGCTTTCATATCCTGCGCTCTGAGAAATATTCATTTCAGGTTGGAATTGGAAAATATCTTGCGTCCATTGAGCGAACATCTTGAAAATGTTGATCTCAAAGGCGCTGGCTGCCATTGCACACATGCAGGCCATAATAGCCGCAATCACAACGACACGCAAGATCCTATGACCCACCCGTTTGGGCTGGGGAATGTTTTCGAGTGCCTGGTCCTCTTTTAGGTGCTCCTTGGTAATTTCATCTATCGTTTTCTCATCACACATCAAAATGGGATTTTCTTCAGTGGGACGATAATGCTTTTGGAAGTCGTTCCAGCCTGTATCAACATCAAACTGCGGCAAGGTAGAATCTTGGCTTTCCCGTTGAGCAATCACCTCCATTACGCTTGTAATAAACTCATCGTTTGCGGGATCGTCTGAATTATCGGATTCAAAGTCTTCCTGCAAAATTCGTTTTAGCTCTTCTGTGCTGATTTTTTCCAAAAAACGATAAAGGTTATTCTGCATATCATCAAGGTCAGGCATTTTGAAACCTCCTTGTTTTTATAGTGCTTGAAGATACTCAAAAGCGGACAACAAACTATTTGCCTTTTAGTTTTTTTCGTAGCTTATCCTCGGCTCGTTTCGCCCGTTTGCGGCAGGCCTCCGACGTGGTTTTAAATTCCCTTGCCGCTTCAACATATGTATAGCCGTCCACCGCTAAAAGCTTCAACAGGTGTAGATCGTCCTGTGAAACTACACCTGCATATTCTAACTCGATATTCGGTTCATCTTCATGGCGACCCCAAAAGTCATCCGGGAGATTTTCCACATCCACCAGCATGGCCTTCCATTTTTCACGCTCGCGGGAACGATTTTTTATCACGTACTCCGTGATTTTGCGGAGCCATGTTTTAGGGTGCTCTATTTGATCTAACGAGCCTTTTTCGCATACGATCCGAAAAGCTTCCTGCACGACCTCTTCTGCCGTGTGGCTATCTACAAACAGACAAGCGTAACGAAAAAGGTACGTCGAATATTGCCGATACCAAGACTCTATAAGATCATGGTCCTTATTATCCATGGCAATATCCACCTCCTTAGTTTCTGCGATTTATTCTCTATCCAGGTCTGGTTCGTGATAATCATTGCAGGTCGAAATAAGACGGCCGATAAATGCGACATACTCAGAATCTTTATCGGTCAGCTGAACAGAGATGGCCTTGACTTCCGCTTGTGTGGAGGCCTGGTACAAAAAGTAATCTACGGTCACTCCTAGTTTATCAGCCATGCTGCGTAAAGTAAAGGCGCTCGGAGCTTTTCGCCCGGTTTCTATGGCAGCACAGAACGCCAGGCTGATGCCGGCGTTTTCGGCAAATCGCTCCTGCGTCAAACCGTGGTCTTCCCGATATTTTTTCATGTTTTGAGCGATGGTCTCTAAAAACTCTCGCTTTGTCATGTCGGTATCTCCATTCTAATGTTCTATCGGTAATAATTGTATTTCCATTAGAATGCGCTTTGAAGCGACTATTTGTAATATAAATATTATCTATAGTATAATATTATGAAAAATTACAAGATTATGTCCGATTTTCTGAGTAATGAAACACAATAGAATATACGGCTGTTCCAAACGAGGTGGCAATGCAACACTGTTCTGAATCACACACAGAGGTCGAATTGTCCTCTATGTAACCGGCTGTCCGGAAGAAGCCGGTGTAATCTTCTCCGGAACAGCCCTTGATAAAGATGTGACAGTAACGCTCGTCATCCTTATCCACAATATAAACCTTTGCCTCATCGCTGAACTTTAGTGATAGCTGAAGGAACTGATGCAGTTCCACACGGTAACTCATATCAGCGTCTGTAGGTTCTGCTTTCCAAAACTCAACAAACCCGGCAGTTGATGGGGCTTTTGTGAAACAAGCAGGTTCACATCCTACATAAAAGTAGTTATTTGTATCGTATGTAAATTTCAATACATAGGATTCAATCGGACTAATTTGTGCCGTATTCCCTTGGATGTTTTAATTATTGATAGACCAGGTTCCCGCATTGCCAAGAGTACGTTCATTACTGCTATCGTCTATGTAATACACATTCATCGAAAGATTTCTGTAAGGATATTCACCAACTGGAATGACGACATTTCTGTTCCACCAACGTTGCTTGGAATTTCATATTCTAATATGCCGTCGGTTACCGTTTGTTGATGCTGCTTCTCGACATTTCCATCATTATCATATTCCACAATGCGATATTCTGCCAATTTGTACAAATTAGAGTTGGGGTTATTGCATTCAATCACCTTGGCGTATAGAGTATCCCCTGGATTTACATAGCAATTCTCAGGATTGATTGGTGTTGCCATCGCAGAATCCGTAAAATACCAAATATTAAGATAACGATTTTCTGCAAATGTCACATGAATTTGTCCTTCAGATTGCTCCTGTGATTCCGCAGCAGTATCACCCTGATTAGGTTCTACATATTCTCCATTTTCATTTAATCTGCTTGCTTCTAAATATTGCTAATATTGAAGATAATCCTCGTTCTCAAGGATACCTGACTTTTCCAATATCTTTTGCTCCAATTTAGAGTCAAGTGTAGAACAACCAGTTAGTAAGGGCATCGTGAATGACAGTAGTAGCACGAGCGCTTTTTTCATTTCTGTTTCCTCTCTCTTTTGTTTTTTGTCGTAACTCAGCACAGTTAGCGGTTACGATTATTTCCTCCCTAATAGCGATTGTAAATTTTGCGAATTTCAGATTGAGAAATGCTCCCATATAAACGGCGGAAGATCTTCTATTGTCAGGCTCGTCAAAGCCTCGTCTGTAATATCTACTTGATCAGCTAAACGATTGGCTTGATTTGAGTACATGGTTTCAAACAGATTGCGCATCTCACGACCATTTGCAAAATTATCCGGTTTGTTAGAAATCAGCCGCTCCAAATAACGATCAATCTGTTGTTCAGTCTCAGTAGTGAGTACCATATCATTTTGTGTACAGAATAATTTCAAAATCGAAATCAGCTCAGATTTTGAATAATCTTCAAACTGGATATTCTTGTTGAAGCGAGATTTTAGTCCAGGGTTAGATTCCAGAAATCGCTCCATCGGCTCAGAATAGCCTGCGACAATAACGACAAAACTTTCTCGTTTATCTTCCAATGCTTTTAGAACAGATTAAAGAGAAAGGGTACCAATTATCTAGTTTGGATGACTTGATGCACATCAACAAGTCACACAAAGACTTGTTGCCCATTCTCCTCATGCACCTTGAGAGTGTAACAGATGAGTCTGACAAACAGTTGATTTGCTGCGCATTTCGTCCGTTTTCGCTCTTTGCCACGTAATTCCGCCAGGCACTGCGCTTTTATGCCGTGCCTGTGCACCGCTGCCCTCTTTTACTTGGAAAAACTCCATATTTTATCAAGGCATCTTTGCGGGCTATCATGCCCGTAAGGGTGCCTTTTATTATATCTTTCCGGGTAGGGATCGTCCTCGTTGCCGCTCCCCACCGACAGCACTCACGTCCATTCGCTTCAAAACAAAATCTGAAATAGAAAGGAAATCATTATGAGTGCTGAAATGAAAAATAAGGTCAAGGACCTTTTGAAAACCTATAACGAGCGTGAACGTAAAATCGCGCTGCTGCAATTCCAGATGGAGAATCCGCCCCTCGTAACGCTGAACGAGCAGATCGAAGCAATGAACTACGGACATGGGGATGGGCTTGGTCACACTCAGGGCAGAGTGTCCAATAAAACCCTTTTTATCGCGCTTAACTATGAGGAGCAGGCAGAGCGCTTGAATGCGCAGGCGTCCAGCGAAATTGCAGAGGAACTGTTTGAGTTGAAGCAAAAGCAGAAGCGTCTCAAGTATTACATCGCACTTTTGGACAAGCGACAGTCAGAGGTCGTTCGTCTGTTGTATCTGGAGGAAGTGGCTCCCAATGAGGTGGCGGAACAGCTTGGTGTAACCTACCGCACGGTGGATCGCGTGAGAAAGGCTGCGATCCTTGCTCTTGCGGAAATGTATGCCTATGCTGACAGCTTTAAGCTCTGATGTTCAGGTGATGTCAGAGTTGTGTCATAGATTTTTCAAAATAATGTACGTATCGTGGGGCTTGCGGTGTCGCAAATCCTTGTGATATTATTAGGCTGACAAGATGGAGATGCCTTCCGGGATACCGGAAGGCATCTCCCTTTTCAACAGTCGATATAAAGGAGGAAAGCACAGTGGCTCATAAGCGACACGAGAAACCTTTTGCTGAGTACCCGGATGTAGTAACCGTGAAACAAATGTGTCTGATGTTGGGCGGAATAGGGCCTAAAGCCGCATATCAGCTGCTGCACGAGGGACATATTCGCTACTTCAAAATTGGCAAGGCATTTCGTATTCCCAAAATGAGTGTGATTGACTATATACAGGGCTAAAATTTTAAATGCCTACGGCGCCCAAAATAATAATCTCTCGTAAGTTGTAGGGAGGGAACGAGTGTGTTAAAATGGTGTTGCCATTAGCAGGGACACCGTGCCGCTATTACAGAAGGAGGTATGATTATGGTAGCGGGACACCTGCAAATCAAGAAAAACCGCTATTATATGGTGCTCAACCTTAAAGATAAATGGGGAGGGCGTAAAACCAAATGGATTCCTACGGGGATCGCTGTTGGTGGGAAAAGAAATCTGAAGGCAGCCGAAGATATGCTCCTGGAAACCAGGTATAACTATAAAGAAGCGGAAGATTCGGAGAAGACCGTAGTGTCTTCGCAAATTGTCCCTCAGATGCTATTTTCTGATTATATGGAAAAGTGGTTGGGTTTTATAAAAAATTCGGTGGAGGAAAATACATATGCGGGATATGAACTGACGGTGAAAAACCGAATTTCACCATATTTCAAGAAAATCGGGGTTACATTGGCTGAACTGACTTCCTTAGCTATTGAAGGGTTTTATGAATATTGTTTCAATACGCTCAAAGTAAAGGGTGTCACAATCCAGCACTATCACGGGTTAATGCATAAGGCATTAAAATATGCTGTAAGGCATAACTTGATCGCGGCCAATCCTATGGATCGGGTAGAACGCCCCAAAGCACAAAAATTTGTCGGGTCATTTTACTCGGTTGCTGAGTTGGAGGCTCTCTTCGAGGCGGCTAAAGGAGATCCGCTTGAATTTCCCATTTTAATGGCGGCGTTTTATGGCTTGCGCCGCAGTGAAATCGTTGGGCTTAAATGGAAATCGGTAGATTTCGAGAATAACATCATCACAATCAATCACACTGTTCTCCAAGCGAAATGTGATGGCGAGTTGAAGTTGTTGTATAAGGATCGCACAAAAAATATGTCCAGTTGCCGCTCAATGCCCCTTGTCCCGCAATATCGGGAACTTCTGCTTAAACTCAAAGAACAGCAGAAGCAAAATCGAAAGCTGTGTGGGAACAGTTATATTGACAGTGACTATATCTGTGTGAATCCCATGGGGGGTCTGTATACCCCAAACTATATCACCCAACACTTTAGTCTGCTGCTCAAGAAACATAATCTCCGGCACATCCGTTTTCATGATTTGAGGCATACTTGTGCTTCGTTATTGTTGAAAAACGGCATTTCCATGCGAGAGATTCAGGAGTGGCTGGGACACAGTAACTTCACCACCACAGCAGGAACCTATGCCCACTTGGAAACGAGCGCCAAGGATGCATCGGCCGCACGAATGGCTGAAGTTATTCGCATTGATCCCAACCTTTCTATATAACAAAAACTGCGTCTGAAAATCCCGTAGGATTCTCAAACGCAGTGGTGCGGGTAGTGGGACTCGAACCCACACGAGAATTTCACTGGCTCCTAAGACCAGCGCGTCTACCAATTCCGCCATACCCGCAAATACTATTCAATTTTATCATGTAAGTTTTCTGAAATCCAGAAAAATCTCAAGGAATGCTGGAGCAGGAGAGAACTCAGGAGAGAACTCAAGAAAAAAGGCCAAAATCCGTTTACAACAGAAAACGGAAAAAGTCAGTCATTTCAATGGTTTGCGGCACATTTGAAATGGTATTCATACCGTCAGACGTACAAGCACCTAAATCCCGCATGTCTACCAATTCCATCACAGGCGCATACCGCATATTTGACCTCATAGAGTATAGCACAGTTTTTCCTCTTGAACAAGAGGTATTTCCGCGGTACAATGAACTGGTATTATTCACACATGGAAATGAGGGATCGATTTGTCCACGCCCCGCATTGCTGCCATTCACGATCTGTCCTGCTTCGGCCGCTGTTCTCTGACCATTGCCCTGCCGGTTCTCTCCGCTATGGGCTGTCAATGCTGCCCCGTCCCCACTGCTCTGCTTTCCGCCCACACTGGTTTTTCCGGCAATACCTTTTTGGATCTGACGACGGAAATGGACCGTATCGCGGATCACTGGACCGCCATGGATCTGCAATTTGACGCCATTTACAGTGGTTTTTTAGGCAGTGCCGATCAGGTGGACACTGTGGCACGTTTTTTTAATACGTTCAAAAAGTCCAGTACCGCTGTCATCGTGGACCCCGTCATGGGTGACCACGGCACCGCCTACCGCACCTGCACGCCGGAACTGTGCCGGGGAATGCGGGCGCTGGCAGAAAACGCGGATGTGATCACCCCCAATCTGACGGAGGCAGCGCTTCTGCTGGACCGTCCCTATGATGAGATCCGGCAGTCCGACGCCTACGAGGTGGTCCGTCAGTTAAGTTTGGGTGGACGACGGTCCGTGGTGCTCACCGGCTATTCTTCGGAGCCGGGGCAGACCGGGGCCCTGTGCTTTGACCGTGACAGTGGCGAAAGTAAAGCCGTTCAAACCCCCCGGGAGCCGCAGGACTTTTCCGGCACCGGCGACCTGTTCGCCAGCGTCCTTGCCGGTGGGGTGACAAGGGGCATTCCCCTCTTTTACGCTGCCCAAGCCGCCGCGGATTTTGTTCGCGATTGCATTGCACGCACCTTGGCCGAGGGCCTCACGGAACGAGATGGCGTAGACTTTGAGCCGCTTTTGGGGCAGTTGACCAGCAACAAATAAAAAGGCCGGGAAGAATGATATCCTTCCCGGCCTTTCATTGTTATTCGTCCCGGTAGCCCATGCTCCGCACATAGTTCAGGTTATCCCGCCAATTTTCCTTGACCTTCACCCAGGTCTGGAGATAGACTTTTGTGCCCATGAACTTTTCCATATCCGCACGGGCCAGAGAGCTGATCTTCTTCAGCATGGCACCCTGCTTACCGATGATGATACCCTTGTGGCTGGCCTTTTCGCAATAGATCGTGGCGTCCACGTCCACCACACCGGAATCCCGCTCAGAGAATTTGGTGATCTCCACGGCGGTGCCGTGGGGGATCTCCTTATCCAGACACAGCAGCAGCTTTTCCCGCAGCAACTCACCCATGACCTGACGTTCCGGCTGGTCAGTGGTCTCTCCGTCCGGGAACAGCTGAGGGCCTTCCTGGGCGTATTTCTGCAATTCATGCATCAGATCGTCCAGACCGCCGCCCTTATGGGCAGAAATGGGAATGATAGCGTCAAATCCGTCCCACACCTCGTTGTAGGCCGCAATCACCGGCAGCAACTCCGCAGGCTCTACGGTGTCGATCTTGTTGATGCACAGGATGCAGGGGATCTTTTCCTCCCGGATGCGGTCGATCAGTGCCTTCTCCGGTCCTCCCACATGGGGGATGGGCTCCACCAGCAGCAGTGCGCAGTCCACATCGCTGAGGCTGGAGGTCACGACCTTCACCATGTAGTCCCCCAGAGCGGACTTGGGCTTGTGCAGTCCCGGCGTATCCAGCAGAATGTACTGGGTGTCCTCCCGGTTCACAATGCCATAGATCCGGTTCCGGGTCGTCTGGGCCTTGTTGGAAACGATGGCGACCTTTTCGCCCACCAGCGCGTTGGTCAGGCTGGACTTGCCCACGTTGGGCCGTCCGCAAACGGTGATCATGGCGGTTTTTGTAATGTTTGACATAGGTGATCCTCAACTTTCTTTGAGCATTTAAGTTCACGATCCGCACCATGCGGTCTGTTTTTCTAACATACCACAGATCTGCCGGAATTGCAACCGGCTGTCAAGCCTCTCCTCCGCCGATTTTCTCACCGGAGCGGCGGGGCATCCCCAACGGCGGCAGCTCCACTCCCAAAATGAGTTTTACCAACCACACGAAAAACAGCAACACCAGAATTGGGATCAGGCAGGTAGTCACCAGCATGACTGCCAGGGCCTCCAAAAAACGATTCAGCACATTCCGCAGCTTCTCCACCGCACCGGCCGCAGCGCCGGTAATGCTGTCTGTCACCTTGGAAAAGAACCCGGAAAGACCGCTCTGTTCTGTTGCCGTGCTTTCACTCTGGCTTTTCTGAATCGTATCCGTGGCATCCTTGGCCTCCTGAATGGTAGCTGCAATGGATGCCTGATAGGTGTCCTCGATCAGGTCACTGACCCGGATTCCTACCGGGATCACCAGCATGATCGCTATACTGAACAATGCCAGTTTCCACGCCAGTGCGCCCGCCGTCCGCCGCAGGCGAGGGAACAGTGCCGCGGCTGCAAAGGCTGCGCAGGCCACCGGGATCAGGACCTTGAACGTCGCACTGGCGGTGATGGTCAGCAAATATTTTTCCAGAAAAATAGCGCAGAGCACAATGAGAAAATAGCCGCTGAGATCCGCCAGCTTGTCCGCGATCGGCGTAGCTGTATCGCCGGGCAGCAGCGTGATCGCCGCCGACGCCGCTGTGGAGGCCGCCGTCAGTTCCAGGACCGTCTCCTGCTTTTCCTCCAGTGCGGCGATAGACTTCTGGTAAAAGGCCGGGTCCGTGGTGATCTTAGCCACGCCAAATATGGAGGCCAGCGCTAAAATCAACGCTGCCGCCACACAGATTATTCTTATTCCGATCATTCTGGTCATAGTGCATTCCCCTTTATTAGATATACCTTCATCATACCCCGCTCTGCTCCATTGTCAAGCACTGGCTTTCAATCAGAAAAATCGGAGAGACTTTCATAAAAGTCTCCCCGATTTTTGGGTCCTATTTTTGAAGCCGATGCAAAATTTCCGCCAATTCCCGCCGGGTAACGGCCCTTTCCGGCTCCGCGAGCTGCTCCTCTGTCAGGATTCCAGATTTTCCTGCCCATTTCAGATCTGTGTCCCCCTCCTGCTTTGTCTCTGCCCAAAACAACAGCAGGGTGGGAATCTTCCGGCTGCTGGCAACTTTGCCATTGGGAAAAATTCCCTGTGTGGAGCCGCCTCCGTCCAACATGAGTGCATCCGTTACGCCAAGGTCCAGCAGCTTGTTTTGAAGCTGCCCCCGTGTCAGGCTGGTCTTGTCGCACCACAGGCAGATCCGTCCATCCGGCATCCATCCCACAGCTGTCCGGGCTGCGGGCCGGGCCACATCCGGTGTCAGGTTTCGCTCCAGCTTCGCCCTATTTTTCAAAAGAGGCACCCCGGAAAGAAAACTGCCGCCCCGGTCCGTCAACATCTGGGGCTTCCCATCAGAGCCGATGGAAATCCCCCAGTCCTGATAGATGTCCCGACTGATGACCTTGCCATCGATCACCGTCCAGCCAAGTGGTTGGAAGCTGCCGTTAAATAAATATCCGTTCATGATGTGGGTACATCCGGTTTTCGCCTTGATCTGCGCCGGCGTCATTTTTGCCTTGTTGTAATAAATCTGTGCCTGTGCGCACGCAAATATATCAACCATGGTTTTGCCACGTGCCCCCTTCTGCCCTCAGTTCTTCATCTGTTTGCCGATCTGATCCACACCTGTGGCCGCAAGACCGCTAACGATCCCCACCGCAGCGGCAGTCAGTGGGTCCGCCGCCGGAAAATCCGACATGACCAGCATCCCAACAATGCCCAAGGCCCCACCGCAGATGCCCACGATCACCGGGATCCACTTGTTGTCCAGGCCGGATACCTTAACGATCCAACCTACCAGATAGCAGATCACCGTGATCGCCGCCACGCCTGCCATACCAAATGCCGAAATGTCCATCCTTACTCTCCTCTCTGTCCGCCATCTCAAGAGATTGGCTGACGCCGCTGTCCCCGCTCTAACTGCTCCAACCGGCGGTCCATGCCCCGGATCTGCTCCTCAACCACTGGCACTCGCCGAGCGAAATGGTTGTGTTCACGGACCTCCCGGGTCAACTCCGTAAGCTTTTCATCCGTTACCGCTTGGGCTGCCCGGTTGCTCAGAAGCACTCCCAACAGCGTCACACAACCGGTAATCGCAGCAGTTATGATCTCACTCATGTCTCAGTCCTCCGGCGGCACTGCCAGTTGAAAACTTTCCCAGGTATGCTGTGCCGCCTCCACCTTATCCCATGTATATTCCGCTACCTCGCACTCTGCCCAAGTCAGATAGCGGAAGTAGAACTCCACCTCTAAATGACAGGGCAGAATATCCAGGATGATCTTCCGGATCTGCTCAAACTCCACCGGCACCCCGGCAGTTTTGGGAAATACGACGCGCAGCCCGCCGTCCGCCTTTTCCTCTGCTCCGGCCCGGATACCGCAGCCGGTCAGCGTATCGTTCATAGCCGCTGGCGTCAGGCTGTCTTCGCTGATCCGCAACAGTGCGGCAATGGCCTCCCGGCGTTCCTCTGTGGTCACAGCCGCAGGCTTATGGGCAAACAAGGCCTCCCGGCGGTCAAGGCCCTCACCCTCCGCCGTAACCAGTAGACTCTCCCGCTCTACCTGTTCCACCAGCTCACTAACGCTGTCCAAAGCCCCGCCCAACGCCGCCAATTCGCCACCGTTATAGGGCGCGCGGAGATCGTAGAGTCCCAGAGGGGCCAGCAGACGGATCAAATACTGTTCATACACACTCCTCACGCCTCCTCCGTCACCGTTACCGTCCCCAGCACCGGCAGCACCTTGTCATTCGCCGCTAGATCCACCACGGGGGCCGTTATGTGGCAATTTTCCACGCCCGGTAGCGCGTAGATCCTGCTGTTCAATTCTGCCAGTTTCACACCTTGGCCCAACAGTTTTCCATTGAACTGCTCCGCCAATTCAGTCTCCACCGCTGCCTTCACCTTGGAAAAGTCCGTTCCTTCCGCCGCTTTTACCGTCATCGCCACGTTCACTGTCTCGGCCGTTGGCGCCTTCACCTGTACATTCACCGCAATCTCCCGGCTTTTCTGAAAAACTATCTGAAGCTCCGACAACAATGCCTTTGAGGGTATCCCATCCGGTGCCGATACATACACATCCACAGTTCCTGTACCTCGGGCTTTTCCAACCGCCTTGGCCGCCGCCACCCCCTCATGGCGGCAGGCGGTCATCTCATACCAGGCGGCATTGGCCCCATTGGGCAACCGCTGAAAGCTGTCCAAAATTCTCTGCCGCAATTCCTCATCTGTTTCCTCCGACAGCCCTCCCGTAAAGGCTTTCTCATTGGTGACTACCGTCACCGCCACCGGGCACGCCGTCAGCACATGAACGGCTCCGACTCCCACGTTGCCGCTGCTGCCAACCTCCACAGCCTCCGCCGCTACGGTCACCGAAGTCTCCCCTGCCGGGATCGTTCCAGCTTCTTTGGTCCGGAACCGGACAGCCCCCTCCGTCATGCACACCGTTCCGGCCTCCACACTCACTGCGCTGGTCTGTACATTGGACAGTCGAAAGGTCAACTGACCGGTTGCCCTGCTAGGTGCTTGCCGGACGATGCCCCGCATAGCTCCATGCCGATCCAGATAGACCCCCGCTGCCGTTTGCGGAAAACTCTGCCTCAGCACCCATTCCGCCTGCGCTTCCAACGCCTGGATCTGTGCCGCTGCCGCCCACAGCCTCACCGACAGGTCGCAGTCCTCCTGAATCTGACCACCCCGCCGCTTGGCGTAGGTTGCCAGCATTTCCCGATAGATCTTCTCCGTTTCTCTCACATTGTCACTCCCTCCTGCCCCAAGGCCACCTCCGCCGTCAATCGACGTTCGCCCTTAATGGCCTTTACCGTCAGGGCCGCCTTTCCACCGTTTTCCGCCAGCGTCACCTGCTCTATCGTCAGGCCTGGCTCATCTTGGAGGGCTTCCAGCACATACTGCTCCGCCGCAGCCTGCCGTTCCGCTGGACGTAAACGGCCCAAAGTCCATAGTCTGCTGCCAAAATCCCCCATAAAAGGAAACTGCCCCCGCCGGGCGGTCAGTTTCATCAGCATCCGCTGTAAAACTGCCTCGTCCCCCTCCACTGACCGTAGATGGTTCTCCTGTGGCACATAGTCACCATTTACCAGCATCATCATAACAAGCCTCCCACTCCACATGTGCAAGGTTTGTAGGGCTGTCCGTTGATAAGGAGCTGTCCTCTGATGGAGATCCGTCCTGTCAGTTCAATTGTCCCATCCTTCTGCAAGTACACATTGCTTCCATTCGGGCCGTAAATATAGACCTCGCCCGGCTGCATTTCCTTTGGAGCTTCCGCCTGCTTGCCGCCGCAGACGCACTGTTCCTCTCCGCCGGGTCCGCCCTTGATGACCAATACGGAAGCCCCACTCTCCGGCAGCCACACATAGCCGCCGGGTCCGTAGATAGGTAGCTGTCGCATCTCGCCACGGGTCACCACCCCCATCTGATCTCCCACGATGGTAGAGACTCCCTGATCAGCGTCCGCCGTGGGCGCCGCCTGCTTCATGTTCTTTGCCAGCCACATCTTATCCACACTCCTTCAATATCCAGATCATCACAGCTCCCTCTCTGGCGGAAAACCGATTTTCTGTCTCCGCCACCCGGTAACTTCCGGTAAGGCCCAGCTTTTCCAACCTCGCCGTCACCCGGTCCCCCGGAAATGCGCCAAAACTTCCCGGCAATGTCACCATTACTGCCTGTTCCTCTTTTTGGGATTGTCGAATCTGGTATTCTCCCGTGTAGCGCATAGCGTCCCAGGTGCTCCTCCCCGGCGTATAGATCACCCGGCGGCACTGGCCACCCTTGGCGATCATCTCCGGATTTTTCACAGAATAGCTGACATTTTGCCGTTTGTCGATGACCAGTGCTTCCGTCAATACGCCGTAGTGATCCTCTCGGATTCGGCAATTCAGCACTGGACTGCCGCTGTCAAGGATAATTCTCTTTCCGCCGTCCTGTTCCGGTGTTGCCAGTAGTTCTCCGGTCTTGGCAAATCGAGGCTGGAAGCCTCCATAGGTCCGGCAAAATTCTGAGATCACCTTCCATTGGCTGATCCCCGCCCCGGCGGTATAGGGCACCGTAGACTTCAAATCTGCCACAGCCCCGCAGGAAATACCGTAAGGCTCCGCATGGCAGCGGATCAATTCTCGCAGCGTCACCCGCTCATAGGTCACAGGCCGGGACTCGTTGTCCAGTAGCCGCGCGGCGTATCCCCGGCCGGACAGTGTCACCGTCATTCCCCCGCCACCCAGTTCCACAGTATATTCGTCTACGATCCCCCGTAACTGGGTCGTTCCATTTTCAATGGCGGCGAATCCCGCCGCCATCCGCAGCACTGGCAGCATCTCTGGCTGATATACTGCCGTCACGGACCAACTGTCGCAGGGTACCGTCCCCGTGTGCCTCACATTCCAACTCAGCAGCGGCGGCAGATCATAGACGTGGTGGTCTGCCGTAAAGATCCGACCTATCACGGCAACCTCACCTCATTCCCTGGATAAATGAGATTAGGATTTTTGATCTGAGGGTTGGCGGCAATCAGGCTGCTAAGGGTCACGCCATAGCGCCGGGCAATGCCCCACAGAGTATCTCCACGCTTCACTGTGTACACCCGCCCGGCTCCGCCGCTCCCATCAGACGTTGCCAGACTGTTCCCCGGCCACGTCCTGCCATCATTGTTTTCCGTCAAACCACCATCATAGCCGCTGTCATCCTCCCAGAACGCAAAGCTGTACCGTACATAGTCCGGCCTCGGTTCCTCCGTCACGGACAGGGAGACGAAATACGCCCGGTCCGTCCGCCAAACGGGATGCGTCAGCATCCCCGGTCCTTGCTCCTGAAATACCGCCGCCAGCGCCTTGAATTCCTCATAGGCTCCCGGCCCTGCAAACTCTCCCTCGCCCCGCAGGATCCGGCAATTTACGCCCAGATCCTGTAAAACGCAACCTCCCAAAGGTACCTTATGGGCCGCCATCTGCCGCCGGTATTCCATCACAAAGGTCTCCGGATTATGGGGCCAGGTGTAATTTTTATAGCGCATGGAGGATAATCTCATGCCATTCCTCCCTCTTAAAACATGGTAAATCCGCCATCATACCGTCGTGCGTCCTGTTGAACGGCCCGGGAAATATCCTCTGCCTCTATCGCCGCTCCGCTTTCTTTCACCATCAGTAACCCCGGCAGTGTCATCTCGGAAAACGCCTCATTTCGCCAGATAGCATCCGCCCGGCGAGTCTGCTGAAACTCTGCCGCCTGCGCCGTCAGCCCAGCCAGCGGTCTGCCATCGCCTTTCACTTCATCCCACGCTTTCCGCTTTGCCGATAGCAGTTCTTCACCGCTCTCCGACCAGCCGATCAGCTTTCCCTGTTCTGCCGTCGGACGGGAGACCCCCTTCTCCCGTCCGACAAGCATTCTCTCAGTCCCCTCCGCAGCACAACGGAGGACTTTCTCCTCCACCGTGGTCTCCTCTTTGGAGGGACTGCCGGTCAGCAGACGGTTCAGTACCGCCTGCTGGCGGCGCCGCAGTTCCCGTAAATAGTCCACCGGTTCATTCCCCCTTCATATCTGCAAACCGCTGAAGGTCAAAGGTGCCGCCACTCTCTTCTGGTAGCGCTTCTCCCTCCGCCAGCCGCAGAAGAAGGTTTTCCATTTCGCCGGGCGTCAGGTCCCGCAAGACCTCCAGTTCATCTCCGTAAACCGCTTCTCCCTGACAATAGCAGCTATCCCGCAGAATAGCGGCATTACATAGCAGCGTCCGTTCCAATGGATCTTTCACTGTCTCCCGATAGTGCCGCCACAACTCCAGCAGCTCCCCTGCCGTCAATGGTTTCAGCGCATCCACCATCCTCATGCGGAGGTCTCGATACGCCGGGCCGCCGTCAGCGTCACCCTCTCCGCTACGGTGGCATTCAGTTCCCCATCCTCCTGAATACTGCTCCACTCGCAGCCGCTGTAAATGACCTTGCGGTCCGGCTTGCAGATCACCAGAGAGAAATCCGTCAAATGATAGAAGTCGATACCGTCGGAAATGGCCGTATCCGTGGCGTACAGCCGGGTCAGCTCCACAGTATAGCTCTTCTGCCCCTCGATGGTGGCCACCGGCTCGTTTTCGCCGAAGGCCTCGATATTCTTGCTGGACTTGGCTGCCTTAGCCCGATAGCTCTGTACCACAGCGATCTTCCGCCCGTCCAATTCCAGATAAATGTCCGCACTGGTGGGAAATCCCTTCATATTCGTCCCTCCTTAAACCGTCAGATGCACCGCCAGGCGGATCTGGTTCAGCCCATGGGCCACAGCAAAACTGAACTCCACCAGGCACACCGTGGAATCATCTGCCACAGCCGTCACAGCCACCTCGCCGTAGCTTTCAATGATCTGCGCGGTCTTTTTCTTTTCCAGTTCCACAATGGTCTGTGCTCGAACGGCCCCACGACCCTGAGCGGTGTTCTTGGCTCTGGCAAACTTGCTCCGCAGGGCAGTGCGCACTGCCGGGATCACATCGTCGGCAATGAGGATGGTGGTCAACTCCCGCCAGGTACTGTCGGCGACATTGCCGGTTTTTGTCCGGGTGGTGATGCCCCGCACCGGGGACACAACGCCCCCCACGTCCTCCAGCGGCGTTACGCCACCTTGGACCAGCAGGTCAATGTCATTGTCACTGTAAGCGCTCTGTAAACCGCCGATGCCATACAGCTCCGCCCCGTTCAGGGGTACTGCCGGGTCCGTACCGCAGGCAATAGCACCTGCCACCGCTGCCGCGGCAAACACACCGGAAAGCGCCTTGCCACTCTCATCCTTCATATCCGGGCCAACCAGTACCATTCGCTCACTGTTGATGGCCTCCGCCCGGGTCACCAACTGCGCGGCCGTGTCTCCGCTACCGCCAATGACGCCGATCCGCTCCCCTCTGGCCGCGGATGCCGCTTCCACGGCGGTTTTCAGTGCCTTCTGGATGGTCAGCTCGCTGCTGTCGCACACCACCACCTGCACATCACAGTTGGCTAGGGCGGCAAATGCCGCCTGATAAGATTCCAATCCCCCGCCTGCACCAACCCGTACCGCGTAAACCGTGGATGCACCGTTGGCAAACAACAGTTTCAAAAGTGTGCTCATACCCGGCGTATCAGCAAGGTCCTCTCCGAAGATCTCCACACCGGCGCCATAACCGGTCAGCGTCACCGCTGTATTGGCCGTCCCCTTAACAGACAGGGCTGCCACGCCGATCCGTTTGGCCGCCCGTCCGGCGGATGTCACGCTGGACGCGTCATACACCGAGTAGACCCCCGGCCGCTCATGTCTCATCTCACTCACTCGCTCATAACTCCTTTCAGTCGGAAGTCCAGAAATTCTCCGGACTCCACGGCGCTCTCCGCCAAAAACAGGGCCCTGCATTCCAGAACGCCCCGCCGCAGGAACATCCCCGTGGCCTTCTCCCAGCAAATGGCCTCCCAGGTGAGTTCCCCGGTGCGGACTCCTTCCGGAAGCCCGCCCAGCAGCACCTCGGTGGCCATTTCGCAGCTGCGTTCGCAGTCCGCTGCCCGATTTGCCCGCAGCTCCACGGTGATCTGCCCGAACAACTCCTTGCCATAGCGTTCCCGGATCACCTGCGTCTCTGGATCTCTCATCTCTCCTAAATAGTGGCAGAAGCCCGCAGTTTTCCCGCTGGCCGCGCCGACGCCCACCGCCGCTACCGCGCCACTGTACGTCATGGCCTGTTCTACTGGGAACGCCTCCATAGCCGCGATTCCGGCCCCGCGCAGGGCGTCCAGCACCGCCTTGCGGATCTGTGACAGCTCCTTCATTTCGCCGCCCTCCGCTCTGGTTCCAGTGAGGCCCACCAGTGATTGATCTCGTCCGACAGGGCGTGTTCCCGGCTACTTCGTACCCGGAAGCTTCGTCCCCTCCAAATGACGGTATCCCCCGGCTGGACTTCTTCCAGCCCGGTATACCTCCACAGTCGTTCGTCCATCCAACCGATAGGGGTCTGCTCCCCCGGCACCGTCTCATTCCGGGCAACGGCAGGCTGAATAAAGGCTCGGACGGACTTTTCGCCGTCTCTGCTTCGTAGCGTCACGGTCTGGCCGTAGCGTTCCAGAATCTCCCCCATCACGCCGGTCATCCCCGCACCCCCCTGAAACAAAAATCCCCGGAGGCGGCATAGGGACGCATCAGCCGCTCCGCCGTCTGCCGCAAGGTCTCCGCCATCACAGCCGCGGATCGGCCGCCGCTCTGCCGTACCGTCACCTCACCCACGGTAAAGGACTCTGCCCTGCACTGTTTTCCCAGATAGTCCGCCGCCGCCATGAACGCCGCCGCGCACCGCAGCGCGCCGCCGCAATCCTCCTTCGTCACGCCGGGGTCCAGACGGCTCTCCCAAGCCGCCTCCGCTGCCTCACACAGTACCGCCAGCAGCAGGTCCTCCTGAGAGGCGCCGCACAGCTCCGCTGCTAATGCGACCGCCGTTATTTCCATAGGTCATTCCCCCTTCCATTTCAGTCCCGCCCTACCGGAGATCCCGGCATGGCGGACAGGCTCAGACCTTCAGCACCTTGGCTGCGTCGGTAAACAGCTTTGCAAAGCCGGAAACCGAGGTAATGGCTGCCCGCTCCAGCTGGCGGTCGATGAGCTTGTCATACTCCACCACCACTTCGCTGCCGCAGATCTGCTCCAAGGCGTAGTTCTTATCCAGACCGATGATGGTCCCGGCAGGCACGGCGCTGGAACGCAGCAGCTTAGCCCCCAGAGGAGTGGTCAACTTGCCAGTGGCCTGGAAGTTCAGCCCGGTATTGGGATTCTGGAACTCGCTGAGCTTCAGCATGGCCAGCATCATGTCATTGCTCACCAGCATGGTATTCATGGTATAGGGATCGAACTGCGCCCAGAAGTCCAGAAGTGCGTCATAGCTCAGAGTGCCCTTGGTACCGCCGATGGGATTGCTGCCTACCTCATAGACTTTGGCAGCATTGCTGTTGCCGTCGCCGTCTTTCAGTACCTTCACGGCGTCCTCCAGATGCATCCGGCCCATGTACGCACCGATCTGCCGCAGCGTCACGGCAAACAGGTCCAGTCTCTGGAAGCGGATGGCCTCATAAGGAGCCACCAGCATCCGGCCCCGCTTATGAAGACGTACCAGATTCTCCTGGGTATGAATGGTAGTCTGGGGGATCTGCGCACCCTCCTCCACACGTTTGAGTTTCTTTTCCTCCTCCGTAGGAGTGGATGCGATGGAACGGTAATCCATACCGTCAAAATTGGTAACGGTGGCGGTGATATCCGGCAGGATACTCTCCTCCTCCATGCCCTGGCGAACCACGCGGGACACGAATTCCGGGAACAGCACAGCGGACTCCGTAGACCAGAAAAACTTTTCCACTCTGTCGCTGCCCGCCCCCTTCACCTTGATGTCAAAACGCTTGAGCTGACGCTGGAAGGCGTCCAGTCCCTCCAGAGAGGTGCCCTTGTAGTTCTCACTGGGGTCCAGGGTTTCCAGCGTCTGCGCAAAACTGCGGCCACTCTGACCGTACATACCCTTTTCCAGCTTCAGGTTTTCATAATGATAAGCCATATTCTCTCCCCTCCTTACAGCACAATGGTCACGGTTTTAGCAGTGGTATCCACCTCTACGGCAAGATAGCTCTTGCCACCGGTAGAAACGACCTTCACGCCGCCGCTGCCGTCCGCTGCCAAAGAGTTCCAACCCGCAGCAGGCGCGGAAGCCCCGGTATAGCTTACCGTTACCATGCCACCCATTGCCACAGAGCAGGCTTTGCCGTCTCTGGCAACGGACAGCACCACGCCCTCAAAGCCGCCATTGTCCGCACATTTGGCAACTGCTCCGCTGCCGCTGACCTTCACCACCTGCCCTGCGGACACGCCGTCGCAGGCAAAGGTGGCGGCCCACTGGCCGATGCCCTCATAAGAAACGTTCATGCAATTTCCTCCCTCATATTGTGTTTGTCCCATCAGACAAGGAACACCGCTTCATCCTCCCGCTTGGTCTCCACCTGCTGCCGCAACTGCGGCGCCACGGGAAATTTCTTTGCGATCTGGGTCTCATAGGCTCCCTTGAGTTCCAGTAATTCCGCCTCCTCCAGTCGCCCAACGGCCTTGGCGAAAATTTTGCCATCCAGATGCCCGTCTGTCAGCATGGCAAGTCGCACCACCTCCCGGCGCAGGCCCGCCAGATACCGCTGGCCCAGCTCCGCCTGCTTACGCAGCATTCGCAGTTCTGCTCCCTCGGAGCCAAATCGCTTCACCACACCGGCTCTGGGCTGGGCGGGCACCGCCACAAAGGACCACTCATAGGCGTCCTTTGGGTCCTTCAACTCCATAAAGCACAGCTTTTCGTCGTACATCTGACCTTTCACATGGCCACAGGCACCATTTTCTACACCGCACACGGAGCACACGCTCCGCCCCATGCTGCATCCCACGCTGACCTCTTTCTTGATACCACCCTCGATCTCTGTGATAAGCTCCTGATTCTTCTCCGTCCGCATGAGGTAGGCCCACCCCTTCAGCCAACGGTACTCATCCCCCGCCGCCGTCACGGTGCCCGGTTCCCGCACCACCTCCGTCCGGTAAATACGGGCCGTCTGGCCCTTAGCGGACCACTGGTGATCAAAGATTCCACTCTTGCCTAAAAACAATTCTCCCAGTCGGTCCAGATCCTCCGTCCCGAACCGCTCAAAGTCCCGGTCCACCTCGTTATCGCACAGCCGCACGCTGAATGTATACACCTGATCCGCCGTCAGCTCCGCCTTGCTGAACCGGTTGATCTGATCCAGTTCTTCCTTTGCCAGCATCCATTTCCCTCCTGTCACGCTTTCTTTGCAGCCTCCGCCGCATTGTTCTCGATCCGCAGCTTCCTTGCCTGTTCCCGGTACGGCTCCGCCTTGGCTCGCCCCACAAAAGCGCCGCTTTTGCGGGGCCCCCTTTACTTCACTCAAATCGTCGAGTAAAACCCGCCGATTTCAAGGTTTTGCTCCGCAAAACACTTGACGCGGCTCTCGCCGCGGCTCACCTCCGTTCGCGGAACCCAAGGCTCGTCACGCCGTTCCCTCCGCCGCATTGTTCTCGATCCGCAGCTTCCTTGCCTGCTCCCGGTACAGTTCCGCCTTGGCTTCCTCCACCTCATCCTGTAAGTTGATATCCTCCCAGTCCACTCGGAACGCCGCCGTCTCTCCCTGCATCCGCAGCCACATCCGGCAGATCTGTTCCACCACCGGCGTCAGCGTCCGTCGAATAGCAGTGATCTCCGTGGTGAGCATATCCGCTTGCTGGGCGCTCATCCGCTCCGTGGAGTTCCAGTTCAGCCCCAGCATAAAGGGCGGGATGGAGGTTTTCGCCACGATCTGCTCCAGCACCTGTCGCACCGGCACCTGACTGTCCAGAATGGGTGCGTCGCCGCCGATGACCTTGATATCCACATCTCCCACTGCCACAAAATCCCGGACACTGCCGCTTCTGGTATCCTGCATAGCCCGGCTCCACTCCTGAGCCAGGATCTGCCCCCGCTCTGCGGCACTGCCATCACTATCCCGGCAGGTCACGGCAAACCGCATATTGCCGCACCGTTCCCAGTTGATCCCCACCGTGTTGTAGATCTTCATCAGAATGTCTGCCATAAATGGCAATCCCCGCAGCAGCGACACACCGTAGGGGTGCTCGGCTTCCGGATGCAGCGGAGTGAACAACAGCAGCTCCTGATACGGCAGAGCGGCCATCCGCCCCCGCTCATCCGGCCCGAAAATCTGAAAATCCAGTGGGCTTTCTCCCTCTCTCAGCTCGATCCGGTCCATCCGTCCGCACAGCAGTGCCGCCAGATCCCGGTTTCCCGCCGCCGGCACCATCTCACCTACGGCGCTACCGCAGATCAGTAGTGATTCCAGGTACTGCTCCAAAAATGCGTTGATACCATACTGTCCCCGTCCCGCCGGGACCCGTTCTAAAAAGTCCCGCAGCCGCTTTTCTGTCTCCGGATCCTCACAGAATACCAACGCACCTCCGCTGAGGCGGATCAGCTTGCACACGGCGGCATCTACCACCGGCACGGCCTCCCGCACAGCCTGATACAACCGCAGTTCTCCACCGCGCTGAGGTGTAAAGCTCCGCAGCCCCGCATAGGGATGCCGCTCCCGGTCCCGCAGCTGCACAGCCTGGGCCGTTGCCGCTTCATCGCCTCTCCTTTTCCAAAAATTCAAACGAACCTCTCCTCCCTTCGGAAATCGGCCTCCTACTCTCCTGCCCACACCTGCTTTTGGTGCACGGTTCCATACAACACTTTACACATTTCCGTTTTCATCATCTAACGATATCCGCCTCTCACCACGCTGACTGCCGCAAATCCACCCTTTTCCCCGCCTGACAGATCCATGGCAAAGTACCGCATCTCATCCATGGCGTGATCGTGCTCCTTTTTCGGTGCATCCTTTCCTGCCTTTTCGTCCCAGCAGTAAAGGGCCATCTCCCGCAGACAGTCCCGGCAGGTATCACACAGCACGATCCGCTTTTGCCGTAGCAGATCCGCCGTCACCCGGATCCCGTCAGCCACATCATTGTTGGCCTTCTTCACCTGCCACCCCCGCTGCCGCAACGTCTCGATGAAGCTGGCCGCCGACGGATCCACGATCACCCGCTGGATCTCCCGCCCTGTCGCCAGCCGCTCCAGCATATCCGCGTACTCTGCATCGGTTTTCTGCCGTCCCTCCCGGCGGGAATCGTAATAGACCTCCTCTACCCGGTACCAAACGCCGTCCCGCTCCCCCCAGAGGCCCATGGACAGCGGATTCACCGTCCCGTAATCCACAGATACCCGCCACCGGCTGAAGGGGCCATTCGGCACTGGCACCGCGTCTTTGGCCGGGTCGAAAAAGTCATACACCAGGCCCTGAGCCGCCGCCCATTCTCCCTGCACGAACCGTCGGTAAAACACGCCCGTATACAGCCGTTCATACCGCTGCCGGATCTCCGGCGGCAGGCCTGGATTATCCTCCATCGTAAAGTGCAGCCGCAACGCCCCCCGGCTCTCTGCCTTCTCGATCCACTCCTTGTAGAACCAGTGCTCCGGCCCCTCCGGATTGCAGTTGAACCATAGTTTACTGCCCCGGACGCTGCATCGGGCCACCGCCTGCTCCACAAACGATTGGGGCATCAGTGCCGCCTCATCCAACAGCAGCCCCGCCAATGTGCTCCCCTGAATCAGCGCCGCGCTGGACTCGTCCTTCCCGCCAAACAGCAGAAATTGATTCCGATGCCCGCCAAACTCCACCGTCAGGGAATTGGCGCTCCTGTTTTCACGCACGCTCATGCCGATCCGCCGCAGGCAGGGGACTAACTCCGTCAGCAAATTCCGCCGCAGTGCCCCCACCGTCTTGCCGCACAAGGCAAACTGCCGTCCATCAAAACAGCTCTGTGCCCACAGAAAAAAGGACAGCCCCATGCAAAATGTCTTTCCGCTGCGGACTGCCCCATCACAGATGATAGCCTGCCATCGGCCCCGCCGCCACCAGGTCAGCACCTGCCTCTGCTTACGGGAAAACCGGATCACATCATTTCTCATCCCAGTCTCCCGTTTCCCCCGGCAGCGCCGCCAGCGCCTGATACAGTGGATCTGCCTGCTGGGGTTCGCTGGCCTCCAGCAGCTTCCACAGCGTCTCTAACGCCCGTACCCGGTCCACCAGCTTGACCTCCACGCCCTTTTCTGTTACCCTTAGTTCAGATACAGCCGACAACTCCAGTCCCTCCAGCTCGGTCTCTCCCCGACGTAAAGCCAGCGTCACCGCGTCATCCACCCGGCCAAAGGCTAGCCGGGCCAGCTGCCGCAGCACATCCTCCCGCTTCAACTGCGCCGCCGCATCGCAGCGCATCCGTTCCAGCTTCTGTTGGGTCCCCTTCTGCCCCAGCATGGCGTAGCCGTCCCGTCTGCCGATCTCTGCGGCAGCCTGCTCCGGATCCATGGTCCGCAGATAGGCCCTGCAAAAGCGGCCATCCTCCTGTTTCTTCTCCAAAGCTGTCCCTCCATTCCACTCCTCCGGCAGATTTTCAGAAAAAGTGTATCCTTTCGTACAACGCTTTTTCCGTGCCCAGCCGAAGCTGTACGTTTTCTCCATCCTCCCATTTATTTTTTAGCAACAATTTAACGATCCGTCTGCTATACTGAAACCAGCAAGGAGGCTCCCTATGTCTCATTCCAATTCCAAACCCAAGAACAGCCTGGCCACCCTATTCCCCTTCTCCATGCGGGACCTCATTGTCACCGCGCTGATCCTCTTTGTGGCCGTGGCCTTCTGTATCCTACTACAGAGGCTGGACCCCAGCGCCGGCTTCGCCACGCCAGTTTTCGTACTGACCGTGCTGCTGACTTCCCGTCTGACCACAGGCTATTTCTGGGGTCTATTTTCTGCGGTACTGGGCGTCATCGCCGTCAATTTTTTCTTCACTTTCCCCTATTGGGCCTTCAACCTGACCATCACTGGCTATCCCCTGTCCTTCCTGACCTTTCTCAGCGTTTCTGTCATCACCTCCGCTCTGACCACCAAAACCCGCCAGTTGGACAAGCTTCGAATGGAAAATGAAAAGATCCGGATGCGGGCTGACCTGCTCCGTTCCGTATCCCATGACATCCGCACCCCCCTGACCTCTATCATCGGCTCCACCTCCGCCGTTCTGGATAATCCCAATCTCTCCCAAGAGGACCGCCGTTCCCTGCTGGAGGATGTGAAGCAGGAGGCCCAGTGGCTGATCCGCACTGTGGAAAATCTTCTTTCCATCACCCGTATCGGCAGCGACCAAACGGAACTGAACAAGCAATTAGAGCCGGTGGAGGAAGTCCTGGCAGATGCCGTTCAGAAAGCCCGCAAGCGACTTCCTGACATTAAATTCTCCGTAGAGGTCCCGGCGGAGCTACTCATGGTCCCTATGGACCCCATCCTCATCGAGCAGGTTCTCTCCAACCTGATCGAAAATGCCGTCATCCACGGCCAAACCACCACCGCCATCCATCTCCGGGCAGAAAA
This sequence comes from uncultured Oscillibacter sp., assembly GCA_900544105.1. Taxonomy (GTDB): domain Bacteria; phylum Bacillota; class Clostridia; order Oscillospirales; family Oscillospiraceae; genus Oscillibacter. The sequence goes on along the minus strand of UQUC01000006.1, from coordinate 18,625 downwards.
AACGGAGGATGGCTTCGCAGCCTTCTCTGTCCGGGATAACGGCCAGGGCATCTCCCCGGCCCTCCTGCCCCACTTATTCGACTATTCTATCCGCCATGCCTCTCCCCCCACGGGAGACGGCAAGCGGAACATGGGTCTGGGGCTTTCGGTGTGCAGCGCCGTAGTCAAGGCCCACGGCGGGCGTCTCACCGCCCATAACCACCCGGACGGCGCGGAATTTATCTTCTGCCTGCCCATGCCCCCCGCCGATCCCGCTATTTCCACTGATTTATCCGAGGAGGAAACCCTATGAACATCCGTGAAAAGATTTTGGTCATCGAGGACGAAAAGAGCATCGCCCGCTTTATCTCCACCATTCTCACCGCCAATGGCTACGAGGCTATGCGGGCCGCCAGCGGGTCCGAGGCCATGTCCATGATCTCCTCCCACTGCCCGGATCTGGTAATTCTGGACCTGGGACTGCCGGATATGGATGGGCTGGACATTCTGCGCCAGCTCCGCAGCTGGTCCACCCTGCCTGTGGTGGTGGTCTCCGCTCGTTCCCACGAGCAAGATAAAGTCTCCGCCCTGGATTTAGGGGCTGACGACTACCTCACCAAGCCCTTCGGCACCGATGAGCTGCTGGCCCGTGTACGGACAGCCATCCGCCATACCCGCACCGCTACCGGTAACAGTGAGATCGCCCAGCAGGGCACCTACACCGTAGGCGACCTCACCATCGACTACAACAAGCATCAGGTCCTCGTCCGGGGCGAAAACGCCAAGCTGACCCTCAGCGAATTCCGGATCGTAGCCCTGTTAGGCAAACACGCCGGCCGTGTGATGACCTACGATTCCATCATCAAGGAGCTGTGGGGTCCTCGGGCCAGCGGTGACAACCAGATCCTCCGAGTCAACATGGCCAATATCCGCCGGAAGATCGAGAAAAATCCCGCCGAGCCGGAATATCTTTTCACAGAAGTAGGCGTAGGCTACCGCATGGCAGAGTCCGAGAACTAATTCCACATAATCTGCAACAATAAAGCCCGGAGAGAACTCTCTCCGGGCTTTTTCGTCTTTTATTGACATTCTCTTTTCTGCCTGCTATGCTTTTTACAACAACGCATTTTCCAAAACGATAGGAGGATCCAATCATGAATGACCAAATCTTTATGAAAGAAGCGCTCGCTCTTTCCAAGGCAGCCGTTGCCCATGGAAATGAACCCTTCGGCGCTGTCCTTGTAAAAGATGGTAAGATCGTCTTTTCCAACGAAAATCAGATCCACACCAGACACGACCCCACCTTCCACGGAGAGGCCGGTCTGATTCGAGAATTTTGTAGTCAGACCGGCATCACTGATCTGCGGGCATACACTTTGTATACAAGTTGTGAGCCTTGCTTTATGTGCAGTGGAGCCATGGTATGGGCCAAACTCGGTCGTCTGGTCTACGGCGCCAGCAGTCAAGAACTGGAAAGCATTTTTGGCGAGGAAGGTTGTAGCCCTTCCCAAATCGTATTTGAGCGCTCCGGCTGGAAACCCCAGGTTCTCGGCGGTATTCTCCGCGAGGAGTGCTTCGCGGTCCTGAAGGATTATTTCGGAGCACTCAAAAAGAACTGACTTTTGTACATTTCCTACCCGGATGACCAAATCGTATTTTACCTTCTCATTCTTTTGAAGGCCCGCCTGCTGATTTCAGCAAGTGGGCTTTCATCGATTCTAATTTGCATACTTTCACAAAACGCCGCCTTTTCAGCATGGTCTCGCAGCGCTCCGCATAGAGTTTTATATAACACCGGCGATCCAGCCCGGTACCTATATTTTTTACGATTTTTGAGAAAATGGAGGCGTGTAACGGTATGGCAATGTCTTGGGTCTGGACTGGCATGGTTGTGATCGCGTTCTTCTATGGTGTCTACAACGGTACATTAGATGTCGTAGCTGCCGCTGCACTGAACGGCGCCCAGTCTGCTCTGGAACTAAGTCTTTCCATGGCCGGCATCCTCTGCCTTTGGAGCGGTGTCATGGAGATCCTGAACGTTTGCGGCCTGTCCCGCCGCATCGCTATACTGTTCCGTCCTCTGCTGCGCCGTCTGCTGCCCAATGCCAGCCGGGACGAGGAGACATTGGCGGCAGTCTCTGCCAATGTCTCCGCAAACCTTTTGGGCCTTGGCAACGCCGCCACGCCGCTGGGGATCCAAGCCGCCCGGCGGATGGCTCGAAACTGCGACGGCACCGCCAGTGACGAGCTATGCCTGCTGGTCGTACTCAACACTGCCTCCATCCAGCTTCTGCCCACCACCGTAGCCTCGGTCCGGGCTGCCTTCGGCAGTACCGCTCCCTTCGATATTCTGCCTGCTGTCTGGATCAGTTCTCTCACATCCGTCACGGTCGGACTGCTCACCGCCTACCTTCTCTCCCACCGAAAAGGAGGTCCCGTATGAATCCCTCCAATCTTATCATCCCTTTGCTGTTGGCGGGAACCGCCGCCTGCGGTGCCGGACGCCGTGTCAATGTCTATGCCGCCCTGACCCGCGGCGCGGAGGACGGTCTCACAGTCCTGCTCCATGTGATCCCCGCTTTGGTGGGTCTGCTCACCGCCGTCAGTATGTTCCGGGCCTCCGGCGCCATGGATGCGCTGGCCCGGTTGTGTGCCCCGGTTTTGAACCTTCTGGGTATCCCTGCGGAAACCGTGCCGCTAATGCTGGTCCGCCCCGTATCCGGCAGCGGCGCACTGGCCATCGCCAGCGATCTGATGGCCTCCCATGGACCCGACAGCTACATCGGCCGGGTGGCCGCCGTCATGCTGGGCAGCACGGAAACCACCTTTTACACCATTGCCGTCTACTTCGGCTCCGCCGGCATCGTCCGTACCCGCCACACCGTCCCGGCAGCGCTGGCGGCAGACCTCACCGGCTTTCTCACCGCTGCCCTCACCGTGCGGCTCCTGTTTGGCCCCTAATACTTACAAATTCACAGAAAAAGCACGGCTTTGCCGTGCTTTTTCGTTTTCTTTATGCAGATTTTCTCACCTTTCGTTCAAATGTGCCCGTAGCCGCTCCAGATTCCCCCGCATGAGCGTCACATACGTCTCTCCTCCCGCCAATTCATCCGGGGACACGTTGTGGCAGGTGTGGAACATGGCAGTTTCCGCCCCCGCAGCCTCGGCGATGGCGTCCGCCACCAGATGATTGGAAAACTCAATATACCAGACAGTCGAGATTCCTTCCTCCCGTACCTTGTCCGTCAGAAAAGCAATGGTCGCGGCGGACGGTTCCGTCTGGGTGGAGCATCCCGGAAATGCCGCGTAGTACCGCAGATCAAATTCTTCTGCGAAATACCGCAGTGGGAACCGATCTCCAAACACTATGGTCCGGTCCGGCAAGCTGTCGAAAAACGCATGAAATTCGCCATCCAGAGTGTCGATCTCCTCCGCATATTTCTCTGCGTTGGCCCGATACCGCTCCCCATTCGCACTGTCCAACTCCGCCAGCATCTCCCCAAACTGCCGGGTGATGGCTGCGGCGTTGGCCGGAGCGGTCCAAACGTGCTCATCGATCTCCGTCACGGTCCCTAAGTGGTCATGGTCGTGGTCATCCTCGTCCTCATCGTGGTGATGCCCCACTTCCTCTTGCATCCCCTCTACGTGCTCCTCCTCCAGAGTCTCCACGCAGTCGATCAGGGCCAGTGTCCGACCCGTAGGCTCCGCCGCCTCTAAAATCGTCTCTACCCACTGGTCGGAGTCCCCGCCCAGATACAAAAAGAGGTCGCAGTTCTGCACCTTCAAAATATCCGCCGGAGTGGGTTCATAGGAATGACTTTCCGTTCCCGGTGGCAACAGCAATTCCACATCCGCTAAGTCTCCGGCGGCAGCTCTGGCAAAGTCATACGCCGGAAACACAGTCGCTACAATGTGCAGCTTTCCATCCTCCGGTTCCTGCACGGATGCTGGTGCGCATCCTGCCAGCAGCGCCAGAGCCAGCATACAAATCAACAGTTTTTTCACAGTGGTCTCCTTGTAATTTGAGAATCATTTTCAAATAGGATACCACATCCGTCTCAAAAAAGCAACCCCGACTATCCATCGGGGTTGCCTCTGTTTTTCCTGTTTACTTGCTGCGCTTCAGGACCTCGCACAGCAGCTTCCACGTCCGCTGGACAGACGCGATGTGCATCCGCTCTCTGGGCGTATGGATGTCCGTCAGGTCCGGTCCGAAGGACACGCAGTCCAGCCCCGGCAGCTTTTCGCCCAGCAATCCGCACTCCAGACCGGCGTGAATCGTCTCCACCACCGGCTCCTTGCCGTACTGCTCCCGGTAGACCTCGATCATCCGCTCCCGGAGAGGAGATTCCGGCAGATATTCCCAGGCGGGATAGTCGCCGATCACGTCCACGTGGCCGCCCAGCTGCTCCGTCAGACACCGCAGGCGGTCCCGGACCATCTGCTTCTGGCTGGCTACGCTGCTGCGGACGGAGCACACCGCCGTCATTTCATCGTCGCCGCATTTCAGAATGCCCACATTCAAAGATGTCTGCACCAGACCGGGAATGTCCATGCTCATGGCCTGCACCCCGTTAGGCAGGCAGGTCAGCATACAAAGCGCCTTGCCGGTGGAGGCCTCGTCCATCGGCAGGCTCTTGGTCTCCACCGTTTCCACGGTTACCGTCAAGCCGGGGTCCGCGATCCGGTATTCCTTCTTCATCTCCGCAGCCAGCGTCTCCGCAGTCTTCCGGGCCACACTACTGTCAGCCACGGTGACCACCGCAACCGCCGCCGTGGGAATGGCGTTATCCTTGGTGCCACCTGCGGCGGACACCAGGCGCAGCTCCGTCACAGCGGACATGGCCCGCAGCAGACGCCCCAGCAGCACATCGGCGTTGGCCCGGCCCTTGTTGATCTCCACACCGGAGTGACCACCCACCAGGCCGGACACCCGGACCGCCAGTGTTTCCCCGGCGAAGGATTCCCGGACCAGCGGCAGATGGCAGAACACGCCGCTGCCGCCAGCACAGCCCACGGTGAAGATCCCCTCCTCCTCGGAGTCGATATTCAGCATGGTCCGGCCTTGCAGCGGCGTCACATCCAGCACAGCGGCCCCCAGCATACCGATCTCCTCGTCGGTGGTCAGCACGACCTCCAGCCGGGGATGCTGCAAAGTAGTATCCTCCAGTACAGCCAGTGCCATGGCTACGGCGATGCCGTCATCGCCGCCCAGAGTCGTTCCCTTGGCGCCTACCAGATCGCCGTCCACAAAGAGGTCCAAGCCCTCCTTGTCCATGTCCTTGGCGCAGCCCGCCTCCTTTTCGCACACCATGTCCACGTGGCCCTGCAAAATCACCGCCGGGGCGTCCTCATAGCCCGGCGTGGCCGGAGCGATCAGGATCACGTTGTTGGCCTCGTCCTGATAATGCTCCAGGCCCAGCTTTTCGCCGAATGCCACACACCAGTCGCTGATGGCCTTTGTATTGGTGGAGCCGTGAGGAATGGCGCACATCTCCTCAAAAATTTCAAATACCCGCTTCGGTTCCAGGTTTGACAGGATTCCCATATTACTTCTCTCCCTTTTTCTGCAATTTTGTTTTGTTGCCTTTTTCATCCACAATATAGGTATTATCCAGCTGCCCCTTCAAATTGCCCAGCACGGAGTCGATGTATTCCCGCCGCAGGGCGGCGCGCTCCATCTCCTCCCACTCCGTCAACCCTTCGGGGCTTTTTGCCTTCTTCGCCAATTCATTGATTCGGTCTATTTGCTTTTGTTCCATATTTACTCCTTTTCCGCGGTTTCCCGTTCAAAAACGAGGTCTATCGTTTCTATAAAGCCGCCTGCCCGCTGGGTGGCCGGGATCCAGCCCGCAAACCGCCATCCGTCGGCAGCCCATTTTCGGATAATCTCCTGATGGCCCACTGTTGCCAGTCCAATGCCGCCCAAAAAGCTGTAACCACCAGAACCGGTGCAGTCCACCCGCTCAAATGCGTATTCCAGCACAGAAACCACCTCTCACTTGTAGCACTGCACGGTGATGGGGATGCGGCCTTTTTTCGTCAAGGCTCCCACCTCCGTCAGCTCAAATTTCCCAAAGCCTCTTGCAGAGACAGTATCTCCCTCAGAAACCGTCTTATCCGGCTTCGTACACTCCCGCCAGTTCAGCTGCACTCGGCCGCTTTCGATGAGCGCCGCAGCCTTGCCGCGAGCCATACGGAAGCCGGTGGAGCACACGGCGTCCAGCCGCAGGGAGGACACCGTGTCCCGCCGTTCCTCCCGGCGAGCTTCCGGAATGTGGACACAGTTGGGGTCGATCTCCGCCACCCGCAGCTTCACCCGTCCGGCGGACTCCCAGCTTTGCGCCAGAAATTCCGCCACAGTGTCCAGCACCAGCACATCAGCGCTGTCCGACCCTACTAAAATATCTCCGATTTTCTCCCGGACGATCCCCATGCCCATGAGACTTCCCAAAAAATCCCGGTGGGTCAGGGTCTCTCCCTCCCGGAAGGCCGCCCGCAGACACCGGATGGGGCTGTACGTCCCGGCGTCCGAAGGGTCCATCCAACCCGGCAGGAACAGGAGCACCGTCCGTTCCGCGCCGTCGTAGCCCCCCCAGCGGGTATACGCCGTCTCCGGAATTCCCGCCGCATGAAGCAGGTCGGTGGCCTGCATTTGCTGGGCGGGACTTAAAAAGTCTGTTGCCGCCGGGATATTCCGCTCTGATGTCTGCTTGGCCCGATCCAGTACCCGGGCCAGCAGCGTCCGATCCTCTCCCAGTGCACCGCACTGATCCAGCAGCTTGCTCTTATCCATGGCGTAGCTCCTGCGTCCGCACCAATCGGGCGTAGGCGCCGTTTTTCGCCATCAGCTCATCGTGCCGCCCCAGCTCCGCCACCCGGCCGTCCTCGATCACCGCGATGCGGTCCGCGTTGCGCACGGTGGACAATCGGTGGGCGATGATAATGGTGGTCCGCCCCTGGGAAAGCCGCTCAAAGGTCTCCTGCAATTTCGCCTCCGTCACGCTGTCCAGCGCCGAGGTAGCCTCGTCTAAGATCAGCACCGGCGGATTTTTCAAAAAGATCCGGGCAATGGAGATCCGCTGCTTCTGTCCACCGGAGAGCAGCGTCCCCCGCTCACCCACATAGGTCTCCAAACCGTCAGGCATGGCCTGAATATCGTCGTAGATCTCCGCCAGCCGCGCCGCACGGATGACCTCCTCCTCAGTGGCCTCCGGCTTGCCGCAGCGGATGTTGTTCAAAATGCTGTCAGCAAACAGAAACACATCCTGCTGTACCACGCCTACCTGCTGCCGCAGAGAGCGCTGGGTCACGTGGCGCACATCCTGTCCATCGATGCGGATATCACCGTCCGTCACATCGTAAAATCTTGGGATCAGCTTGCACAGGGTGGACTTTCCGCCACCGGAAGGTCCCACCACCGCCAGCGTCTCTCCCGCCTTGATATGCAGATCCACATCGTGCAGCACATCCAGATCTCCCTCATAGGCAAAGCTGACGTGGTCCACATCCACCTGCCCCTTTACATCGGTCAGCTCCACGGCGTCCGGTGCGTCCTTCATGGCCGGCTCCGTCCGCATCAGCTCCAGAAAGCGGGAAAAACCGGCGGTGCCATTGGCCAGCAGTTCGGAAAAGTTGGCCAGCTTCCGAACGGGATTCACAAAGGTTGTGATATACAGGCTGAAGGTGATCAGGTCCACGGTATTCAGCTCGCCCCGCATAATGAGGACGCCGCCGGCGGCGATCACCGCCACAGAGAGGATGGACAGGAAGAATTCCATCACTCCGTTGAATCGGCCCATAGCCTTATGAAATTCCTTCTTGGAGGTCTTGTAAACGTTGTTGGAGACATTGAACTTCTCCAGCTCCTCTGCTTCGTTGGCGAAGGCCTTTGCCGTGCGGATACCGGAAATGCCGGACTCGATCCCCGCATTGATAACGGCGGTTTTCTGCTTCACCTGGCGGGACGCATGACTCATAGACCGGCGGCAGGTCCACACCACGATCAAAAACACCGGCAGAATGGCAGCGATCACCAGCGCCAGCCGCCACTGGATCGTAAACATGATGACAAGCGCACCGATGACGGTCACGCCGGAGATGAAAATATCCTCCGGGCCGTGATGGGCCAGCTCCGTGATCTCAAACAGCTCGCTGGTCAGGCGGCTCATCAGGGCGCCGGTCCGATTGCGGTCATAGTAGCCGAAATCCAGTTCCTGCATATGGCGGAACAGATCCCGACGGATGTCTGCCTCTACCAGAATACCAAAGGTGTGCCCGTAGTAACCGATGATATAAGTCAACACACCCCGCACGGCGAAAGCCGCAGCAGCCACCGCCATCACTGTAAAAAAGGTGCGGTATGCGTTCTGCGGCAGCAACTCGTACATACACCAGCGGGACAGGTACGGAAAGGCCAGATCGATCAGCGCAATGGTAAGGGCGCAGACCATATCCAGAGCAAACAGCTTCTTATGGGGCCTGAAATAAGACAGAAAGATCCGCAGATCGGACCGCTCCTGAAATTCCTTGGTGGTCATGAGAAATTCAAAACTCCTCTCGCTGAGTACAGCCGCTTTTTTCGGCTGCTGTCCGCCTCCGGCGGACCGATAGCTGCATCATACCATGATTTTCCCACCTTGGCAATGGGTAAACAGCCCCCCGAACGCGCCGCGTCCGGGGAGCTGTCGGAAAAGCGTATGCTCAGCTGTTGGCCAGATAATCGCCCTTCATGTAGCCGGTGGTAGTTTTTCCGCCGTTGCCGGAGAAGGTGATCTGATACCAGCCGTCACCGGCGCTGGATACGATCTTCACATCGCTGCCATTTGTCAGGGTGGCAATGGAATCGTAACTCTTGCCGGGGCCGGAACGGACGAACACACCGCCGCCGGCATTGATCACCTTGCCGCTGCCGGTTTTCAGGTTCCCGGACGTTGTTGCGGTGCTGCCGGTCGTACCCGTCGTGCCCGTGGTGGTGCTGGAAGTACCTGCGGAGGAGGTCCCCGCCGTGGTTGACAGGAACTCACCCTTCATATAACCGGTGGTGTCCCGACCGCCGGGGCCGGAGAATGTGATCTCATACCAGCCGTTTCCGGCATCCTTCACCACCTTCACCTCGTCGCCGTTCTTCAAGGAGGCGACGGGTGTGCCGCTGGTGCTGGGATCCGGTCGGACATTGACGCCGGTAGCGGCGTTCACCACAGTAGCGATGCTGCCGGTCGTTGTGCTCGGCGCAGTAGGTGTTGTGGGTGTATTGGGTGTATTGGGCGTGGTGGTATCCGGTTCATCCGGCATCACGCCGGGATCCGTATTATCCTCAGGCTCCTCCGTCTCGCCCGGTTCCGAGGGATCCTTCTCCGCGCTGTCATCCGGCTGCACCGGCGTCACCACGCCGGGCTGAGGCGTCACCGGATCCTTGGGGCCGGTAGGACTTTTGTCATCCCGCAGCAGGAAGAGTAAAATCCCCGACATGATCAGGATCAACACCACCAGTATCGGCGTCAGCACGCTGAAATGACGGCTCTGCCGGGCCCGCCGGCCTCCCCGGTCCTTGCCCTTTCGCAAAACCTCTTCCTCCTCGCAGAAGGGGCAATACTTATAGGTATCGGAGTATTTCTCCCCGCAGTCGGGGCAGCGCTTCATCGCCATAGTGGTCCTCCTTGTATCCGCACTCGACAGTATTAGACTCTCGTAAATTTACACTTTACATAATACCGATTTTTGTACATTCAGTCAAGTAGAGCCGGGTCGATTTCACAGGAATTTCATACTTTTTCTTGCTTTCATGTTGCCGGACACCTATAATAAAATTATATACTGCAAACCATACGGAAAAAATACGCCTGCCATCACCAATATGCAACCCGCGCGCCCGCTACTTTATATGAAATGGGAGGACCCTCATGAGTACCATCCTGATCGGTATCGCCAGCGGTACCGGCTCCGGCAAAACCACCCTTACCCGGCATCTGAAAGAGCATTTCGGCCCGGAAGTCACCGTCATCGGCCATGACAATTACTATAAGCGTCAGGACGGCAAGACTCTGGAAGAACGGGCCAAGGTAAATTATGACCACCCCGCCGCCTTTGATACAGAGTTGCTCATCGAGCATCTGAAGGAGTTGAAAGAGGGCCGCCCCATCCGCTGCCCGGTCTACTCTTATGTGGAGCACAACCGCACGGAGGAGACCCGGGAGATCCTCCCCACCAAGGTCATCATCGTAGAGGGTATCCTGATTTTCCAGAACCCTACCCTCCGGGATATGTTCGACATCAAAATTTTCGTGGAAACGGATGCCGATGTCCGCATCCTCCGCCGTGCTCTGCGGGATGTGGAGGAACGAGGCAGAACCCTCCAATCCGTTGTCACCCAATACCTCACCACGGTAAAACCCATGCACGAGCAGTATGTGGAGCCAAGCCGCAAATTTGCCGACATCATCGTTTTGGAGGGCGGCCGCAATTTGGTGGCCCTGGAGATGATCATGCAGCGCATCCGCGCCCACATCGACACCCCATGAATTTTCTAAAATCGAAGCGGAGATGGAAAACCCATCTCCGCTTCGTCATATTTCGGTGAGATTATACGTTTTGGAATTGTTTCACCTGCCTTTCACGGCTTTTCCCCGTCCGGCGCCAGCAGCTCCAAGACCTGATTTTCTCCCAGCACATGGATCCCGTGTGCCCGCAGCAGCGCCGCCGTTACGCCGTCTCCGGCGGTGAGGGTGCCGGTAAATGTGCCATCGTAAACGGCTCCGCAGCCGCAGGAGGGACTTCGCTCCTTCAGCACCGCTGCCTCACAGCCCAGCAGCTGATACAACCGCAAGGCACACGCCGCCCCCCGGCGGTACTGCTCCGTCACGTCCTCCCCGGTGCGCATCACCACTCGGTCCCCCCGCCGTTCCGACGGGTTTCGCGGGGTGGGCAGACCGCCCATCTGCTCTGGGCACACCGGGATCAATTCGTGGTGCCGCGCCAGTTCCTCCACCCAGGGTTGTGGCTTGGATGCGCCGTCATACCGGCAGGGAAGGCCCAGCAGACACGCCGAGATCAGAATTTTCATTCTATCCCCTCCCCATAGCCCGGTGTTCCCGCTGAAGCTCCCGGTAAAGCCGTCCCGGTGTCCAGTTCCGGTTGTTCGGCGTCAACACCGCCTTCAGGCACATGACCCCGGCCTGCCGCAGCGCCGCCAGCAGACCGTCCAACTCCCGCTCCAGTCCGCAGAACACCAGCATCTTCCCGCCGATGGGCATACCAGTCTCTCCGCCGGTCTTTCCCCGGGCCAAGGCTTCCAGCGTTAAGCCGCAGTTCTCCTTCGCCACCGGCACGGCCTCTCCGCCAGCCTGCTGAACGATTTCCGCCACCGTTAAGATCTCCGGCAACGTTTCAAACCCAAACAGCAATACCTTTTTCACAGTTCCACCTGCTTCCCGTTCAGGACCGCGCTTTCCAGCCGATCCCCATCGTAACACAATTTCAGGGAGAAAAACGGTTCGTCGGAGTCCAGCAGCCGCAGAAAGATTTTATCTCCCTCCCACATGGGCAAGGCTAACAGCTCCGCCTTTTTGATCCACGCCAGATCCCCCTCGTCGCAGACGTGAGGTTCTCCGGTCCAACCGGTAGCAGTGAACAGGTGCATATGCTCCGTGGGCCACTCCGTATTCACAAAGGTCACCAGTCCCCGGTAGCGGTAGTCTGTCAGGGTCAGGCCTGTCTCCTCCCGGCATTCCCGCAGCAGACAGTCCTCCGGGCTTTCTTTGTCCTCAAACTTGCCACCAATGCCGATCCACTTATCCCGGTTGGCGTCATGTTCCTTTTTCACCCGATGGAGCATCAGGTATTCGTCCCCCTGCTCCAGATAGCACAAGGTGGATTGCAGCACAGAACCACGTCCTTTCTCTGTTATTATACCTGCTTTTCCCAAAAAAGAAAGCCCCGGTAAGCCGAGACTTTCTTGCTGATGCGTTCTGAGCCGTTCCGCTTTTTGTTTACTCTCCCATGATCTGAAACACGATGTCCCGCACCCGGTCCCGGGTGTCGCACTCCACCAAGGTCAAATTCTGCCAGGGTCCCAGCGTCATTCGTCCCGCCACAATGGGCACCGTGATGAAGGGGGACAGCAGCAGCGCCTTGATGTGGGAGGAACCGTTGTCATCATGCCAGGTATCGTGGTGCTGATAGTGGATCACGCGGCCTTTTTCGTCCCGGTAAGGGGAAAACACATCCAGTGCAGCCTTCAGATCATGCCCCACCAGTCCCGGCTCAAATTCCAGCGTGGTCAGCGCCGCCACGCCGCCGGTGGTAAAACCGGTGATCGTGCCGTTCCGGATATTCTTCTGCCGGGCGGCCTCTTCCACCGCATGACGGAAGTCCTCCGTGACGTCGATCATGCCCATGTGGGCCTTGGTGTGGTAGGTTTTTGTTTCCGTATAAACGGCCATTGCCGTATCCTCCCTGTTTTCAGCTTGTGTTCCGCCGTCTGTACAGCCCTCCGGCGCTTTTTCCTTATTTCTCCGGATCCGGCAGCAGGCAATCCACCGCCGCCCGGTCCGTCCGGATAGACTTGCACAGAGCGGAAACCGCTTTGTGTCGGGGATCATTCTTATAGGTCTCCAGCGCCGCCCGGTCCGCAAATTCCGAAATCAGCACAGCGTCATAGTCGCTGCCCTCTATACCCCGCAGGACCTGACAGCTTTTCAGCTCTGGGATGGCTCCGTAAAGCCCCTGCAAGCCGGTGAGGAAGAGGTCCCGCTCCGCCTCCGTGCCGGGGCGGAATTTCCACATCACGATATGCCGCAGCATCAAACGCCTCGTTTTGCGTTATAGGCGGCAATGCCCTTGCCCAGAAGCTGAATGGCCCGGCGCAAATAGTCGCAGTTGTGGACATAGGCGATCCGGATTTCGCTGCGGCCATCGGCGGGATCGGCATAGAAGCCGCTGCCGGGGGCGTACATCACCGTGTCGCCGTTGTCCTCAAATTCCTCCAGCAGGAAATACTGAAGCTTTTCCACATCGTCCACCGGCAGCGTTACCATCATGTAGAAGGCGCCGTCCGGCGTATGGAACTTGGTGCCGGGAATCTTGTTCAGCTCCTCTACCACAGCGTCCCGCCGCTTCTTGTACTCGTCCCGGACCTCCTTGAAGTAGGAAGGCTGCACATGCTCGTACATGGCAGCAGCGCCCGCCTGATCGAGGGTGGCAGTGCACAGACGGCCCTGGCACAGCTTCATGGCCTCCGCCATAAATTCCCGGTTCCGGGAAATGATGGAACCAATGCGGGCGCCACAGGCGGAGAACCGCTTAGAAATGGAATCCACCACGATCACATGATCCTTGATGTCCTCCATCTCGCAGAAGGTACCCATAGGCTCGTCATCGTAGATAAATTCCCGATACACCTCGTCCGCCACCAGGAACAGGTCATGCTCCTTGACCACGTCCGCGATGACCCGCATCTCCTCGTGGGTCAGCACCAGACCGGTGGGGTTGCCGGGGTTGGTGACCAGAATTGCCCGGGTGCGCTCGTTGATCTGGGATTCGATCAGTTCCCGGTCCGCGAACCGGTAGCCGTTGTCAGCGGAGGTGGGAATGGGATGGATCACGCCACCGCTCATAAACGTAAAGGTATTGTAGTTGGCGTAGAAGGGCTCCGGCACCAGCAGCTCATCGCCATCGTCCAGGATACAGGCCATGATGAATTCCAGCGCCTCGCCGCCGCCGGAGGTGGCCAGAATGTCCTCTCGTTCCAGCTTCACGCCCAGCTTGGCGTAATAGCCCCGCACAGCGTCGATATAGGCGGGCAGGCCGGAGGCAGGTGCGTATTCCAGTGTCGGCTCCCGGAACTCCCGGACCGCCTGATAGAAGGACTCCGGGGTCTTTACATCTGGCTGGCCGATATTCAGATGATAAATGGTCCGGCCTGCGGCAACTGCCTGATCTGCGCAGGGATTGAACTTACGAACCGGAGATAACTGACACTTCAAGATCTTACTGGAAAACTTCATGGAACATCCTCCTCCAAAATGGAAAATAAAAATCGCCCCTGACTCCTGTCAGGGGCGAAAAAACTTCACGGTACCACCCTGATCTACCCGCACGCGCGCTGCACGGGTATCTCATGTCATCCTGTAACGGGGATGGGTCGTCCCGCTCCTCGCGGGCTGCTCCAAAGCGGCGTACCATCTCTCCTGACCGGGGGCTTGCACTGTCCCCCCTCGCTGAAGGTTGGTCTGAAACGGCTGACTTTGTCATGGCTTTTGTCGATTTGAAATTCATTATAGACACTTTCTGACATTTGTCAAGTGGAAAAAGCCTGTTAATTTTCAAACAAAAGGCGGCGGGAATTCCCGCCGCCTTTGTTATTCATCGCCTGTGTCAAACGGCGGCGCATCCTCAACTACCGGAGCGCCCCCCATCTGCATTTCGTCCCACTGGGCGCGGGTGATGAGCAGTTGTCTGGGCTTGGAGCCTTCAAAGGGCCCCACGATCCCCCGTTCCTCCATCTGGTCCACCAAGCGGGCCGCCCGGGAATACCCCAGCTTCAGCCGCCGCTGTAACATAGACACAGAGGCCTGTCCCGTTTCCAGCACCACATCCACAGCGGCGGGCAGCAGCTCGTCCTCGTCGCTGCTTTCCGTATCGGCGGCAGCGGACGCGCCCTTGCCGCCCTTATTCTCCTTCTCCTGGACAGACTGCTCGATCTGGGCAATGACCTCCTGAGAGTAGTTGGCCTCGCCGCTTTCCTTCACATAGGACACCACGTCCTCGATCTCCTCCGGAGAGATGAAACAGCCCTGAACACGGGTGGGTTTTCCCTCACCCAGCGGGGCGTAAAGCATATCGCCCTTACCCACCAGCTTTTCCGCACCGGTGGTGTCCAGAATGATCCGGGATTCCAGAGAGGAGGCCACCGCAAAAGCGATCCGGCTGGGGATATTGGCCTTCATCAGGCCGGTAATGACGTCAGCGGAGGGCCGCTGAGTGGCGATCACCAGATGCACACCGGCGGCACGGCCCATCTGGGCCACACGACAGATGGATTCCTCCACCTCCTTCGCTGCCACCAGCATCAGGTCCGCCAGCTCGTCAATGACCACCACTACGCTGGGCATCTTTTCCAAGTCCTCTCTGACGGCGGCCAGCTTGTTGTACTCCTCCAGCTTCTTCACGCCGTTTTCCGAGAAGGTCTTGTAGCGCTTCATCATCTCAAACACGGCCCACTGCAAAGCACCCGCTGCCTTTTTCGGATCTGTCACCACCGGGATCAACAGGTGGGGGATGCCGTTATAGGGGGCCAGCTCCACCATTTTCGGGTCCACCATGATAAAGCGCACTTCGTCCGGTGTAGACTTATACAGCAGACTGATGATGAGGGAGTTGGTGCACACGGACTTACCGGAGCCGGTGGTACCGGCGATCAGCACATGGGGCAGTTTTTCAATATTACCGATGATATTCCGCCCGCCGATATCCCGCCCCAAGGCGAAGGCCGTCTTGGAGGGATGCTCCATAAAGTCACGGGATTCGATCACATCCCGGATCAGCACCGGCGTCACCGTCTTGTTAGGCACCTCAATACCCACCACAGAGATTTTATTCGGCACGGCGGCAATACGAACGCCGCTGGCGCCCAGCGCCAAGGCGATGTCGTCCTGCAAATTAGTGATCTTGGAGAGCTTTACCCCCTGATCCAAGGTAAACTCATACCGGGTGACCGACGGCCCGTGGATCACGTCGCCTGCCTTGGCGTCCACGCCGAAGCTGGCCAAGGTCTCCGCAAGGCGGCGGGAATTGTTCCGCAGCTCCGCCCCGGCAGCCATGTGGTTCTCCCCGCCGTTTTCATGCAGCAAACTCACCGGCGGGTAGCGGTATTCCGCCTCGCTCCCCGCCATATTTTCGGCGATTTCCGCCGTAACCGCAGCTGTCTCCGCAGCTACGGCCTGGGCCGCCGCCTTTTTGGTCAGCGGCTCCTGCACAGCAGGCGCGGCAGCAGACGCCGTGCCCTGCGCAGGGGGATTTACTGCAACAGGAGCCTGGGCATTCTCCGGTTGCTCCGCCGGGGTGGATACCACCACTGGCTCCATGGTGGGGATGGCCTTGACTGGGGGCTGTTGGCCGATGGGCACCGGAGCCGGTGCGGGAGACGAATGGGCCCGCGCATTGGCAAAGGGGTCGCCTTCGTCCTCCATCACGCTGACCACCGGTTCTGCAGTCCCGGACTGTGCCACCACCTGCGCCGGAGTTTTCTGCTTATCGGACTTATGCCGGAAAAAGCCGGTAAAGCCGGTCTTTTCCGGTTTGGGTGCAGGAACGTTCACAGGATCGTCCACTGGAATATCGATCCGGGACCGGGCGCTTTCCGCCGGGATAGCGGCAACGGTCTCCCGTGACCGCTTCGGCTCTCTGACAGGCTTCTCCGGTTCCGGCTCCTCCTCGTACTTGGGCCGCTCCCGGTGCTTCTCGATCAAGGCCCCCACGGTAAGCCGCAGCGCCACCATCAGCAACACCACAAACAGCACTGTAAAAATGATTATTGACGCAATTTTGGAAAATACCGCCACGGACCCCTGGCCCAAAGCGCCGGAGATCACGCCGCCACATCTCAAAGCTACGCCATCCTTCCACATGGCCGGGATGATCCCGATAGATGAGGCATAAGCCTCCTTCACCAGCAGCATATGACACAACGTCCCCAGCAGTACCGGCAGCAGTAGCGCACTGGTCACCCGCAGAGTCACAGGCCGTCCATGATGGAACAGCAAAATACAGCCGGCCAGCACCAGCGCCGGTCCAAACAGCCAGTAGCCATACCCCAGCAGGCCCTTGATGAGAACAGCCAGCCAATCAATGAAGATCGCGCTGATTCCAAAATAGCTGACAAATACGCACAGCGCCAGGACCAGACATACCACACCACCCACCTCCCGGCGAATGGGCCGGGGCTGTGGCTTTTTAGCGGCAGTCCGGCTGCTGGATTTGCCACTTGTTTTTTTTGTTGTTTTCTTCTGTGATGTGGAAGCCACGATCAAACCCTCCGCATATTGAAAAATCAATGGGTGTGCCGAATCGACCCACCGAATACGGCATTACGCCCCAACCAACGTCAAGATCACAGTCAGCAGACCCACCGCCCAGCAGTAATAAGCAAAGGCTCCGAATTTACTCCCCGCAAAATCAAGAATTTTGTGGGGCCCCGTCATTGAATTCAAATGTCCAGGCAAAGCCCGGCCATTTCAAGGTTCTGCTTCCTGCAGAACGCTTGGCGCCGCAAACGCAGCGAACGCGCAGAGCGCATCAGGGAAAATTCGCTCAGCCTCTGACCAGCGTCAAGATCACAGTCAGCAGACCCACTGCCCAGCAATAATAGGCAAAGGCTCCGAATTTTCCCTTTGCCGCAATCATCTTCAGCAGCCGGATGCAGGCATATCCCACAACAGCCGCCACCAGAACACCCATCAGGTACACCGGTACATCTTTCCAGATGACCTCTCCCCCCAGTGCGTCCTTCAGACTCAGAATGTTCGCACCCAAAACAGCAGGGATCGACATGATGAAGGAATAGCGGACCGCAAATTTCCGCTCAAAGCCAAGGAAGCAGCCCACGGAGATCGTTGTACCGGAGCGGGACAGTCCCGGGCAGGTAGCCAGCGCCTGCGCAGCACCTACGATCAGCACATCGGTCATCCGGGCACTGTGTTCATTTTTGCGTCCCTTTTGCACCCGGTCCGAAGCGAACAGCAGGCAGCCTGTCACGATCAGCGCACCGCCTACTACATACAGATTACCGCTCAGGCTCTCGATCCAATCCTTGATTCTCAAAATTGCGAACAAGGGCAGTGTACCCACGATCACCAACAGGATCATCCTCCGCGCCGGAGGCACCGGGGTGGGCGTTGTGCCATGGATCAGATCACTGATCCCCCGGAAAAACTCCTGGATCATCTCCCAGATTTCCGGCCAGTAAGCCACAAAGACCGCCGCCAACGTGCCCAAATGCAGCAGAACGTCAAAAAATCCAGGCACCTCCGCAGCGCCCTTCACACCTAATATCTGCTCTACGATTGCCAGATGTCCGGAGCTGGAAATTGGCAAAAACTCTGCCACGCCTTGAACCAGGCCCAACAAAATGGAATGTAACAGCGACATAACATCACTTCCTCGCAAAATTTCATAAGTAAATTTATGATACCACACTGCGCGAAAAATTTCCAGAAGATTTTGGGAGTTTACATAAGTTTATCGCTATCATTTTCTTTGAAAAAGTCCGTTATTCCCCAAAAGGGGCAAAAAAGCGACGGTCAAAAGACCGTCGCTTTGTGTTGGCGCTATCTATCTTCCCAGGCCGTTGCCAGCCAAGTATTGTGGACAGAAATGAGCTTAACTACCGTGTTCGGAATGGGAACGGGTGGACCCTCATCCTAATCAGCACCAACTATATGTCATCAGGCATCGCCTGAAAACAATCTATATTATATTGTCCTTCGCGCCTTTTGTCAAGACACTTTTGAAGTGGTGACCCGTACCGGATTCGAACCGATGTTAACGGCGTGAGAGGCCGCTGTCTTAACCACTTGACCAACGGGCCATGGTGCGCCTTCACGGACTCGAACCGGGGACCCACTGATTAAGAGTCAGTTGCTCTACCAAC
>UQUC01000005.1 GCA_900544105.1 uncultured Oscillibacter sp. | reverse complement strand
GGAAGTAGAAATCTACTACCGCTTCATCGGCAAAATCGACTGACCTTTCTTTTTTACCCAACAATATCTTTAATTAAGGGAGACGGGGAGTACCCACCCGGATGCCGCTGGTGACGAAGGGCTTCTCCGGGTCCAACGGAGAAAGATGTTGTACGGGATCCTGGACGATCACGCAAAGCTCCTATTTGCAAAAAAGATGCTACATATTGCAGCTGATGTGATCTAAAACGCAACACCTATTATCCGAGAGGGGCGGGAATTCCGTCCTCATACAGTCCGCACTCCGTCAAAACCCAGGGAATGGGATAGTCATGGGGTTCCACGGGGATCTCCTGCCGGATCAACAGTTCCCGGCACAGCAGCACCGTGCCGCCCCGGTACTGGGAGAGAAATCGGTCATAATATCCACCGCCGTGGCCCAGCCGTTGTCCCAGATAGTTGCAGGTGACGCAGGGGAGCACGGCGAAGTCGATGGCGTCCACAGGAACGACCGGTGCGTCCGCCGTTGGTTCCAAAAGCCCGTAGCGGCCGGGGATAAGCTGATTCAGGTCCGTGATCCGGCGGGACTCCATGCGGCCCGGCTCGGTGCACAGAGGGACGCAGAGCGTTTTTCCGGCGGCGAGAATGTTTTCTAAAATCGGCCGTGTGTCGATCTCTCGATCTGTGCCCACGAAGCAGAAAACCGTTTGGGCTTCCTGATATTCCGGCATAGCCAGCAGGCGATGCGCGATGGAACGAGCACTCCTTGTCTTATATTCCGGGGCCAAAGTCGCCTCTAAGCGACGAACAATGGCGCGAAGCTGCTGTTTTTCTTCCTGACGGGTCATGGCAGGGGGTCCTCCTCTTTCTCTGGGCGGGTGGCTCCATAGGCAATGGCGCCGCCGCCGTATTTTTTTCGGATGGCGTCCATAGCGGACTCCAATTTTTCCTGCCGGGCGTTCCGTTGCCCGGCGGTGGGGTCGAACAGGTCGGCCTGCTCGTAGGCCTCCCCGTCAGGGGACAGGTGGATGGCGGTGACGGTCAGCGCCCGGATGGGGGCAGGGGGTGTCCACAGTTCCTCCGTCAAAGCCATGGCAGCGTTGGTCAGATCCCGGATGAGATGGGTGGGGGCGGGGAGCTGCTTTTGCCGGGAGCGATCGTGGAAGGCCGGGTCCCGGACGGTGACCTGGATGCCTCCGGCGTATAGCCCCTCCCGCCGCAGCCGGGTGGCCACGGAGTCTGCTAAAACGGCGATCCCGGCCTGCACCTGAATACGAGTGGTGAGGTTTTGGGGGAAGGTAGTGCCATTGCCGACAGACTTCACCGGCTCCACGTCCAGTCTGGCCCGGACAGGAGCGCTGTCCAGCCCATTGGCGTATTCGTAAAGTTGGGTACCCATCTTGCCCATGAGGGTCTCCAATGTTTCCCTCTTGCAGGCGGCCAACTGGCTGATGGTTTTGACGCCGTATTGTCCCAGCAGCTTTTGGGCCGCGCCGCCTACATACAGCAGGTCCCCCACCGGCAGGGGCCAGACGATAGACCGCCAGTTTTCCCTGGAAATAACGGTGGTGGCATCCGGCTTTTTATAGTCACTGCCCAGCTTTGCAAAGACCTTGTTAAAGCTGACACCTACGGACAGGGTCAACCCCAGCTCCCGTTTCACCCGCTGCCGGATGGCATTCGCCAGTGCCTTGGCGTCCCCGCCGAACAGGTGGAGGGTGTTGGTCACGTCCAGCCAGCTTTCGTCGATGCCGAAGGATTCCACCAGATCGGTGTACTCGTCGTAGATAGCGTTGACCTTTTTGGAATATTCCCGATACAGCTTGTGATGGGCGGGAAGCAGCACCAGATTGGGGCATTTCTTCTTGGCCTGCCAGATGGTCTCGGCGGTTTTGACTCCGCACTGCTTGGCAGGCTCGTTTTTCGCTAAAATAATTCCGTGCCGGGAGGCGGGATCACCGGCTACGGCCACCGGCACCTCCCGCAGCTCTGGGTGGGAGAGCAGCTCCACGGAGGCATAGAAGCAGTTCAGATCGCAGTGAAAAATGACCCGGTCCATGTGCGCCTCCTTTCCGGGCAGTTGTGATGAAAATAAGAATGTCCTTACATCATGCTGAGTATAGCACATCTGTTCGGAATTGAAAAGAGAAAAAGGAACAGCGGACTTCCGCTGTTCCTTTTGGAGATTGCCAATAAAGTGGTAAATTCTCCGGGACGGTAAGGAAGGGTGTGCGCGGGAAACCCAAGAGGGGTTTCCTGCGCCATTGAAATCCTAAGTTTTCAGAACTTTTGTAAAGTTCTGAAAACTTGTTCAGCGGGGCGAAAAAATTTTCGACACGCTGAAAAAGGAACAGCGGACTTCCGCTGTTCCTTTTGTATATATGCGAGCAAAACTATAAGCCGGGTTCTGTATTTGACAGTCATCTATCTCGACGTACCGTTGCCGATACGCTCAAGCCACCCCGGGAGCGGCCGGGCCAGCCTTAGAGCGCGAAGCTCCCGCTCCCATACCGGTGTTGCTCCGGATAGAGTTTACAGCAATGGACTGTTCCCAGCCATTGAGTGCGCTCTTACCGCACTTTTCCACCCTTACCACGTCGTCACAAGCTTCATATCCTTCGCCGCGCCGCGATACGGCACGGCTCACTCATTTCGCTGTTCCTCCTTTTCCGTAAAGAACCGCTTCGCTGGGTTCTTTACGGAGTGTAGAGAAAACGAAAAAGAATAGGAAGCTTGCGACGACGAGGCGGTATATCTCTGTTGCACTTTTCCTGAAGTCGCCTTCGGCGGGCGTTACCCGTTATCCTTGCCCTGTGGAGCCCGGACTTTCCTCACGGAAGGGCCTTTCGCCCCTTCCACGCGACTGTCTGTTTTCCTCGCGGGTCTATTGTACGCAAAACAGTGGGAAAAGTCAATGGGAAGTCGATCAATAAGAGAGGATCAGTCCCTTGTCCATGGCGTAGAAGCTGGTGAGACCACGGCAGGGCAGGACCTCCACAGCCTTTACCGGCAGACGGTCCAGGATCGCGTTCCGCAGCCGTTCGGCGCCTTCAGGATTCTGGCAGTGGGTGATGATCACATGGCTGCCGGTGCAGTCCTTGGTATCGCTCATAAGCTGGGAAATGGCTCTGGCGGTGTGGGCCTCACCACGGGCCTTTTTCGCCACGTGGATCGTACCCTCGGCCGTGGCTTCCGCGACAATGCGGATGCCCAGCGTCTGGAGCAGGGTGCCGGCCAGAGGCGGCATCCGTCCGTTATTTACCAGATTGTCAAAATGCTCCAGCGTGAAGCAGAGACGGGTATTCTTCTGGCAGGATTGAAGCTCTGTGCACAGTTCCTCAAAGGGCAGCCCCTGTTCCGCCAGCTCGGCGGCCTTGCGTAGCAGTAGGATCATAGCGCCGGAGGTGGCACGGGAATCCAACACAAAGATCTTTTTTTCCGGGTGCTCCGCCAGAACCAGATCTCTCGCGGCCATAGCAGCGTTATAGGAACCGGACAGCTGGGATGAGATGGTCACGCAGATGGTTTCCTCACCCTGCTCGAAGGCCTCGGCATAGGCGGCGGGGGAGGGGCAGGCGGACGAGGAACGGTGATGGGCCAGCTTGCTCAGCAATGCCGGAATATCCAGCTCCGGCGTATCCAGATAGTCCTGGCCGCCAACGTGCAGGCACATGGGCGCTACCGTCAGACGGGCGTAAGGGGAATTGAGTTCCCCAGAGATCAGATCACAGCTGCTGTCGCTGACAAGATTCAACATGATGACACACTCCTACCTCGATTCCACAGGATGTTGACAGTGGATCGGCGAAAAATAGTTTTCAATACTACATTTCATTGTATCTGAAAAACAGACGCTTGTCAAGTGAAAGAACATCGAAAAAGGTCAAAGGGAGGGAGCGGTCTGGTGGGAAATAGAAAAACCGAACCCTTGCGTTGAATTTTTTTACGGCGTGTGGTATGATAACCGGGCGAAAGCCGCAATGATCGGCGCGGGTCCGCTGCCTGTTGGGATCTGGCCCGACGATGATCCGGCATAACGGATACGGGGCGGTGGACCGACGGGACTTTCTGCGAATTGGCGGCTTTTATAAAGGAGCGTTTTTATGACCTTTGAAGAATATCTGTCCTCCCTGAAGGGAAAGACGGTAGGCGTGATCGGCGTGGGCGTATCCAACCGTCCCCTGATCGAAAAACTCCTGGAGCGGGGGATCGATGTCACCGCCCGGGATAAAAAAGAGGATCTGGGAGAACTGGGGCAGGCTTTGACAGCTCAGGGCTGCAAGCTGCGGCTGGGGAGCGGATACCTGGCGGACCTCCATGAGGATGTGATCTTCCGCACCCCCGGTCTGCGGCCGGATGTGCCGGAACTGGCGGCGGCTGTGGCCGGCGGCAGCGTCATCACCTCGGAGATGGAGGCATTCTTTGCAGTCTGCCCATGCCCCATTCTGGCGGTGACCGGCTCCGACGGCAAGACAACGACCACCACCATTATCTCCAAGCTGCTGGCGGCGGAGGGGAAGATCGTCCACGTGGGCGGCAACATCGGCCATCCGCTGCTGTGCGACACCCCGGAGATCGCCCCGGAGGACATGGCGGTGCTGGAGCTGAGCTCTTTCCAGCTGATGACCATGCAAACAAGCCCCCATATCGCGGTGACCACCAATCTGGCGCCCAACCATCTGGATGTCCACAAGGACTATCAGGAATATGTAGATGCAAAGGCAAATATTTTTACACACCAGACTGCCAGCGATATTGCTGTGTTCAACGCCGACAATGCCGATACGGTGGAGCAGGCCGCGAAAGCGGTGGGCGAGGTCCGCTGGTTCTCCCGGAAGCAGCGGGTGGACAATGGCGTGTTCTGCGAAAACGGTGTGATCTACGAGGCCGCCAACGGCACGGTGACGCCCATCATGGAAGCGAAGGACATCCTTCTGCCCGGCGTCCACAACATTGAAAACTACATGGCGGCCTTTGCCGCCGTGCGGGGTATGGTCAGCTATGAGACCATGCGGGAGATCGCTAAGACCTTCGGCGGCGTGGAGCACCGGATCGAGCTGATCCGCACCCGGAAAGGCGTCCGGTGGTACAACGATTCCATCGCGTCCAGCCCCAGCCGCACCATCGCGGGGCTGAATTCCTTCCCAGAGCAGGTGATCCTCATCGCCGGCGGCAAGGATAAGGGCATCAGCTACGCCCCCCTCGGCCCTGTGGTGAACGACCATGTAAAGCTGCTGCTGCTGTGCGGCAAGACTGCCGGTGTCATCCGGGAGGCTGTGGAGCAGGCGGAAAATTATCACGGCTTGGAAATTTTGGACGTGACGGACTACCACGAGGCGGTGGCCATTGCCGACGCTCGCTCCCAGCCGGGGGATGTGGTGATCCTGTCCCCAGCCAGCACCTCCTTTGACCGCTTTGCCAACTTTATGGAGCGGGGCCAGGTGTTCAAAGCCATCGTCAACGAACTGAAATAATGAATAAGCCCCTCCGCATAGGCTGATAAGAGCCGAAAGCGGAGGAGGTGGGGCTGTGGGTCCCGGATTTTTCTACTATCACCGGGGGCCGGATGGCCCCCAGATCCGGCGGGCGTTGCTGCTGTTGGCCGTATCCGGGCTGTTGGCATTTGCACTGTACGCGGGAGCACAGATGCGGCCTCTGTTGGGGAGCCTTGCCACCACGCGGGTATCCAACGCCGTGAACCGCATCGTCTATCAGGCGGTGAACGAGGCCATCGACAGCGGCCAGATCGCCTACGAGCAGTTAGTCAGCTACGAAAAGGACAACGAGGGCCGCATCACCATGGTCCGCAGCAACATGGCGGCCTTCAACCGGCTGCAATCCCAGATCTTGGATCTGATTTTAGGCCGCATCGATCAGGTTTCCGCAAGGGAATTGTCCATCCCGGTGGGCAGTCTGACCGGCTCGCCCCTGCTGGCGGGTCGGGGACCTCGGATCTCCGTGCGGATGGAGTCGGTGGGGTCCTCGTCGGCCCGGTTTGAAAATCAGTTCGAGTCCGCCGGAATCAACCAGACCAAGCACCGGATCGTTCTGCGGATCGACGTGTACGTCAGCATCCTCCTGCCGGGATATTCCACCGTGACCCAGGTGACCAACGAGATCACCGTGGCGGAAACGGTGATCGTGGGGGAGGTGCCGGGGACCTATACCTATTTTGCGACGGACCCGGACGCCTATGCCGGCGACGCCAAGGATTACATACTCAACAAAGACTAAGGAGGACGCTCCATGGAATTTCGCACGGAGTTTGCCGATTATAAGGACGAACTGGCCTTTCTCCGGGCCTATCTTACGGAACAGGGGTATCTTTATTATGTTTTAGACGCCCCGGTGATCCCGGACTATGAATATGACCGTCTGAACCGCCGCCTGGAGGAACTGGAGGCGGAGCACCCGGAGGAGATCACACCGGATTCCCCCACCCAACGGGTAGGCGGCAAAATTCTGGATGCCTTCCAGCCCTATGCCCATGAGGTGCCCTTGGAGAGCCTTCAGGATGTGTTCAACGAGGGGGAGGTAGCCGCCTTCTGCGAAAAGATGGAGGAGGCCCTCGGCCCCATGGCGGAATATTCCGTGGAGCCCAAGGTGGATGGATTGTCCGTGGCGCTGGAATACCGGGACGGCGTGTTCGTCCGGGGCGCTACACGGGGAGACGGCCGGGTGGGCGAGGACGTGACGGAAAACCTCCGCACCGTCCGCTCCATTCCCATGACATTGCCGGAAAAGCTGCCTCGGCTCATCGTCCGGGGCGAGGTCTACATGGCCCGGTCCGTGTTTGAGAGCATCAACGCCAAGCGGGAGCTGGAGGGCAAGCCTCTGATGGCCAACCCCCGGAACGCCGCCGCCGGGTCTTTGCGGCAGTTGGATTCCAAGATCTGCGCCCAGCGGCAGCTGGACATCGCTGTGTTCAATTTGCAGTTGGCGGAGGGACGGGAATTCACCTCCCACGCGGAGACCCTTGACTATCTGGCCTCCCAGCGGTTCAAGGTCATCCCCCACAAGACCCTCCGCGGCACATCGGAGATCCAGACGGAGATCTTCCGGATCAACGACGAGCGGATGGACTATCCCTTTGATATTGACGGTGCGGTGGTGAAGGTGAACAGCCTGTCGGACCGCACGATCCTCGGCTCCACGGCCAAATTCCCCAAGTGGGCCGTGGCCTATAAGTATCCCCCGGAGAAGAAATTTGCCACGGTGACGGACATTGTGGTGCAGGTGGGGCGCACCGGCGTCCTGACGCCCAAGGCGGTGCTGACCCCGGTGCGTCTGGCGGGAACCACCGTCACCAATGCTACTCTCCACAATCAGGATTTCATCACGGAAAAGGACATCCGCATCGGAGATACGGTGCTGGTGCAGAAAGCGGGAGAGATCATCCCGGAGATTTTGTCCGTGGATCTGACGAAGCGTCCGGAGGGGGCGAAGCCCTATACCCTGCCGGAGGTGTGCCCGGTCTGCGGCGCGCCGGTGGTCCGGGACGAGGAAGGCGCGGCCCTCCGCTGCACCGGCGCGGAGTGTCCCGCCCAGCTTCAGCGGAACATCACCCACTTTGCCAGCCGGGACGCCATGGACATTGAGGGCCTTGGCCCGGCGGTGGTGGCTCAGCTGGTGGAAAACGGCCTCATCGTCAATGTGGCGGATCTCTATGACCTCCATGCCCAGGACGTGGCCCAGCTGGACCGCATGGGGGCGAAGTCGGCGGAGAATCTGATCCGGGCCATTGAAAAATCCAAGGCCAATGACCTCAGCAAGCTGATCTACGGCTTGGGCATCCGTCAGGTGGGAGAGAAGGCCGCCGCTGTGCTGGCCCGGCACTTTGGTACGCTGGATGCCCTGACCGCCGCTCCGACAGAGGAGCTAACGGAGATCCCGGATGTGGGTGAGATCACGGCCAAGTGCATTGTGGACTATTTGAACCAGCCTCAGGCCAAGGACCTGATCGCAAGGCTGAAAGCCGCCGGGGTCAATATGGACAGCACCGTTCAGAAGGTGGATGACCGCTTTGCCGGCATGACCTTTGTGCTTACAGGCACCCTGACCCGATTTGACCGGAAAACGGCGGAGAACGAGATCGTCCTCCGGGGTGGCAAGGCCAGCGGCTCTGTGTCGAAAAAGACCACCTATGTAGTGGCTGGTGAGGCAGCGGGTAGCAAGCTGACAAAGGCCCAGCAGTTAGGCGTCCCCGTGCTGACGGAGGACGAATTCGCGGAGCTGCTGAAATGAAGCGGCTGTACGCGACACTGAAGCTCTTTCTTGGATGCAGCATCGGTGTATTTTTAGGGAGATGTATCTACCTGTACTTTGATTTTAAGGCCAGCCCGGATTTGTACGCCATGCAGTCGGCGCCTTGGTATGCGGACCTGAAGTTTCAGGGGATCATTACGGCGGTTCTGGCTGCCGTACTGCTGGCGGTTATGTGGCTGGTCAGGAAAAACATAGACAAAAAGGGGTGAGGGGATCATGCGTTCCCTGTTTCGGAAAATAAGGGAGGCCAACCGGCCATTCTGCACGGCGCTGGTGGCGGCGGCAGGCAGCTCCAGTCGCATGGGCGGCACAGACAAGCTGATGGAATTTCTGGACAATGTTCCTGTCCTGATGCGGACACTGACAGCGTTACAGCGGGCAGCCGCTATCGATGAGATCGTCATTGCCGCCCGGGAGGACGCGCTGGTGGACATCTCGACCCTGTGCAAGACCTACGGCATTACGAAATGCAGCAAGGTGGTGCGGGGCGGTGAGAGCCGGTGCCATTCCGTGCTGCTGGCGGCATTGGAAGCCTCCCCGGAGGCGAAGCTGCTGGCGGTGCAGGACGGCGCCCGCCCGCTGGTAACGCCGGCGCTCATCGACCGCACGGTGGAGGCGGCGGCCAAGTGCGGCGCGGCGGCCCCGGCGGTGCCGGTGAAGGACACCATCAAGACCGTGGCCGAGGACGGCGCCGTGACCGGCACCCCGGACCGCAGTACCCTCCGGGCGGTGCAGACGCCTCAGGTATTTGAAGCGGATCTGCTAAAGGCGGCCTTGCAGTCGGCTCTGGAAAACGAGGTGCCCGTCACCGATGACTGCTCCGCTGTGGAGCGGCTTGGGAAGGTGGTCTATCTCATCGACGGCGATGAGGAGAATTTGAAGATCACCACCCCAGTGGATCTGGTGATCGCAGAGGCTATTTTAGCGGAACGGGAGGGACGCTGATGACAGACCTGCGAATTGGACATGGATATGATGTCCACCGGCTGACGGAGGGCCGCAAACTCATCTTAGGCGGCGTGGAGATCCCCTACGAAAAGGGACTTTTAGGACATTCTGACGCGGATGTACTGGTCCACGCCGTGATGGACGCTCTGACGGGGGCCGCCCGATTGGGGGACATCGGCAAGCTGTTCCCGGATACGGACCCGGCCTACGCCGGTATTTCCAGCCTGAAGCTGCTGGCGGAGGTGGGACGGCTGTTGGCGGAAGCAGGCCGCACCGTGGTGAACATCGACGCCACACTGCTGGCGCAGGCTCCGAAGGTAGGCCCCTACCGGCAGCAGATGGCGGAAAACATAGCGATGGCGCTGCACATCGACCCGGAGCGGGTGAACGTGAAGGCCACCACGGAGGAGGGCCTCGGCTTCACCGGGGACGGCTCAGGGATGGCGGCTCACGCCGTGGCCTTGATCGAGATGGTCAAATGACCGGGCAATTGCATATATTACAAGGAGACGTACAACGGTACGTCTCCTTTTTTCTACGCTGCCATACCGGACACAAGGCCGGTATGCTCGCGTCGCAGAAAGAGCGAAGAGAAGGAGGAACAAGCATGGAATATGATCTGATCCTTGCCCGCTCCGTGACGTATGCGCAGCGGATGCAAAGAGCGTTGAACCGTGTAGGGATCCGCAGCCAGCTCTTTCGGGCGCCCCGTGACCTGACGGATCTGGGCTGCGCCTATGTGGTGCGGATCTCACCCTACGACCTTGGAACGGCCCTGCCGGTCCTGCGGCGGGAGGGACTTGGCCCCCTGCGGATCTATGTGCAGCGGGGCGGAGATATTCAGGAGGTGGGCCTGTGATCTATCTGGACAGCGCGGCCACCACCTTCCAGAAGCCGCCTGCGGTGGCACGGGCCATGACGGAGGCGCTGGCTTCCATGAGCTCGCCGGGCCGGGGCGGGCATCCACTGGCTATGCGGGCCGCGGATACCGCTTTCCGGTGCCGTACAGAACTGGCGGAACTGTTCGGCCTTGACGGTCCGGAGTGCGTGGCCTTTACCCTGAACGCCACCCATGCCCTGAACATCGCCATAAAAAGTCTGGTGCCCCCCGGCGGACGGGCGGTGATCTCCGGATACGAGCACAACGCCGTCACCCGGCCCCTGACGGCCCTAAAAGCCAAGGTGTCCGCGGCAAGCGGACCGCTGTTCGATCAGGAGGCAGCGATCCGGGCCTTTGATGAGCTGATCGTGCCCGGCGTGGACGTTGTGATCTGCAATCATGTGTCCAATGTGTTCGGCTTTGTCCAGCCTGTTGAAAAGGTGGCGGCGCTTTGCCGCAGCCGTGGCGTGCCGCTGATCGTGGACGCCTCCCAGTCTGCCGGCATCCTGCCAATCAATATGAAAAGCCTTGGAGCGGCGTATATTGCCATGCCGGGACACAAGGGACTGTACGGTCCACAGGGTACCGGCGTGCTCTTGTGCGGGGATGGTCAGATGCCGAGACCACTGCTGGAGGGCGGCACCGGTAGTATTTCTCTCAGTCAGGAGATGCCGGACTTCCTGCCGGACCGCATAGAGGCCGGGACCCACAATATGCCAGGGATCGCGGGCCTGCTGGCGGGCGTTCGTTTTGTCCGCAGACAGGGGACACAGACCATTTTGCACCATGAACACGCCCTGACCTGCCGGACGGCGGAGAATTTGCGCCGACTGCCCGGCGTGGAGGTGTTCGCTCTCCCCGGCTGCCCGGCCCAGGCGGGAGTGGTGTCCTTCCGGGTGCCAGGCCGGGACGCGGAGACCGTAGGCGAAGCGCTGGCCCGGCGGGGGATCGCTGTGCGGGCGGGACTGCACTGCGCGCCGTTGGCTCACCGTACCGCCGGGACGCTGGACACCGGCACGGTCCGGGTCAGCTTTTCTGCCTTCAACACGCCGCAGGAGGCGGATCGACTGGCGGAGATCGTGGGAGATATTCTCAGGCGATAAGACCTAAGACAAACTGAAAGCCCGGAGTTGCGCTCCGGGCTTTTTCCTGTTCCGAAGTGGAAACGGAGAGAGATATCCATGAAAACGGGAAATAATTCTGAACGGACCATGAATTTTTAACGGTTTTCCTTGAATTTTGCAGTCTGCTTCTCTATAATATAAAAATGAATGCCTATAACCCGCAGAGAGGTGAGTTGGAGCGATGAATGTAACGTTCGCGCAGGTCAGCGGCTGGGTCGTCCGGTATCTGCTGACCATTCAGATTTCAGATATATTGGATATTGCTA
Source organism: uncultured Oscillibacter sp. (assembly GCA_900544105.1). Classification (GTDB taxonomy): domain Bacteria; phylum Bacillota; class Clostridia; order Oscillospirales; family Oscillospiraceae; genus Oscillibacter. The sequence continues at coordinate 43,395 of UQUC01000005.1, read as the reverse complement.
TCATGGCATTTGTCCTCTATAAAATTTTCACTTTGGTGCAGAGCACCAAGGCGGCCAGCCTGGTAAAGGGACTGCTGATCTTTTTGGCGGCACTGGTGCTGTCCTCTGCCCTGCACCTGAACGGGATCAATTACATCATGACCCGCATGGTTAATCTGGGCCTGCTGGCCCTCATCATTCTGTTTCAGCCGGAGATCCGCCGGGTACTGGAGCAGGTGGGCAGCCGCCGACTGGTGGCCTTCTTCATCCATGAGGAATCCGCCAGCACGATGGAACAGGCCATCGGACAGACGGTGCTGGCCTGCACGGAAATGTCCCAGAGTCGCACCGGTGCCCTCATCGTCTTTGAGCGGGAGATCCTGCTGGACGATATGGTTCGCAGCGGCACAGTGCTGGACGCGGCAGTGTCCGCCGAGCTGCTGAAAAACATTTTCTTCGTCAAGGCCCCCATGCATGACGGCGCGGTGATCGTGCGCCACGGGCGGGTGCTGGGCGCGGGCTGCATGCTGCCTCTGAGCAAGAACGTGAACCTCTCCCGCGACCTGGGTATGCGCCATCGGGCCGGTATCGGCATGAGCGAAAACTCCGACGCCGTGGTGGTCATCGTCTCTGAGGAGACCGGCTCCATTTCTGTGGCCATCGGCGGAATGCTCAAGCGGCATCTCAAGCCGGAAACGCTGGAAAATCTTCTGCGGAACGAATTGCTTCCCCGGGAGGAAGACAGCGAAGACCGTCTGAAGTTCAACCTGCTGAACCTCCTGCGGAGCAAAAAGAATGGAGGCGAGGAAGATGCGTAAGACACAGAATCCGCGGAATATCCTGTATCTGGTCCTATCCATCGTGATCGCCGCCGGTATCTGGTACTATGTGGACGAATTCAACGGCCGGGTGGTGACCCAGACCATTACGGGGATCCCCATCGAATATATCAACCAGGACGCACTGGCAGACAATGGGCTGATGCTGGCGGAAGGCGAGGACAGCGGTACCAGCACTACCATCGACATCACTTTTAAGGGAAACCGGCGGCACATTGTTCAGCTGGATCGTTCCAAGATCCGGGTAACGGCTAATCTGGCCAGTATCACGGAGGCCGGCGTCCAGAGCGTGAAGCCGGATCTGACCTATACGGACCGGAAATTCAACTCCGGCAATACCTCGGTAGAGGAGCAGAGCCTCTATATGGCCACGGTCAATATCTGCGAACTGAGCCATAAGGAAGTGGAGCTGCGCTGCGAGCTTACCGGCAATGTGGCGGAGGGCTATTCCGCCGGTAAGGTCCAGCTTTCTCAGACCAGCATCGCCATCCGAGGCCAGGAAGAGGAAATTGCCAAGGTCAGCTATGCCAAGGTGATTTTTGACATCGGCAAGAATACCAAGGAGACCGTCACAGCGGATCTGGATTATCAGTTCTATGATGAGAACGGCCAGGTGCTGAACCTCTCCGGCATCCATGCCGAGGCGGGTCAGATCCAGGCGACTCTGCCGGTGTACGTCACCAAGGAGCTGAAGCTGACGGTGGACTTCAAGGAAGCTCCCGGCGCACAGCTGGCGGACATGATCTGGGCCATCAAGCCGGAGAGCGTTGTGGTTTCCGGTGACGCCTCTGTTCTGAACGATATGGATTCCATTGTACTGGACAGCTTTGATCTGCTCAGCGTGACCACGGAAAGCACCAGCCACAGCTACGCCATTCTGGTACCGGACGGCTGCGAGAACCTCAGCGGCGTGACACGGGCCACACTGGAGATCGGCTACCCGGATAAGACGGTGGCGGATGTGACCACCCACAACATCCGGGTGAAAAACGCCCCGGCCAGCCGGAACGTAGAGCTTCTGACACAGGAACTCTCCGTGCGGATCTTCGGCACAGCGGCGGAGATGGAGGGCATCACTGGTGAAGATGTGGCGGTGGTGGCGGATCTCAGCGATTACGCGGTGGCCTCCGGCACCTATATGATCCCGGCTCAGGTCCGGGTGGGAGATGGAAAGACCATCGGCGTTTCCGGGACCTATCAGATTCAGGTCCGTATTCCAGAATCCTGAACCGGTGCGGCGCCCACAGCATTTGACAGAAAATTAGGAGCGATACCATGACACAGATTGCGACAGTTGAAAGAATTTTGGACGATACCCACGCGGAGATCTCCGTTCCCCGGAAGTCCGCCTGCGGCCATGACTGCGAGGAATGTGCGGGCTGCGGCGTCAGCGGCGTTTCCGTTTACGTCAAGGCACTGAACACCGTCGGCGCCCGGCCTGGCCAGAAGGTAGTGGTGGAGAGCGACACGAAGAAAATGCTCAAGATCGTCAGCTTTGTTTACCTGATCCCGGTGATCCTGTTTCTGGCGGGATACCTGATCATGTTGGCCTGCAACACCAGCGTGGCGGTGCAGTATACCGCGGCAGTGGCCGGAGCGGTACTGGGGATCCTGCTGGCCATCTGGTATGACCGCCGGGTGAAGGCCCGGGGCGGGCTGTCCTTTACCATCGTGCGGGTGTTCTGATGTTCGGATATGTGCGGCCCTCCGTCCGGGATCTGCCGGAGGAGGAACTGGACCGGTTCCGCGCCATGTACTGCGGACTGTGCCACACCCTGTCCCGGCGGTACGGACAAGCTGCCCGCTTCATCCTGAACTACGATTTTACCTATCTTGCCATCCTGTTGTCCGATGGGATGGCAGGGGCGCAGGGAGCCGGGCGGTGCTATACCAGTCCGATCAAAAAGCGGCCCTTTTTAGAGCCTACCGCCGCTATGGAGCTGGCGGCGGACGAGAGCGTGATCTTAGCCTACTGGCAGCTGCGGGACGGCGTGGAGGATCACGCTTGGGCCTCCGGCCTGAAATACCGGGCAGGCGCCCGTCTGCTGGAATCCGCTTACAAACGGGCGGCGGCCCTTCGACCGGAATTCGATCAGGCGGTGCGCAGCCAGCTTCAGCTCCTGAGCGCATTGGAGCAGGCAAAGGACCCGTCTATGGACAGAGCCGCCGACAGCTTTGCCGTACTGCTTTCCAGCGCTGCGGAGGAGCTGACGGACCCCGTCCGAAAGCGGATCATGGAGCAGATTCTGTATCATCTGGGCCGCTGGATCTACCTGATCGACGGGGCGGACGATTTGAAAAAAGATGTGGAGAGCGGCAATTATAATCCGGTAGCTCTGCGGTACGGATTGACGGACGGCACATGGACGCCGGAGAGCCGCAGGGACTTTGCCACGACCCTGGACCATTCCATTCACCAGATGGCCGCAGCCTTTGAGCTGTGGGATTTTGGCGTGTGGACGCCGGTCTTGCAGTCCACTTTTTACGGAGGACTGTTTCAGGTGGGAAAAGCCGTGCTGGACGGCAGTTTCCATTGCCCCAGCAGAAAGAATATCAGAGAGATTGAGGAAACCGAATGAACGATCCATACGAGGTCCTGGGAGTTCCCCGGACCGCCACCGATGAGGAAATCAAAAAGGCTTACCGGAATCTGGCCCGGAAATATCATCCGGACAATTATCATGACAGCCCCCTGGCAGACCTGGCGCAGGAGAAGATGAAGGATATCAACGCCGCTTACGAGCAGATCACTAAGGAGCGCAGCGGACGGGGAAGCAGTACCTCCGGCGGCTACCGCCAGAACGCCTACGGCGGATACGGCGGCCAGAGCTACTCCGGCGGGGACAGTGTGTTTCAACAGGTGCGCTATGCCATCCAGCTGGGCGATCTTGGACGGGCGGAGGCGCTGCTCACCAATTACAGCAACCACAATGCCGAGTGGAATTTCCTGAAGGGCGTTGTATGTGCCCGCCGGGGCTGGATGGACGAAGCCAAGCGTTACTATGAGACTGCCTGCCAGATGGACCCCGGCAATCTGGAATATCAGCGGGCGCTGGACTATATGGAAAACGGCCCCCGACAGGCTTACACGCCAGGCGGAACCACCTTTGGGACGGAACTGTGCGGCAGTAATCTGTGCCTGCCTATGTGCTGCCTGTGGTCACTTTGCAGCGGCGGTGTGCCAATCTGCTGCTACTGCTGATAAATAACGTGTAAAACCGGCGGAAACGTGCTCTGACAGGGAAGAATGACCATTTGCGGAAGGCGTTTCCCCGTAAAATAGGAGGAATCAGCATGATCAAAAGCATGACCGGCTACGGTCGGGCGAGAGAGGTGCGGAACAAGCGGGATATCACCGTGGAGGTCCGCTCCGTCAACAACCGGTATCTGGACTGTACCGTGAAGATGCCCCGGATGTACAGCTTTGCGGAGGATGCCGTGAAGCAGTGCGTCCAGAAGGCCATCTCCCGGGGCAAGGTGGATGTGTTCATCACGGTGGATGCCTCTGCCGCAGACGTGGCCAAGGTCACGGTGAATCGTGAGCTGGCGGCCCAGTATGCCGCTGCGCTGGCGGAGCTGTCTGAGGTCTGCGGCACGGAGTCCAAGGTGACGCCGGAGCAGCTTTCCCGGTTCCCGGACGTCCTGACGGTGACGAAGGAGGACGAGGATCTGGAAACGGTGTCCGCGGATCTGTGCGCCGTGGCAGAGCAGGCGCTGGAAGCTTACAACGCTATGCGGGCCGTGGAAGGCCGGAAGCTGGCGGAGGACATCGGCAACCGCCTGACCTATATTGAGAACTATACATCTCAGGTGGAGCAGCGTTCCCCGGAGACTGTGACGGAGTACCGCGCCAAACTGACGGCCCGGATGGAGGAAGTGCTTCAGAGCACCACCATCGATCCTCAGCGGATCTTACAGGAGGCTGCCATCTACGCCGATAAGGTGGCCGTGGACGAGGAGACCGTCCGCCTGCGGAGCCATGTGGCCCAACTGCGGACCATGCTGGAATCCGATGAGCCTATGGGCCGGAAGATGGACTTCCTGATCCAGGAGGTCAACCGAGAGTCCAACACCATCGGCTCCAAGTGCTGCGACGTGGCCATCGCTCAGGTGGTGGTTGGCCTCAAGGCAGAGGTGGAGAAGATGCGGGAACAGGTCCAGAACGTGGAGTAAGCCATGAAGCTGATCAACATCGGTTTTGGAAATCTGGTATCCCAGGAGCGGCTGGTGGCCATCGTCAGCCCGGATTCCGCGCCCATCAAGCGAATGGTGCAGGAGACCCGGGAGCGCGGTATGCTCATTGACGCCACCTACGGCCGCAAGACCGCGTCCATTTTCATCATGGACAGCGATCACGTGATTTTATCGGCGCTGCCGCCGGAGCGGTTCAGCCCGAAGGAGCAAGAGGGAGAGGGATCATGAGAGGGAAGACGTTTATTATTTCCGGTCCGTCCGGCGTGGGCAAGAGCACGGTGCTCAGCGCCCTGCTGGAAAAACGGAAGAACCTGTATTTTTCGGTGTCCGCCACCACCAGAGACCCCCGGCCCGGTGAGCTGGACGGCATCCATTATCATTTTATGGATGCGGAATCCTTCCGCAAGTGGATCGCCATGGACCAGTTTCTGGAATACGCCGAATATGTGGGCAACTTCTACGGCACCCCCAAGCGGTTCGTGGATGAGGCCATGGATAAGGGGCAGGACGTGATCCTGGACATTGAGGTGCAGGGCGCCTTACAGGTCACCAGCAAGCGGCCCGACACTGTGAAGATCTTCATCGCCCCGCCCAGCTGGAAGGAGCTGGAACGCCGTCTGAAGGACCGCGGCACCGACGATCCGGAGAAGGTGCAGAAGCGCCTGCTCCGGGCCAAGGTGGAGTTCCAGACCGCCCATACTTACGATTATTTTGTCATCAACGATACGGTGGAGGATGCCGTCCGGGAACTGGACGCCATCATCACCGCTGAGCACTGCAAACCCAAGGAGCGTATGTCTGTCCTGGCGGAGTGACCGCCGTTTATTCCCTGATACAATAAAAAATTAAAGCCGCACAGCGGCAGATTGGAAGTAGAATATTATGATGCTGTATCCCGCTATGAACAAGCTGAAAAGTCATATCCCCAACCGTTATATGCTGGTGAACGTGGTGGCCCTTCGTGCCCGCCAGATCGCCGACGATGCCGAGGAAGCCGGCGTCCAGCTGGACGAGAAGCCCGTGACCCTGGCCATCCATGAGGTGGCGGACGGCAAGATCGATGCCAACGGTATGGATCTGACCATTTCTGTCGATAACTGATCGAACACATCATCGGAGGAGGGCGAGGCATGGAGACCGCGGACATGGTAAAGGTTGCGGTCAGCGCCGCGCCCTATTCCATTGATAAGCCGTATAGCTATCTGGTGCCGGAATCGCTGGCAGCGGCGGCAGTCCCCGGCGTTCGGGTCATGGTGCCCTTTGGCCGGGGCAATAAGGAGAGCGAGGGCCTGATCCTGGCCCGCGTTCAGGAGCCGAAGCTGCCGGGGAGCAAAGCGCTCCGGCAGGTTTTGGACCCGAAGCCTGTGCTGGATAAGGCCGGTATCGACCTGGCGCTGTGGATGCGTGGCCGGTATTTCTGCACGGTGTTTGAGGCGGTGAAAACCATTCTCCCCGCCGGACTGTGGTATGGTCTGCGGGAGATCTGGTCGCTGGCTATGGAGCCAGAGGCCGCCCGCTCCGCCGCAGTGGACATCCCCGGCGCGTGGCAGGTGTTGGACCTGCTGGAAAAACAGGGTGGCAAGGCGGATATCCGCGTCCTGCGGGACGCCTTGGGCGACGGGGCGGAAAAGCCCCTCAAGGCCATGAAAAAAGCGGAGATCCTTGCCTGCGAAACAGACGCCAAGCGCAAGATCGCCGACAAGTCCCACCGGATGGTGGAACTGGCGGTCAACACGGAGGACGCCTATGCCCTGACGGAGCCAAAGCGCCGCTCCGCACCGGCGCGCTACGAGGTGGTGAACTTCTTAGCCACGGCGGGACGGACCCCGGCAGTGGAGGTCAGCTACTATACCGGGGCCTCCGCCCGAACGCTGAAGACCATGGAGAAGGCGGGACTGATCGCCTTTTCCGAGGAGGAAGAGCTGCGGGTGCCGTCCTTGGACGATGTGGAGCCGGGGCCGGAGATCGTTTTGAACGAAGAACAGCAGCGGGCCTTTGAAGAGATTTTAGGCCGGGTACAGGCGGCAAAGCCGTCGGTCACGCTGCTGCACGGCGTTACCGGCAGCGGTAAGACGCAGGTTTATCTGCGCTTGGTGCAGGAGACACTTGCACTGGGCAGGACCGCCATGGTGTTGGTGCCGGAGATCGTACTGACGCCGCAGATGATGCGGAAATTCAGCTCCTACTTCGGCAACCGGGTGGCCATGCTCCACAGCTCCCTGAAAATGACGGAGCGCTATGACCAGTGGAAGCGCATCCGCCGGGGAGAGGTGGACGTGGTGCTGGGGACCCGCTCCGCACTGTTCGCACCCTTGAAAAATCTGGGCCTCATCGTCATGGACGAGGAACAGGAGGGAAGCTACCAGTCGGAAAATGTACCCCGGTACGATGCCCGCGAGGTCGCCAAATACCTCTGTGTCCGGGAAAAGGCGGCACTGGTGTTCGGTTCCGCTACGCCTACGGTGGAGACCGCTTGGGCGGCGGAACAGGGGAGCTATCAAAAGGCGCTGCTGCGGCGGCGCTACAACGAAAACGCCTTGCCGGAGGTCCTCATCGCGGATCTGCGGCAGGAGATCCTGAACGGCAACCCGGGCCTGATCAGCACCCCGCTGCGGCAGGAATTGGAAAAAAATCTGGCGGCGGGGGAGCAGAGCATCCTGTTTCTGAACCGCCGGGGCAGCAGCCGGATGCTGCTGTGCGGCGAGTGCGGCTATGTGCCCCAGTGTCCCCGGTGCAGCACCGCCATGACCTATCATTCCGCCAACGGGCGGCTGATGTGCCACTACTGCGGACACTCCGAACCGGCGGCAGATACCTGCCCGGAATGTGGCGGCTGGATGAAGCATGTTGGCGCGGGCACCCAGAAGGTGGAGGAAGAACTGCGGGAGCTGTTCCCGGAGGCGGGCATCCTGCGGATGGATGCCGATACCACCGCCGGAGGCCATGAGGAGATCCTGCAGACCTTTGAGCGGGAGCGCGTCCCCATTCTGCTGGGGACGCAGATGGTGGCGAAGGGACTGGATTTTGAAAACGTAACGCTGGTGGGCGTTCTTTCTGCGGATATTTCCCTGTATGTGGACAATTACCGGGCGGCGGAGCGCACCTTCAGCCTGTTGACCCAGGTGGTAGGCCGGGCGGGCCGGGGCGGGAAAACCGGTCGGGCCGTGATCCAGACCTACACACCGGGGAACGATGTGATCCGGTGCGCTGCCCGGCAGGATTATGACGCTTTTTACGAAAGCGAGATCCGGATGCGCCGTTTGCGGCGGTATCCTCCCTTTGCGGACCTTTTCACCGTCACCGTTTCCGGAACAGAGGAGGGGCGGGTGCTCCGGGCCGCCGTGTCCGTCCGGGAGACGCTGCGGCAGCTTTGCAGGCGGCCGGAGCTGGCCGCCGGGGAACCGGAGGTCTTAGGCCCTGCCCCCGCGCCGGTGGTGAAGGTGAATAACCGGTTCCGCTACCGCTGCACACTGGTGGGAAAGAATGATAAGACAACCCGGGAAATGCTGGCATGGCTACAAAAAGACTTCGCCAAAGACAGCACCAACCGGGGCATGAATCTGTTTGTGGACCATAACGCGGCGGACTGACCGCCGTGATCAAATCAAGGAGGTGCCATATGGCATTACGAAAGATCGTAGAACAGGGCGACGAGTGTCTGACAAAGGTCTGCCGCCCGGTGACGAAATTTGACCGGCGGCTGCATGACCTGCTGGACGATATGGCGGAGACGTTGGCAGACGCTAACGGCGCGGGACTGGCGGCGCCCCAGGTGGGAATCTTGCGCCGGGTCTGTCTGGTGCTGGACGAGGAAGCAGAAGAATATTTGGAACTGATCAACCCGGAGATCATCGCCCAAAGCGGAGAGCAGACCGGGCTGGAAGGCTGTCTCAGCGTCCCCGGCAAGTGGGGCATCGTCACCCGGCCCAACCGGGTGCGGGTCCGGGCGCAGGACCGGGATGGTGACTGGTTCGAGGCGGAGGCCGAGGGCCTGACGGCACGGGCCTTCTGCCATGAGATCGAGCACTTGGATGGCCATCTGTTCGTGGAGCACATCGACCACTTCCTCACCGACGAGGAACTGAAGGAATATCTGGAGGGCGAGGAATAATGCGCATCCTGTTTATGGGCACGCCGGATTTCGCGGCGGTGTCGCTGAAGCGACTGGTGGAGGACGGCCACGAGATCTGCGGTGTGTTCACCCAGCCGGATAAGCCCCGGAACCGGAACAAAGTGACCTTCTCCCCTGTGAAGGAGTACGCCTTGTCACGGGGCCTGACTGTGTATCAGCCGACCAAACTGCGGGACGGCACGGCCCTGGAACTGGTGAGATCTCTGGCTCCGGAGCTGATCGTGGTGGTGGCCTATGGCCGCATCCTGCCCAAGGACATTCTGGACGTGCCGCCCCTTGGCTGCGTGAATGTCCATGCGTCCCTGTTGCCCAAATACCGGGGTTCTGCCCCGATCAACTGGGCCATGCTCAACGGTGACGCGGAAACCGGCGTTTCCATCATGTATATGGCAGAGGAACTGGATGCCGGTGATGTGATCCTCACGGCGAAAACGCCCATTGACCCGGAGGAGGATCTGCCCTCTCTGTGGGACCGGTTGGCAAAGGTCGGCGCGGAGGCACTGGCGGAGGCCCTTCTTCTGCTGGCAGCAGGGACGGCCCCCCGGACCCCGCAGGACAGCACACAGGCCACCTTTGCGCCCATGCTGTCCCGTGAGCTGTCTCCTATTGACTGGACGAAGCCTGTGGCGGCCATTCGCAATCAGGTGCGGGGACTGATCCCCTGGCCCTGCGCCACGGCGGAACTGGCGGGCCAGCGGTTCAAAATTCACAAAACAGCCGTGGGCACGGCTACGGACAAGACGCCCGGTACGCTGCTTTCCGCCGGAAAGAAGGGCATCGAGGTGGCCTGCGGCGACGGGCAGAGCCTTTGGATCACGGAGCTTCAGGCGGAGGGCGGCAAGCGCATGAGCGCGGCGGCCTATCTGCTGGGCCATCCCATGAATATCTGATTGGAGGAACGCCATGCCTTATTACGGTTATTACGGCGGTTACGGCAATTTTTTAGCGAATAATATCTACTGCATTTTGCTGATCCCGGTGCTCCTGTTGTCCCTGTGGGCGCAGGCGCAGGTCAGCGGAAACTTCAAGCGATACAGCGGCGTCGCCAACCGGCGGCGTCTCACCGGCGCGCAGGCGGCGGAGGCGGTGCTGCGGGCACACGGCGTCTATAACGTGGCCATCCGGCCCTGCTCCGGCAGCCTGACGGATCACTACGATCCCCGTGACAACAGCATTTCCCTGTCAGAAAACGTCTACAACTCCAACTCCATCGCGGCGGTGGGCGTGGCGGCACACGAGGCCGGTCATGCCGTGCAGTACGCAGAAAACTACGGCCCGGTGCGGCTGCGGACGGCCATCATCCCCGCCACCCAGATCGGCTCCAAGTTTTCTTTCATCCTGCTGCTGGTGGGTATGGTCCTGTACAGCCAGTCCTTGTTTTTGGTGGGCATTTTGCTGTTCTCCCTGACCACGATTTTCCAGCTTGTCACCCTGCCGGTTGAGTTCAACGCCTCCCACCGGGCCTTGCAGACGTTGGAAAACGAGCAGCTTTTATATGACGATGAGCTTCCCGGCGCGCGGAAGGTGTTAAAGGCGGCGGCGCTGACCTATGTGGCGGCGCTGCTGATGTCTGCCTTGCAGCTGCTGCGCTATGTGCTCATCTTTGTGGGCCGCAATAACCGCGGACGGAGGGACAACTGATGGGCGCCCGGGAAACGGCCCTGCGGGTCCTGATGTCCTGCCGGAATAACCATGCCTGGGCGGACGCCGCCCTGAAAGCTCAGTTAGGCCGGGATGGTCTGGTGGGCCCGGAGGCGGCGCTGTGCAGCCGATTGGTATACGGCGTGGTCCAGAATCAGCAGTTGTTGGATTTCTACCTCAGCGCGTACTGTTCCCAGAAGCCGGATCATCTTCAGCCGCCGCTGTTGGAGATCCTGCGTCTGGGTGCATATCAAATCTTATATTTAGATCGGGTGCCGGACAGCGCGGCGGTGAACACCTCCGTGGAGCTGGCGAAGATCTCCGGCAGAGGGCAGGCGTCCGGCCTTGTGAACGCAGTGCTCCGCAAGATCGCTCAAAATAAGATGGCGCTGCCGCCCATCCAGGAGCGGGACGAGGCAAAATACCTCTCCATCCGGTACAGTCATCCCAAATGGCTGGTGAAGCGGCTGCTGTCGATTTTAGGCCGGGAGGAAGCGGAGGCATTCTTAGCGGCGAATAATGATACCCCGCCTTTGACGGTACAGGTCAACCCCCTGAAAACCAACGCGGAAAGCCTGATAAAGGAACTGGAAGGCTGGGGCGTGACAGCAACCCCCCACCCCTGGGTGCCCGGTTGCCTGGAACTGACCGGAGCCGGAGACCTGACCACACTGGCCCCCTTCCGGGAGGGCAAATTGCTGGTGCAGGACTCTGCCGCCCGGCTGGTGTCCCTGATCGCCGGCGTGCAGCCGGGGCAAAAGGTGCTGGACCTCTGTGCTGCCCCTGGCGGCAAGTCTTTCAGCGCTGCCTTTGCCATGGAGGACAAGGGGGAGATCGTCTCCTGCGACCTCCACGAAAACAAACTCAAACGGATCCAGGAGGGGGCGGTCCGGCTGGGACTGACCTCCATCATTACCTCCACAGGGGATGGTAAGGTGTTTCGTCCGGAATGGGCGGAGCGGTTCGACACGGTGCTGGTGGATGCCCCCTGTTCCGGTCTGGGCATCATCCGGAAGAAGCCGGACGTCCGCTACAAGAGGGCGGATGACCTGTTCACTTTGCCGGTGATCCAGACGGCGCTGCTGGACAACGCCGCCCGGTATGTGGCCCCCGGCGGCGTGCTGGTGTACTCCACCTGTACCATCCTGCCGGAGGAAAACGAGCAGGTAACGGATGCTTTCCTGACGGAGCACAGCGATTTTTACCGGGACGGGTTTACCTTGCCGGCGCCGGTGGGGGAGACGGAGGGGCAATTGACCCTCTGGCCCCAGCGTCATGGTACCGACGGTTTTTACATCTGCCGCATGAAGCGGAAGTAACGAGGACGATATGATCGATTTGAAATCTCAGACCCTGGAGGAAATGACGGCGACCCTGAAAGAGATGGGGGAACCGGCCTTCCGGGGCAAGCAGGTCTTTACCTGGCTCCATAAGGGCGTCACCTCTTTTGACGAGATGAGCAACCTTTCCAAGCCTCTCCGGGAGAAGCTGAAGGAGCGCTGCTATATCACGGCACCCTCCGTGGCCCGCAAGCAGGTCTCCAGGCTGGACGGCACCGTGAAGTACCTGTGGCAGCTGTTGGACGGCAACTGTATCGAGACGGTGGTCATGCAGTACCACCACGGAAACACCGTCTGTGTTTCCTCTCAGGTGGGCTGCCGGATGGGGTGCGCCTTCTGCGCGTCTACCATTGCTGGCAAGGCAAGAGACTTAACACCATCTGAAATTTTAGATCAGGTGATCTTCGCGCAGAAGGACTCCGGCCTGCCCATTTCCAATATCGTTTTGATGGGCATTGGTGAGCCGCTGGACAATCTGGACAACGTGCTGCGGTTTCTGGAGCTGGTGAACCACCCGGATGGGCTGAACATCGGTATGCGGCACATCTCTTTGTCCACCTGCGGCGTGATCCCCGGCATTGACCGGCTGTCGGATCTGGAATTACAGTTGACGCTGTCGGTTTCCCTCCACGCGCCGGACAGCGAGACCCGGTCCAAGATCATGCCTGTGAACCGGGCCTATGATGTGGAAAAGCTGTTTGACGCCTGCCACCGGTACTTCAAAAAGACCGGGCGGCGGATCTCCTTTGAATACGCCATGATCGACGGTATCAATGACCACGATTGGCAGGCGGATCTCATCGCCAAAAAGCTGAAGGGGATGCCGGGACATGTGAATCTGATCCCTCTGAACGATGTGGCGGAGAGTCCTTTGAAACCCTCCCGCCGGGTGGCGGCGTTTCAAAAGCGCTTGGAGTCTCACGGTCTGACCGCTACGGTACGGCGGAGCCTCGGAGGAGATATTGACGCCTCCTGCGGCCAATTGCGACGGAAGGAAATGGAAGAACGGAAAAAAGGAGCGGCTGAATCATGATAAAAACCTGGGCCGTTACGGATACAGGCCTTGTGCGAAAAGAAAATCAGGATACTTACCGGATCGCCCGGAATGGTGACATCTGTGTGGTGTGTGACGGTATGGGCGGTGCTGCCGGTGGCCGGCTTGCCAGTACGCTGGCGTCGGAGACTTACGCGGCGGAGATGGAGAAGGCCCTGAAACCGGATATGACCCCGGAGCAACTCCGGGAGGCTTCTGCCTACGCGGTGGCCATGGCAAACCGGGCCGTGGCGGAGCGGGCGGAGGCTGAGGCGGTGCTTGCCAATATGGGTACCACTCTGGTTGCTGCCGTGGCCTATGAGAACGGCACGGTGATCACCAACGTGGGCGACAGCCGGGCCTATTACATCACGGAGGCGGGGATTACCCGCATCACCAAGGATCACTCTCTGGTGGAGACCATGGTGGACCACGGCGACATCACTGCTGATGAGGCCCGCCGCCATCCGGGGCGGAACCTCATCACCCGCGCTCTGGGCCGGGACACCAACGCTGCCTGCGACGGGTATATCTGCCCTATGGAGCAGGGGGACTTTATCCTTCTGTGCACCGACGGACTGGTGAACACCGTCACCGATCAGGAAATGCTCTTTGAGATCGTCCACGGCGGCGATCTGGACACCTGTCTGGATCGGCTGCTGCATATTTCCAAAAGTCAGGGCGCGCCGGACAACGTGACGGCAGTCCTGATGCAGAAGCTATAAGAAAGGGGGAGACGTATGGATCAATACATTGGAAAAATGCTGGACAACCGCTATGAGATCCTGGAGCGCATCGGCACAGGCGGCATGGCGATCGTCTACAAGGCAAAGTGCCATCGCCTCAACCGTCTGGTAGCGATCAAAATTCTGAAAAGCGATCTGGCGCAGAACGAGGAGTTCCGCCGCCGGTTCAACGCAGAGTCTCAGGCTGTCGCCCAACTGTCTCACCCCAACATCGTATCGGTGTATGATGTGTCACGGGGCGGCGATATGGAATATATCGTCATGGAGCTGATCGACGGCATCACCCTCAAGCAGTATATGGAAAAGCGGGGCCAGCTGAACTGGCGGGAGTCTCTGCACTTCATCACACAGATCATGCGGGGCCTCAGCCACGCCCACAGCCGTGGCATCATCCACAGGGACATCAAGCCCCAGAACATTATGGTCCTGCGGGATGGCAGCGTAAAGGTGGCCGATTTCGGCATCGCTTGTCTGGCAGATTCTGCCCAGACGTTGACCCAGGAGGCCCTTGGCTCCGTCCATTACATTTCTCCGGAGCAGGCCCGGGGCGACCGGCCGGATGCCCGCAGCGACATCTATTCCTCCGGCGTGGTGCTTTACGAGATGCTCACAGGACGGCTGCCCTTTGAAGGGGAGTCGGCCGTTTCCGTGGCCATCCAGCACCTTAGCTCCATCCCGCTGGCTCCGCGGGAGATCAATCCCGATATTCCCGAGCAGCTGGAATTGATCTGCATGAAGGCCATGGCCCCGGATCTGGAGCACCGCTATCAGTCGGCGGACGCCATGATCGCGGATCTGGAAGCCTTCCGGAAGAATCCGGAGGTGGAGATGAAATTCGACCTTTCAGACCTGCGTCCGGAGGAGAATGACGAGCCTACCCGGACCATCCGCACTATGCCCAGCCATACGGTGACCATCCCCGTCCATCAGCCGGAGCGGAATTATCCCCACCGGGAACGGGACGAGGACGAGGAGCCACGCCGCGCCGGAAACGGCAAGCGGGGCGTGCTGGTGGGCGCGGTGACGGTGGCGGCGGTGGCCGTGGTGATCGTGCTGTTCAAGACCATCCTCGGTTCCTTCGCCCCGGCGGTAGTGGACCAGTATCAGGTGCCGGATCTGTATAACATGACCATCGAGGAAGCGGAGAACGATCCCCGGATCGAAGGCGTTTTTGAGATCCAGAAGGCCGGTTCTGAGTTCAGTACCGACGTGTCAGAGGGCCATATCCTCCGGCAGGACCCCAAGAAGGGGGAGACCCGGAAGGGCAGCCAGCTGGTGATCCAGGTGTGGGTCAGCGCCGGTGAGGAGACTGGTGAAATGCCGGATCTGGAAAACAAATCCGAGCAGGACGCCCGGATCCTGCTGGAAAAGTTGAACAAGGAATACAATCTGGAACTGACCGTGGAGGCCCCGGAGGAATTGAAACAGTTCTCCGAGGAGATCACGGAGGGGTACGTCATCAAGACAGAGCCGGCCCAGGGCGAGATCCTGAAAAAGGGCGATACCGTAAAACTGATCCTCAGCAAGGGCCCGGACATCAAACCGGTAACGGTCCTGCCCTTTGTGGGAATGAGCATTGACAGTGTGCTGTCCCAGCTGGAAAGCTATAAGTTGACCTGTGACGCCGCGGATGTGGAGGTAGTGGACAGCGACAAGCCCGGCGGCACCATTGTCTGGCAGAGTCCGGCCAGCGGCGAGACCGTGCCTGAGTGGACGACCATCAAGTTCCGGGTCAGCGCTGGATTGGCCAGTAGTGCCCTGCCCATCACGATGGACATTCCTCAAAACGGAAAGGACATTGTCAAGGTGGAGATCTATGTGGGTGACGAACCGAATCCTCAGTATAGCGAAACTGTCTACGAGGCAGATGGCGTCGTGAGCACCACTCTTTATGGCACTGGCCGGAAAATGGTGAAGGTCTACTTTGATGGTGTGCTGGACCAGAAACAATCCTATGAGCGGAGCTTTGGTTGATACGATGGCAGAGGGACGAATCCAGAAAGCCCTCAGCGGCTTTTACTATGTGGATACCGGCGCGGAGGTGCTGACCTGCCGCGCCCGGGGAAAATTCCGGAAGGAGGGTCTGTCCCCTCTGGTGGGGGACAGGGTGACGGTCCGGGAGCTGGGAAACGGCGAGGGGTTCGTGGAGTCTATCCTCCCACGGAAAAACGCCTTTGAACGGCCGGCGGTGGCAAATATCGACCAGTTGGTCGTGATTGGCTCCGCTGCCATTCCCAAAACAGACCCCTTTCTCATCGACCGCATCGCGGCCCTCGCCGCCCTGAAGGGCTGCGAGGTGGTGGTGCTGCTGAATAAGTGCGATCTGGACCCGGCAGAGGAACTGTACCGCATCTATACCGCCGCCGGGTTCCCAACACTGCGGATCAGCGCGGAGACAGGGGAGGGGTTGGCGGAATTGAAACCTCTGATCGCTGGTAAGCTATCTGCCTTTACGGGCAACTCCGGCGTAGGGAAATCCAGTATCCTGAACGCGCTGGACCCAACATTCCAGCTAAAGACCGGGGAGATCAGCACGGCGCTGGGGCGTGGACGCCATACCACCCGCCATGTGGAACTGTTCCGACTGAGCTGTGGGGCGGAGATCATGGATTCACCGGGCTTTTCCTCCTTTGAAACAGAGGAACTGAACCTGGAACTGAAACACCGATTGCCGGAGACCTTCCGGGAGTTTGCTCCCTATTTGGGAGCGTGTCAGTTTTTGGATTGCAGTCATACCAAGGAAAAGGGCTGCGCCGTGCGGGAAGCTCTGAAAGAGGGAAAGATCCAGCCCAGCCGGTATCAGAGCTATCTGCGCTTGTTTGAAGAATTGAAACCCCTGCGGGAATGGCAGGAAAAGCGGAAATAAGTACGCCCCCAATTTGCGCCCCGTTTGAGAGATATGCCAGTCTCACAAGCGGGGCGTTTTTCTGCGTCAAAATGGAGAGTTGGAAACACTCCGGTTCGCAAACGGAGCGCTACATAAGCCGATACGTTCTCATCGGGCCTGCTTTTCCTTGCGGGAAACGGTATGGTGTGGTAACATATGTCAATCAACTGAAATTTACAATAGAATGGGAGGATCAGGAAATGCAGGCTTACACATACGTTGAAAAGGGAAAATTTGCGTTGCTGGAAAAGCCGAAGCCGGTGCTGTTGCACGAGCGGGACGCCATTGTGAAGGTGACGCTGGCCAGCATCTGCTCCAGCGACCTGCACATCAAGCATGGCAGCGTTCCCCGGGCTGTTCCAGGTATCACGGTGGGGCATGAGATGGTTGGCGTTGTGGAATCGGTGGGCAGCGCCGTGACCCACATCAAGCCGGAGGACCGGGTGACAGTGAATGTGGAGACCTTTTGCGGCGAGTGCTTTTTCTGCAAAAAGGGCTTTGTGAACAATTGCACCGATGAAAACGGCGGCTGGGCCTTGGGCTGCCGCATTGACGGCGGACAGACGGAATATGTGCGGGTGCCCTTCGCCGATCAGGGCCTGAACAAAATTCCCGACAGCGTCACCGACCGGCAGGCTTTGCTGGTGGGGGACGTCCTCGCCACCGGCTTCTGGGCGGCTCGCATTTCTGAGATCACAGCTGAGGACACCGTGCTGATCCTTGGGGCAGGCCCCACAGGAATTTGCACCCTGCTCTGCGTAATGCTGAAACAGCCGAAGCGCATCATTGTCTGCGAAAAGGATGAGAGCCGCATCCGCTTCATCAACAAGCATTATCCGGAGGTGCTGACGATCTCGCCGGACGAGTGCCTGAATTTTGTACGCACCAACAGCGACCACGGCGGCGCGGACGTGGTGCTGGAGGTGGCCGGTGCGGAATCTACCTTCCGTCTGGCCTGGGAGTGCGCGAGACCCAACGCCATCGTGACGGTGGTGGCACTGTATGACAAGGCCCAGATCCTGCCGCTGCCGGATATGTACGGCAAGAACCTCACCTTCAAGACCGGTGGCGTGGACGGCTGCAATTGCGAGGAGACGCTGCGACTGATTGCAGAGGGCAAGCTGGACACCGAGCCGCTCATCACCCACACCTATCCCCTCAGCAGGATCGAAGAGGCCTACGAGCTCTTTGAAAACCGGCGAGACAACGTGATCAAGGTCGCGGTGGAGTGCTCATGATCCCATGCGGGAACCACTGGCCCAACTGTCGCCCTGTTGCGCTTCAATGCAGAAAAAGGTTTGCTGTCATCGACAGCAAACCTTTTTCCTTTACAACGGCTCTCTGCTGTTTCAGGTGCCGGAGCTATTTCGTGCCCGGATGCAGACGCTTTCTCAACACAGTGGCGAAAAGATATGGAGGATGCCGCCCACCGTCCAGCGGCGGGAAGTACGCTTTAAATTTGCGGACAGAAAGCTCTTGGTATGGATGGAGATCGGCATCCAGATCGAGCGCCCGGACCGCTCCAACGGTGTGCTGTTTGACAATCTGACCGGGATCGACAATCTGAGCATCAGCCTTCTCTCGAAAGCGGGGAAGCGGATCGCCACCGGCCGCGTCAAGGAGAGTATTCTGGATGAAGCGTCCCGATGGTTTCCCAGAGAAACGCTGCACCAGCCCTTGCGGACCTGGCCCCTGCCAGAGCGTTTGCGGTTTTCCTACTGCAAATGGTATCTTCTGAATCCCAAGCTGCTGATCTGCTTTTTCCCCTTTGCCGGACAGGAGCCTGCTCACCATGAAATGATCATTGAGATGCTGGTGTCCTGCGCGGAGCGGGGGATGGCGGTCTGGGTGATCTCCTCCGGCATTGACGCCATCTGTGAGAAAACGGAAAATCAGGAGTTCCCCCGGCGGCTGCGTTACCTGAACTGAATCCTGTAAACGAAAACAGCGAAGTCTGAACCGAGTTCAGACTTCGCTGTTATTGCGTGTGACGACTTTAACCCATTTCCAGCTATGGAGCCGGATGGCTACGGGGATGATCTTATAAAGCTGGTCCCATTTCAGCAGAAAGAACACCACCACCGGCGCCAGCTCCCAGCGGAAAGCTGCCAGAGCCGACAGGGGCACAATGATGAGCCACATGCTGATGAGGTTCATCTTGGCGCTGAAGGCGGTATCTCCGCCGCCCCGGATGATGCCGTTGTCGCAGGCCACCTGATAGGAGGTCCCCACGGTGGTGACGGCGATCACAGCCATGAACTGCATGGACAAGCGGCAGGCATTTTCTGTCAGAGTGCCGCCGAATACGGTCAGCAGCGGTCTGCGCAGCAGGAAGATAGTAAGGCCCGTGAGAGGGCCAATGGCGGAGAACAGCACCTCCAGTGTGTGAACCAGACGCTTCAATGCTGCGCGATCTCCGGCGCCGATGGTCTTGCCCACCACAATACCGGAGGCCGACGAAGCGCCATATGCTACCACAGAAAGGACTTGGTAGGCTTGAACGGCGATGGCATTGGCCGCGGTCACATCGCCTCCCGGATGGCCCAGGACCCGGTCTGCACCATTTGCGCGGCACCCCACTGGGCCTGATTCAGCAGGACGGGAAGGGAGACGTGGATATAATCCCGCAGTCCATGCAGACCAGCTTTTTCAAGGTCAGGCACAGTTGCTTTTCACGGAACTTCAGATACAGAATGACGATCAGCAGCTCAATACAGCGGGAGACCAGCGTGGCCACGGCAGCGCCCTGTACACCAAGCTCCGGGAAACCGCAGTTGCCATAGATCAGCAGGTAATTCAGGCAGATATTGATACACAGGGTGGAAAAAGAGATCACATATCCGATGGAAACGATCCCCACAGACCGCAGGGACGCCACCAGAATATTGGTCACCGTAAAGAGGATATAGGTCCAGCTGACGATCTGAAAATAGCGGACGCCCTCCGCGATCACAAGGGGGTCATTGGATAGAAGATTCAGAAGCCGCTCCGGCGCCAGCCGCACGATCAGGAACATCACGACCGCCATGCCGCCGCCGAAGCGCATCGCGGCGCCGATGATATGCGGGATCGGCTCCAGCCTGTTTTTTCCCCAGTATTGGGCACCCAGTACAACGGCACCTTCTCCCGCGCCTTCTACCAACATCTGAAGCATAAACTGTACCTGGTTGCATAGGCTGACGCCGCTCATGGCGTTTTGGCTGTATCGCCCCAGCATGACTATATCCATCATGTTGACGCTGTATGACAGCAGATTGTGCAGAGTCAGGGAGAGAGCCAGCACAGAGAAGGTTTTGTAAAACTGTTTTTCCCGAAGCATGAAATGCGAACTCCTTTGCGCATAGTGCAAAATTGTCATTCCTTGCATTGTACCGCAGTTCCGCCAAAATTACAGCAGAGATTTCAAAAAGTACCCTTTCAGGGATCACGCAGACGCAGCACAAAGGCGACTCCTTCGGTCAAAACGATGATCGTTTGGCTCGGTGTCCGTTAAATTGGACACTTGGGCTGATATACTGCCAGTAAGATCAGGGAAACAATAGAAAATCTTGCTGGATCAAAGGGAGGTCGGTACTTTTATGCTGTTTGCGGTTGTGGCCATGAGCTATTTTTTCGTTCTTTCTCTTGTCGCGGCGCTTATGGAATTCTGTCTATTCCGTTTGAATGACTTTCGATGCTCGCAACGCCGGGAATTTCCGGTCCTCTGCGGTATGATCGACCATGCCTGGGCGATACTGCATATCGATTTTGTTTTCGACTATGAGGAAGATCCGGAGGACTGCACGGTTTCTGGTCCTGTATGATCCACGCACAGGCGAGAGAACAGTCTGCTTAATGAGTATTGCCGACAAAGAAAAAGCAACGGCCTCCAACCATCTTCCGGTTGGAGGCCGTTACTCCTGATTCTTGGGTTCAATCATTGTCGTAACCTCACATTCTTCAATTTCCAGCGTTCTTGCTTGCTGGGGTGTGCTTAGAGATACATCGGACTCACCCTTTCCTGATTCTTATTATAGGCAAATCTGGCGCAATATCAATCCGCAATGATGTTCAAAATTTAAGCAAAAACTTTGACTGTTCTACGCATTGATTCTTTCTTCTGCCTGTGCTACGATAAAAAAAGTGAGTGGCATCGCCACTCACTTTTTATTTGCCTGTTAGCGGGGAAGGGTCAAGCAGCGCTGATCTCCTTCCGTAGTTCCTCCATGGCCTCGGACACATGATCCGCAGAGAAGCAGAACCGGCCGTTTTCATCATATACCTCAATGTGTCCCATTACATACCGCAGTTCAAATCGCTCCATCTTTATAACCCCTTCCGTGGTGTATTGTTTTCTGATTCCAGTGTCATCATTTTACAACCTTACCTGTCCCAATAACCGGACTATGACAAAAAACAGCGGCTCTGACCGCGATGGTCAGAGCCGTTTTACCCCAAGTTGATTCGGTTTTTATGCCTGCGGGCCGTAAAGTGCCGCGACGGA
Organism: uncultured Oscillibacter sp.; assembly: GCA_900544105.1. Classification (GTDB taxonomy): domain Bacteria; phylum Bacillota; class Clostridia; order Oscillospirales; family Oscillospiraceae; genus Oscillibacter. The sequence goes on along the minus strand of UQUC01000005.1, from coordinate 22,121 downwards.
GCCGATGTGCGCCTTCATGCCTGCCACAACATGAGCGGGTCCTACGATCTGCGCCTGAGGGCCAAAACCCAGCACCCATGCAAAGAACTGAGGGCTGACCACCACGTCCGTCCGGACGGTGAAGTGGGCCGGGCCGTCTGGGACGATGAATACCTCGCTGCCTAACCGGTCCAGAACGGCGCCTACCAGATGATTTTCAAACCGCAGCTGTACCTTGGTCTCATCCCCGGTGAACATACCGAAGACCTTGCGGGTGTAGACCGCCATGTCCAGGGCCTCATACGCCTCCTGGCCATCCCGCTCCTCGTCCAGGAGCGTGATCTTTTCCATTTTATCGACACGGTAGTGCTTGATGTGACCCGCCTCAGAATCGTAGGCAACCATGTAGTAATTTTCGTCGTCCCAGGTCATGGCAAAGGGACTGACCACATAGTACGCACCGCCGTGGCGGTACTGCCGCTCCTTGGCTACATTGTACTCAAAGTACAGAAAGCGGATCTTCCGGTTATTGGAGATACCGTTGTGGATCTCGTCCACATTGTAGTAGATGGACTCGTTCATGGTCTTGATGCGGTTCTTCACAAAGACCTGCCGGTGAAGAAGCTGGGCGCTGTGTACGCTGGCCAATGTCTCGATCTTCTTGATGAGGGACGCGGTCTTTTTGTGGGTGATGAATTTGGAGGACTGCACGCTGTCCACCAGTAGCTTCAGCTCCGGCAGCTCAAAGGTGCGGCTCGCCACATAATAGCCGAACACACGTCCTCGCTTACATTCCTCAATATCCATACCGAAGGTGCGCAGCGCCTCAATGTCATCGTAAATACTTTTGCGCTCCGCGGCGATGCCGTTGGATGCTAAGTATTGGATCATCTGATGGACCGTGACCGGGTGTTCCTCGTCGGAGTTCTGAAGCAGATAATTCCTGACATGAAGTAATTTCAACTTCTGGAAAGAGGATCTGGCCATATATGTTCCACCTTTCTACGCCCGGATCAGCAGGCGTTCGGTTCGCACCCTGTTTCGCCCTGTATTGCGAATGTCGTTGTGCCCATTGTAGAATGAAACGTGTGCTTCTGTCAATGGATAGACGTTCTAACAGCAGCATCCCTTTGCTGTACCGACTATACAAGCGCACCCGACCGTGTTATACTATTAAAAAATCAATACATGCAGATAGAGGAAAGAGAGGCAGATGGAAATGAACTACACCTCCGCACAGGCCAACAAGCTGCTGAAAAAGCTGAATGACGAGTATACCGCGTTGCTGGACAAGGAAACCCGCAGCCGAGACTTCCGGGCTGCCATGGGGGAGGATGTCGAGTCCGTCCGGCCCGCCTACGATTACGCTGAAACGCAGGCCCGCCTTGCGGCGGTGGAGACGAAGATCCGCAAGCTCAAGCACGCCATCAACATTTTTAACGCCACGCAGACCGTGGACGGCTTTGACATGACCATCGACGAGCTGCTGGTCTATATTCCTCAGCTTACCAAGCGGAAAAGCAAGCTGCTGGAAATGAAAAGCCGACTGCCCAAGGAGCGTGTGGAGGAGCAGTATGGCCGCCAGTCCAGCATCATCGACTACACCTACGCCAACTATGACATCGCGGCGGTGGAGGCCGACTATGAGAAAGCCGCCGATGAGCTGTCCCGTGCCCAGCTTGCGCTGGACGCGGTAAATCAGCGGGAAACCTTTGAGTGGGAAGCGTGACTGCTTTCCGTCGCTTCACACGAATGTCCGACCATTTTTGATTCAATCACGATCTCTGCGTGTGTTCAGCGTTCAGAGACAGAGGATCGGTTATTTTGATGGTTATCCGTTATGCGGCCCGTGTTTATGGGTTACGGGGAACATTTACCGGCAGCATCGGTGAAGTGAGAAAACTTTTTGGGGCCGAAGTACGGTTATAGGCACCGGTTATTTATAGTCAGAAATGAAAAGGCCCAAACTGCTTTGTAATGAGCGAAAGGGGAGAGGAATATGACAGTGATCGGCAATATTCTATGGTTTCTGTTTGGCGGACTGATCGGCGGGCTTGTGTGGATGCTGGCCGGCTGCCTGTGGTGTGTGACCATCATCGGTATTCCCGTCGGACTGCAATGCTTCAAGTTCGCGAGTCTTGCCTTTTTCCCGTTCGGAAAAGAGGTCATATATGGGGGCGGCGGTTTTTCCTTTCTGGTGAACCTGATCTGGATCGTATTCTTCGGCCTTGAGATGGCGATTGGTTATGTCATTCTTGGCTGCCTCTGGTGCATAACACTCCTTGGCATCCCCATCGGAAAGCAGTGCTTCAAGATGGCGAAACTATCACTGATGCCCTTCGGCGCGTCGGTGATCTGACCGGGATCGGACAGGCTCGACCGTCTCTCTTGCATTGTCAGCCGCACCGTGCTATAATACTTCTACAAAATTTGTGACGTGGGGTTTTCAAGGCGTTTGATATGCTGCTTTTAACCACGCAATTGTGCAGAACAATTGCGTGGTTTTGTTCTGCAATTTTCAGGAGGACACATGAACGAGAATCAAAAATTAGGAACCATCATGAAGGAACTGATCCGGTTCAGCCTGCCGCTGATCCTCAGTGGTGTGCTGCAACAGCTCTATAACTGGGCAGACGCCTTCATCGTCGGCAATGTGGACGGAGAGCTGTCCCTTTCCGCCATCGGCGTGACGTCCATTCCCATCAGTTTCTTCATCACCACCATTACCGGCTTCACACTTGGCCTGTCCGTCCTGATCGCCAAGAACTTCGGCGCAAAGAAACAGGACAGCATCCCACCTGTGCTGGCGGTGTTTGCTGTGATCCTCGGCGGCGTATTTCTGCTGGCTGCGGCAGCCGGCTCCGCCCTGTCCTATCCATTTATGGAGCTGCTGCATACGCCGGCGGATACCATCGACCTCGCCAGCGGCTATATCCGCGTTATTTTCTGGGGCCTGCCATTTCTGGCGGTCTATAATGTCTATACCGCCACCCTGCGCGGGCTGGGGGACAGCCGGATCCCATTTCTCTCCATTCTGGTTTCCTCCGTCATCAACGTGCTGCTGGATATCCTTTTTGTTGCGGAGCTGCGCTGGGGCGTACTGGGCGCGGCTGCGGCAACCGTGCTGTCCCAAGCGATCATGACGGTGTTTATCGTCCTGTACGGAACAAGCAAATACCCGTGGCTGAAAAGTGGCTACCGGAAAGAGAATTTCTGCGGTGCCGTGGTGCGGGACGGTTTGCGCTACGGCCTGCCGCCCATGGTGCAGTCCAGCATCAGCGCCTTGGGCAGTCTGGTGTTGCAGGACTTCATGAACCGCTTCGGAACGGATACCGTTACCGCCATCACAACGGCCTACCGCATCGACACGCTGATCCTGCTGCCCATCGTGAACCTCGGTTCCGGTATTTCCACGGTCACGGCTCATAGTCACGGCGCGGGAGATACGATACGCACCCGCAAAACCCTCTCTGCCGGCACAATACTGACTCTGGTGGTGTCTGCGTTCCTGACGGGTCTCGTGATCCCGACAGGCGGAAAGATCATTGCGCTTTTCGGCGCCGGGACCGCTGCGGTGGCGATCGGAAGCGCCTTTTTCCACCGCATCGCATGCTTTTATCCGATTTTCGGCCTGACCACGGCGTTCCGCGGCTATCTGGAGGGCAGGGGAGACCTGGTGTACTCCAGCGTTGCGGGACTGGTCTCTCTGGCTATCCGCATCATCGCCTCCTACGCAATGGCTCCGCATTTTGGAAACATGACCATCGCTTATGCGGAAATGGTTTCATGGGTGTGGCTGCTGGTCATGTACCTGTTTCGCCTGGCAGCCAAAAAAGACGATGCTCTATGAGCAATGAGCATAGGTGCGATGTCACCGATGTTGAACTGGAATCTCACCGGCATCAGATGGGGACTGCGAACTTGGCTTCGGCACCGGGTGTTTTCATAAAACGGTTCCTCTTGACACGTAATCGTTTTCCACGAAAGCGCGTTATCATTACAATAGATCGCCTTGTAGAAAGTCAATGAATGATCTTGCAAAAGGTCGATGCTGATTGTTTCGCTTTCACAGTTGAAATGGTTCGCTGACTATGTTACACTTGGCGGCGCAACCATGAAAAGGAGGCGGGAGACATGAAAACGGCACAGGCGGACCTCACAACTGGCCCGCTGGGGAAGCAGATCTTCCGATTCAGCATTCCTCTGATCTTCTCCAACCTGTTACAGGTGTTATTCAATATGGCGGACGTGGCTGTGGTCGGCCGGTTCGCGGGCTCCACAGCGTTGGGAGCGGTTGGCTCCACCACCATTTTCGTGTCCCTGTTTACCGGCTTCCTCATCGGACTGTCCAGCGGCGTCAACGTACTGGTGGCGCACCATTTCGGAGCCGACGATCAAAAGAACCTCTCAGACACCGTTCACTCGGCGGCGCTGACCTGCGCGGCGGCGGGACTGGTGCTGTTGGGGATCGGCTGCGGCTTTGCAGGTGGTATCCTCAGAGCGCTGAACACCAAACCGGAGCTGATGGACGGCGCCGTGCTGTACCTGCGCATCTACTGCCTGGGTATGCCCGCGCTGGCGGTCTATAACTTTGGCAACGCCGTGTTCTCCGCGGTGGGTGATACCCGCCGCCCTCTGTACTACCTCTCCATCGCCGGTGTCATCAACGTGGTGCTGAACCTGTTCTTCGTCATCGTCTGTAATATGGACGTGGCAGGCGTAGCGGTGGCCAGTATCATCTCTCAGTATTTCTCCGCCATTCTGGTAACGGCGGCGCTGCTGCGGAGCCGTGAGAGCTACTGCCTGCGGTTTTCCCAACTGCGGTTCCATAAGACCCGCACAAAAGCCATTCTGTCCATCGGTATTCCGTCTGGACTGCAAAACGCGATCTTCGCGCTGGCCAATCTGTTCATCCAGCGTGGCGTCAACACCTTCAGCGCCACAATGGTGGCGGGCAACTCCGCAGCTACCAACGCCGACGCGCTGGTGTATGACGTGATGCAGGCTTTCTACACCGCCTGCGGCAGCTTCATTGGCCAGAACTACGGCGCAGGCAAGAAGGACCGCATCCGCCGGACCTTCCTGATCAGCACGGCTTACGCTTTCGGCGCGGGATTGCTTCTGGGCCTGGGATTGTTGCTGTTTGGACGGCCGTTCCTGAGCCTCTTTACCACAGACCCGCAGGTGATGGACGCAGGTATGTACCGCCTGACGGTCATGAGCGTTTCCTACTGCGTCTCCGCGTTTATGGACGGCGCCATCGCCGCCTCCCGTGGCCTGGGCAAGAGTGCTGTCCCTATGGTCATCGTGATTCTGGGCTCCTGCGTGTTCCGTATTATCTGGGTCTACACCGTGTTTGCGTGGTTCGGTACCATCACGTCCCTGTATCTGCTGTATGTGTTCTCCTGGACCATTACGGCAGCGGCGGAGATCATTTATTTCATTCGTATTTACCGGCAGGCCACAGCGGATCTTACCGCCGCCTGACCGCAAAACCGCGAAAGAGCGGGGGATCTTTTGGTCCCTCCGCTCTTTTTACATAAACATATCCATATACGATCGTAAAGTGGCTTGCTGCAATTGGCGACAAGCCACTTTACTTAACAAGATTTTGTGGCCGTTGCGGAAATTACAACTAGATCTTGGCACATTTTCAGCAAAGTGGCGCGAAGATGCGAAGGATGCGTCCGCTGTTCAGCGGCGAGAATAACGCTTTGTGTCGTAAGACTTGACCTCACTGCACTGTTCCTGCGTGGCCAGAAAATCCGCCTTGATGCGCCCGGCGATAAAAGCAAAACGAGGGGATTGCTGCCTGCGATTTGCAGACAGCAACCTCTTTGGCTGCGCGGTTCCTTTTTTGGAAGAAATGCGGACCGGACTTTTTGCGGACTTCCACTTGGAGTTGACTCCAATTTTTCTAAGCTCTCTTTTTGGGAATCAGCAGGAGCCGTTCGCAGGGGATCTCGGATTCCTGCTCCAACTGATTTGCTGCCAGAATGTCCGAGATGGTGGTGTTATAGCGCTTCGCAACCTCCCACGCGGATTCCTGTTTCCCCACGCAGCGCAAAATCAGGGACGGCGCGTTGGACAGGTCCTTGGGCGCGCTCTCGTCCAGCACGGCAGAGGCTACGCACAGCTTGCGGCACCGACTGCAGACCTCCACTTGGAAATCCACAGGAAACCGAACCTCGATGCCCCGGTCTCCCAAAGTCCCCTGAATTTCCTCTCCGCAGAAAGCTCGAGCGGACACGACGCAGTCCTTTGGCAGCTCCATGGGACAGCAAACATCGATGCAGCGCTCTGCTGACAAGCAGGCGCCTCCCTCGTCCAGGTACAGTGCCCGCACTGTCACCGCCGTCCGCAGCTGGGCGATCTCACCCTCCCGGCTGACGGACACCGTCCCGCAGTTGGCGCATAGGGACAGTACGGCCTCCGCCGCCACGCCGATCTCCAGCACCTCCCGGACGGTCTGCCGCCGGGTGATGGACTCGTGCAGGTTGCATAGGTCCAGCGGGTTTGGTTCATAGCGGGTCTCATAGGCGGTGGAGTAGAGGTCCGTCAGCAGTGAGACCTGCCGTGTCTCCCACAGAAAGGCCATGGTGTGATAGTAGACCGTCACGGACAGTTGGCGGCCCTCGTCGTCGGAGCTGTCGATCTGAATGTCCGTCCCGGTGATCCGCAGGCGCATGGACACCTGGGTATTTTCCTCCGCACTGTCTGTCTCCATGATCTGCGAAAAGGGCAGCTCCGCACTGGCGGAGGCCAACTGCCCGCCGGTGGTGCGGTATAGCACGGAAACCAAAAAGATCCCCTTGAAGATCAGCTTGTTGCCAATGGCCTTGGTCTCCGTCACGATGCCGTTGGCCCGGCAGTGGAGCAGCTCCGCCGCCCCCTCCCGACCCAGTGACAGGGACATGGTCTCTGAAAAGGTCAGGTCCTTTTCCGCCACCTGCCGCAGCAAAGATACCGTCTGTCCGCAGCACCGCTTTTCCACCAGCAGCGCCGGGTCCGTCTCCGCGTCGGAGGAGATGGTCAGGCACACCTTTCGGCAGCCGGTCAGATGCGTCACCAGCTTGCAGCGGGTGAAGATCTTCCGGGGATTCAGCATTCGACTTTCCAACAGCTCGATCTCTGTCTCTGCCGCTACATGGGCGCACCCGGTCAACCCTTCGCCCTGCGCCGAAAAGGGCATAGCGAATTCCAGCGCCCGGACGCCGGACTCGTTCTCCGGCGTGTAGAGGACCGTCACCCGGACGGTTCCGGTGACGCTGTCCTGTTCTGCGCTGCCGTGGAGATAGACCACTCCCTCTGCCGAAATGATCCGGGCTATGTCCGGGCAGTAATCCGGAACGATAGTCTCCGCGGTCTCCTCCTGCGTCAACGTCTGCGGCTCGCCTAATTCGTATGTATCCAGACACTCCTTTTTCAATTCCAGTTCCATGTGGGTATCCTTCCTTTCCGCTCAGTGTACTTCAGTGCAGTTTATGAGCGGAGGAGACCCCTTATGCCTGGATCCTGAACAGCTTCCGCAGTAGCCCCCGCATGGCCTTGGGCGCCTTCCATACTACGATATTCATAACCCCTCTCCTTTCTACCGCTTCCAGCAGGCGCAGCCGCTGGCGATCAGCAATGTTGCCACCAGGAACATCAACAGCCCTGTTGGGAAAATGGCCGCAATGAGGATGCCTGACCCCATGGCAATGGCGAATATTCCAATGATGCAGTTCCGTCCTCCCCGAAACACCCGGCTCCGCCTCCTTTCCTTACAGCCCAATATATGACCGGACGCCTGTCCCTGGTTCCGCTTTTCTTCCGAAACCGGCAGCGGGTGAACGCGCTTTCTCAAAGTCGGATCCAGACCGTTCCGGGGGCCAAACGGGTGAAGCCTCGATATGGCCCTTTGTGATCGGCTGCGGGTGGCCAGGAGGCTGCGTTCAAAACCCGGATCGATGCGGTTTTAAATAAGGTGTATGCGTCCTGTCATAAAAATGGACGCTGGCGGCATAAGCTGTTGCAGAAGAAATGCTTGGGGGAGGGGATCGGATGTCCGGAAAAAAGAAACCGGCGGGAAAGCGGATCGCTTTGTGTCTGTTGCTGTCGGCTGCGGTGGACGGCTTGGGCGTCCTGCTGGTGACACTGCTGGTTGTGAAAGGGATCCTGGGGGAGGACCGGGTCCCGCAGGCGCTGGGGGCGCTGGCCTTCTGCGCAGCCTTCGCCGGGGGACTTCCGGCAGGGAAGGGGAGGCTGGGCCCGGCTGGGAGCTTACTGAATACGGGGGCGTTTGCGCTGGTCCTGCTCCTGCTTTGCTTTGGCGGCTGGGGCGAGGGGATCGCGGTCCGGGGACTGATCCGTCTGGCCCTGCTCCTGCTGGGCGGGCTGCTGGCGGCTCTGCTCTGCGGGAGGGTGGGGAAGCGGCCCAACAAGCGATTGGTGAAATCTCACAAAAAGCTGCGTTCTGCCTGAAAAAGCGCCGTCCGGTGGGGCGGCGCTCCTTTTTTTCGGTGTGGTCAGATATGGGAAGATTCTGCGGGGGATAGACACTACATCTTGCGTAAAATGAGAGAAAAGGTGCTGTTTTATGCTTCGATTTACGCAGTTGACATAATACGGTTTACATAATATTTTAGCATAAACGCCGAAAAACAGGTATTTTCTGGAAACACCTTGCGAAACGGCGCCATTTGAATTATATTTGAGTAAGAAAAGTTTTACGTCAACCGCAACATAAATCTTGTCCCACTTTCATAGGCTTGGGTGAGGTGATGCGGTTTGAAATGGAATCGTGCGGAACGATGGACAGACCCCAGCCGGCTACACTGCCTGCTGCTGGCGGTTTTCTTTTTTCTCGGGACCGGCGTGGGCGTTGTTTGCGCCGGACGGATCTCCGGGGATGTGGAACGGGAATTGACCGCGTACCTGACGGATTATCTGGCCTTGGCGCAGAGACAGGAGCTTGGTTTTTCCGTGGTTTGTTCTCTGACTTTGCTCTATCTGCAAGGACCGGTTTTGGCGTTCTTGTGTGGTGTTTGCTCTGCGGGAACCCTGTTGCTGCCACTGTTGTCGGCTGCTGTGGGCTTTTTTCCGGCTTATGCGGCGGGGTGCCTGACGGCCTCCTTTGGCGGGCGGGGCCTGCTGCTGGCACTGGCCTTTTTCGGCTTTCGCTGTCTGGTCACGGTCCCTTGCTTTTTTCTGCTGGCGGCGCCTGCGATGGGCAGGGCCGCCGCACTGCGTGGACTGTCCCGGGGGAGACGGGGCGCCGCGTTTTCTGCCTGCGGCCAGGGCTGCTGGCTGGGCTTTGGCATTGTGTGTTTGATTTTGTGTCTGGGCGCATGGGCGGAGCTGCGGCTGTCGCCGTTTCTGCTTCGTATGCTGCTGGAACGATTTTTTTAGGAAGGGAGTTGACGGAAATGGATGATATTGCCCGCTTTGGCGCATATTTGTCCAACGAAAAGCATTCCTCCCGGAACACCGTCAGTTCCTATCTCCGGGATACGACCCAATTCGCTGAGTATTTACATAATTACTGTGACATAGACCTGCGGGAGGCGGACAGCGCGGCAGTACAGGACTATATGGACTGGATGCTGAGCCACGGGAAGTCTGCCGCTTCCGTCACCAGGTTTCTGGCGTCCGTTAAGTCCTTTTACAGTTACATGGTAGCTACCGGGGAACTGAAAAAGAACCCGGCACAGGGAGTGGCCTCCGCCAAGGTTGAGCGGAAATACCCGGAGATCCTCACAGCCAAAGAGGTGGAACTGTTTCTGGAACAGCCGGAGTGTGTGGACGCCAAGGGCTTCCGGGATCATGCCATGCTGGAGCTGCTGTACGCCACCGGTATCCGGGTCAGTGAGCTGATCGCACTGGACGTCGGAGACCTGAACCTGCCGGCGGGCTTTATCCGCTGCTCCAACAGCAAAAAGGAGCGGATCATCCCTTTGTACCACGGCGCGGTGAAGGCGTTACAGGATTATATCAAGGGCGTCCGGCCCCAGCTGATCGCGGACACGGAGGAAACGGCCCTGTTCGTGAATATGAACGGCGAGCGTATGAGCCGGCAGGGTTTCTGGAAGATCATCAAGCACTATCAGGAGAAGGCGGGGATCCAGAAGGACATTACCCCCCACACTCTGCGCCATTCCTTTGCGGTGCACCTGCTGGAAAACGGCGCGGATCTTCGGGCCATTCAGGAGATGCTGGGCCACGCGGATATTTCCTCTACCCAGATCTACACCCACGTCATCAAGAATCAGCTCAAGGACGTCTACCAGAAGGCGCACCCAAGAGCGTAAGCACAAGCGTAACAACCGGCAGGGCAGAAGCCCCGCCGGTTTTTTCTAAAAAGAGTTCGCTTCGTGAGAACAAAACGGGGCGCATCTCCGTCTAATAGACAAAAGAGAGCGGAGAGGAGGCGGTCTCTATGGATCAGCAGGAATTTGCCAACCGGACGGAAGCCATCAAAACCCGGCTGTACCGCACGGCGTATCTGTATCTGGGCAGCGAGGCCGACGCGCTTGAGGCGGTGGACGAGACGGTGTACCGGGCGCTGCGGAAGTTGAAGCAGCTTCAAACGCCTGCGTTTTTTGAGACCTGGATCACCCGGATCCTGATCAACACCTGCCAAGACGAACTGCGCCGCCGGAGGCGGTTCCATCCCGGCGAGGTGGACGCACTGCCGGACACCGCCGGGCCGGACGATTACGAGCATCTGCCGCTGAAGGAAGCCATCCGCCGATTGCCGGAGGAACTGCGCAGCGTGGTGATCCTGCGGTTTTTCTCCGGGTACACCCAGGCGGAGACCGCCGCCGCGCTGAACATTCCGCAGGGGACCGCGGCCACCCGTCAGAAACGGGCGCTGGCCCTGCTGAAATTGGAGCTTGGAGAGGAGGGACAGGCATGAACCGCATGGATGAGTACACCGCCCTGTTAGCAGAACTGGAACAGGTTCCAAAAGAACTGGATAACACTGTAAATAAAGCACTGAACAGGAAAAACACTTTACAGAAAAAACGACGATTTTTCGGCACCTCTTTGGGCGGTCTGGCGGCCTGCTTCGCGGCATTCGTACTGCTGGTGAACTTGTCGACACCCTTCGCCCGGGCCTGTGGACGGATTCCCCTTCTGGCGGATCTGGCCAAAGCGGTCAGCTGGTCTCCCAGCCTGTCCGCCGCCGTGGAGAACGATTATGTGCAGCCCCTCCGGCTGTCCCAATCGCAAAACGGCATCACGGCCCGGGTGGAGTACCTGATCGTAGACCGGAAGCAGGTGGACGTGTTCTTCTCCATCCGGTCTGACGATTACGCCCATCTGGATTTAGAGCATCCAACGCTGACGGTGCCGGGGGAGCAGGAGGGGTACGCTTCTTCCTTCAGCAATTATGGCATTGAAAACGGCGATCTCATGGAACTCCGGATCGACTTCATGAACCGGGACGTGCCGGACAGCCTGACCATGACCTTCGGTGTTTATGACAACAAGCATCTCTATGAGAACCAGAAGCCCCCGGCGCAGTCCAGCGTGGCCGACTACGGCGACGAGCTGCTGTCCGACAGCTCGGAGGAGCGGCGGGAGATTTTGGCTACCTTTACCTTTGAACTGCACTTCGACCCCACCTACACGGAGCAGGGGACGGTCATCGAGGTGGGAGAGACCTTCCTGCTGGACGGCCAGTCCATAACGCTGACGGAGGCGGAGATCTATCCCACCCACCTACGGCTGAACTTCGACTATGACCCCGCCAACACCGCATGGCTGACGGAACTGAATTTCTATCTGGAAAATGAGCGGGGAGAACGGTTCAACGGTATCGTCAACGGCATTTCCGCCACCGGAAACCCGGACGATCCCTCCACGGATTCCGTCTGGCTGGACAGCCCCTATTTCTCCACAGGGGAACACCTGACCCTCCATGTCACCGGGGCTGCCTGGATCGACAAGGGACAGGAGCGGGTGAAAATAGATCTGGCAAAGGGCATGATCGAGGATCCGCCCCAGGGCGTCCGTCTGGAATGGGCGGAGAAGCGGGATGCCGGCTGGGTGGTGTCCTTCAGCGCCGGGTCGCGCTGGGAGAAAACGATGCATTACCAGATCTGGAAAAACTGTTTCTATGACGAGGACGGCACGGCCCATGACATCAATCAGCGTGGTGTATCCAGTTCCCCCATGATCTTGGGCGAGATCTCCGGCGCGGAGCTGGAATCTTACGAGGCCGCCGAAAAAGCCGCGAAGGAGGAAGGGCGGTACTTTGAGACCTTTGGCTTGAAGGACTGCACGGCGGACTGCGTGTGGCTGGAGCCCTGCTGGACCCGGATCACCGACAGTACCGCTCAGGTGGTCATCAAATAAACGGAAATCAAGCAAGGCAAGCGTGCGTGGTTTTCCACGCACGCTTTTTCGTTCTCCGCATAGACTGGCGGGAAAGGGGAGTCCGTCTATGCGTTTCGCACTCTATGACCGGCGGGCTGCCGTGCTGTACGCCCACCGCTGGGCCTACGGCCGGAATCCCGCCTTTTATGACTACGAGCACTTAGGAGGAGACTGTACCAACTTCGCCTCCCAGTGCATTTACGCCGGCAGCGGCGTGATGAATTTCACGCCCACCTTCGGCTGGTACTATATCGACCCGGACCAGAAGGCCCCGGCGTGGACCGGCGTACCCTACCTCTATAACTTCCTCGTCCGGGAGGAAAAAACCGAAGGCCCGGCGGCCCGCCCCTGTGAGCTGGCGGAGCTGCGCCCCGGCGACCTGATTCAGCTCTCCTTTGACGGGGAGACCTTCCGCCATACGCCGGTGGTGGTGTCGGTGGGCTGGCCGGTGACGCCGGAAAACGTGCTGGTGGCCGCCCACAGCTACGATGCGGATAACCGGCCCCTCAGTACCTATTCGTATCAGGATGTTCGCTTTTTGAAGATTTTCGGCGTCTGGCACCCATAAATGGGTTGACATTTCCCGGGAAATCCGATACAATGAAGCCCGTTACAGCGATGATACGGAGAAGTAAGCGGATCGGTTCTGCCAAGAGAGCCCCTGTATGGTGGAAAGGGGAGAGAACAGCCGCCGAACTACACCGTGGAGCTGGCACCCAAACGGCCCTTCGGCTCAGTAGGCGTGCTCCGGGTGCGCCCGTTACCGCGCTGCCGTGTGATGGCACGGCGTGAGGCCGCGTTCCGTGAGGAGGCGGCGAACCAGAGGTGGTACCGCGTATTTACGCCCTCTGTCCGAAAGGACAGGGGGCTTTATTTTATCTCTGTCCGAATCAAACATGGAAAAGGAGAACAACAATATGGGTATTTACGAAGAATTGCAGGCCCGTGGCCTGATCGCACAGGTGACCAACGAGCCGGAGATCCGGGAAATGGTCAACACCGGCAAGGCGACCTTCTACATTGGCTTTGACCCCACGGCGGACAGCCTGCACGTGGGTCACTTCATGGCCCTGTGCCTGATGAAGCGCTTGCAGATGGCGGGCAACCGCCCCGTCGTGCTGGTGGGCGGCGGTACCGGCTACATCGGCGACCCCTCCGGCCGCACCGATATGCGGAACATGATGACCCCGGAGACCATCCAGCACAACTGCGACTGCTTCAAGCGCCAGATGGAGCGTTTTATCGACTTCGGCGAGGATAAGGCCATCATGGTCAATAACGCCGACTGGCTGCTGAAGCTGAACTATATCGATCTGCTGCGGGACGTGGGCGCCTGCTTCAGCGTCAACAATATGCTCCGGGCCGAGTGCTACAAGCAGCGCATGGAAAAGGGCCTCAGCTTCCTGGAGTTCAACTACATGATCATGCAGAGCTATGACTTCTACTACCTCTTCCAGCACTACGGCTGCAATATGCAGTTCGGCGGTGATGACCAGTGGAGCAACATGCTGGGTGGCACGGAGCTGATCCGCCGCAAGCTGGGCAAGGACGCCCACGCTATGACCATCACCCTGCTGCTCAACAGCGAGGGCAAGAAGATGGGCAAGACCGCCAGCGGCGCGGTGTGGCTGGATCCCAACAAGACCACGCCCTTCGACTTCTACCAGTATTGGCGGAACGTGGGCGATGCCGACGTGCTCAAGTGTATCCGCATGCTGACCTTCCTGCCCCTGGAACAGATCGATGCTATGGACGCCTGGGAGGGCAGCCAGCTCAATCAGGCCAAGGAGATCCTGGCCTACGAGCTGACCAAGCTGGTCCACGGCGAGGAGGAAGCAGACAAGGCTCAGGAGGCCGCCCGCGCCCTGTTCGGCGGCAGCGGCAGCAGCGAGAATATGCCTGCTACCCAGCTGCCGGAGGCCCGGTTTACCGATGGTAAGATCGGCGCCATTGAGCTGCTGGTGGCCTGCGGCCTGTGCGCCTCCAACGGCGAGGCCCGCCGTCTGATCCAGCAGGGCGGCGTGGCTGTCAACGATCAGAAGGTGGCATCCATCGACGTGACTTTCGACCAGGCGCAGTTTGCCGGAGACGGCGTGGTCATCAAGAAGGGTAAGAAGGTATTCCACAGAGCTTATACCGCCTGATACTGACGACAAAACTATAAATTCTTCCAAAAGTGCCGCTGTTCGCAAGAACAGCGGCACTGAAGTCCATCAATAAAGAGGTAAATTTCCGCGACGGTAAGGAAGGGTGTGCGCGGGAAACCCAAGAAGGGTGTCCTGCGCCATTGAAATCAATATTTTCAGAGCTTTGTAAAAGCTCTGAAAATGGCCTCAGCGGGGAGAAAATTTTTCGACACGCTGAGTGCCGCTGTTCGCAAGAACAGCGGCACTTTTCCTGGGAAAAGAAGCTCAGGAGGTCTGCTCCGGCAGCAGATCCCACGACGAAAGGGCCAGCTTCAGCCGTTCCACGCTGGCGCCGGTGGGGGGACAGAGGGGGAGCCGCAGTTCCCCGGCCTCCAGGCCCATGAGATTCAGGGCGGTTTTTACCGGAATGGGATTCACCTCGCAGAACAGCGCGTCGCACAGGGGCTTCAGCCTTAATTGCAGTCGGCCCGCCGCAGCGAAGTCATTGGCAAGGCAGAGGGCTGTCAGCCGGTGCATTTCTGCGGGGAGGACGTTGGCCACCACGGAAATGACCCCGGAACCACCCAGCATACAGATGGCGGCGGTCTCATCATCGTTGCCGGACCAGATGGCGAAATCGGCGGGACAGAGGTTCCGGGTTTTCTGGATTTGGCTGAAATTTCCGCTGGCCTCCTTGACGCCCGCAATATTTGGATGTTGAGACAGTTCCGCATAAGTCTCCGGCTGGATGTTGACTCCGGTGCGGGAGGGGACGTTGTAGAGGATGATGGGAATGTCCACGGAATCCGCAATGACCTTGTAGTGCCGCAGCAGACCTTGCTGGGTTGCCTTGTTGTAGTAGGGGGTGACGATCAGCAGACCGTCCACGCCGAGGCGCTCCGCAGCCAGGGCGTTTTCCCGGGCTACCTGAGTATCGTTGGCGCCGGTACCGGCGATCACCGGCACGCGCCCCGCCACCCGGTCCACGCAATAGGCGATGGTCTCCGTGCGCTCCTTCTGGGTCATGGTGGCCGCCTCTCCGGTGGTGCCGCAGACGATGATGGCATCGGTGCCACCGTTGATCTGCCGGTCGATGAGATGCCCAAGGGCGGGGAAGTTCACCGCCCCGCCGCGAAAGGGCGTTACAATGGCCACACCAGAACCTGTAAAGAGAATATCCTTCACGACAAAATACCTCCTCTTTCAACATGAAAAAGCGGATGCCTGCTTTGGCATCCGCTTTTGTGCAATCAAGTTATTTACCTTTACACCTGCTGAATATAGCCGCTTGCGCATAGAAGTTCTGCCAGCAGAACGGCGCCACCGGCGGCCCCACGAAGGGTATTATGGCTCAGCCCCACAAATTTGTAATCATACTGGGTATCCTCCCGCAGACGGCCCAGAGATATCGCCATGCCCTGCTCCAGCATCCGGTCCAGACGGGTCTGGGGGCGGTCCGGTTCCTCAAAATAGTGGAGGAATTGCTTGGGGGCGGAGGGCAGCTGTAATTCCTGCGCCGGGCCACGAAATGCGGCCCAATCCGTCTTGATCTGCTCCATGGAGGGCCTGCAGCCATCCTTGAATTTCATGAACACAGCGGCCATATGGCCGTCCTGACAGGCTACCCGGAAGCACTGGGCGGTGATGGCGGGACCCTCCGCCTTGACGATCCTGCCGTTTTCCACCCGGCCCCACAGCTTCAGCGGCTCCTGCTCGCTCTTTTCCTCCTCGCCGCCGATGTAAGGGATGCAGTTATCCACCATTTCCGGCCAGCGCTGGAAGGTTTTCCCCGCGCCGGAGATCGCCTGATAGGTACACACCAGCGCGCGTTCCAGACCGTATTTCATCAGGGGATGAAGGGCGGGGACATAGCTCTGGAGGGAGCAGTTGCTCTTGACGGCGATGAATCCCCGTTTGGTGCCCAGCCGCTTTCGCTGGGCCTCGATGACCGCCAAGTGCTCGGCATTGATCTCCGGCACCACCATGGGTACATCCTCTGTCCAGCGGTGGGCGGAGTTGTTGGAAACGATGGGACATTCCAGCTTGGCGTAGGTTTCCTCCAGCACCCGGATGGCCTCCTTGGGCATATCCACAGCGCAGAAGCAGAAATCCACCATACCGGCCAGTTTCTCCGCATCCGCTTCAGCGTCCAGCACTGTCAGGGGCTTTGCGGCTTCGGGGCAGGGAATATCCAGAGCCCAGCGGTCACAGACAGCCTCCCAGTAGGACTTTCCCGCACTTCTGGCGCTGGCGGCAATGGCAGTGAGCCGGAACCAGGGATGGTTTTCCAACAGGGTCACAAACCGCTGGCCCACCATACCCGTACCGCCGATGATGCCGACCTGATACCGTTTCATAGCAGATTCCTCCTTCGGGTCCCGGGGAAATCATCGATTCCGGTTGAATCCGGGGCCAATGTGTATTATAATATCTTAGATATGTATGTCCATGGAATGTGTTTTTACACCGCGGACATTTGTCTACATAATAGCAAACAGATCCTCTATCGTCAAGGTATTCGCCATTGGGAGGTTTTATGAAAAAACGTGTGTTGTCCTTTCTGTTTATCATCACTTTGTTCAGTCTGACTGTCGTTTCGGCGTCCGCAGTGGTCAATGACACCCTGAAGGTGGGCATCCGCTGGGGCGACACGGCTCTGGAAGCCGCCAATCTGGAAAATGCCGTGGGGTCCGGATACGAATTCGGCTATTATGATGAGGACCGGGAGTTCGTCTATCTGGACGAGACCGACGAGACCACCATCACCATGCAGGCTTCTGGCTCCGGAGACGACGTGACGGTGACGGAGACCCGCAGTGGGGAGGTCCTGTTCCAATTCCGGGACAATGGCTACTGCCTCGGCGTCCGCCCCATGGGACGGCACACGGAGACCTGGTGCAAGGGCTATAAGTACCCCGGCGGCTTTGAGTATCGCTGCAATGCCGCCGGCGCCCTGACGGTCATCAATGTGGTGGATATTGAAGACTATGTAAAGGGTGTCGTGCCCTACGAGATGGACAAGGACTGGCCGCTGGCGGCTCTGGAAGCCCAGGCGGTCTGCGCCCGCACCTACGCGGTCAAGACCCGGCATCCCTCTTTGGGCTTTGATGTTTGCGCCGGCACCGACTGTCAGGTGTACTATGGCCGCAACCGGGCAACCGATATGACGGACGCGGCGGTGGACAACACGGCGGGCGAGATGATCTATTACGGCGGCAAGCCTGCGGATACTGTGGTGTACTGCGCCTCCAACGGCGGCGCCACCGAGGACGCCGCCAATGTCTGGAACAGCGGTATCCCGTACCTGGCGGGGAAGAAGGACCCCTACGAAGCCCAGACCACCATTCCCAATTACAACTGGACTGTGACCTACACGGCCGATGAGCTGACGTGGATCCTGGAGCAGAAGGGGTACAGTATCGGCACTGTGAAAAACGTCTATGTGGCGGAGTTCACGCCTATGGGCAACGTCAGCAAGGTGACCTTTGAGGGCAGCCGGGACAGCGTGACGGTAAAGGGGGAGACCTGCCGCACGATCTTCTATTCCAGCACCTATCATAAATCCGTCAAGAGCCAGCGGTTCACCATCAATGGAGCCGGCGCAGTCTCCGGCGGCATTTATATCAACGACAGCAATACAGTGATCCGCTCCTTGGAAGGGGTCAGCGTCCTCAACGGCAGCGGAAAGACTGCCAGACTGGACGGCAGCGCATCTGTGCTGTCCGCCTCCGGAACATCCACGGTGGGCGAGGGCCAAATGTCTGCAGCTTCCCGGGACGGCACCTTTACCATCACCGGCAGCGGCAGCGGCCACAATCTCGGCATGAGCCAGTACGGTGCCAAGGCCATGGCGGAGCTGGGGCATACCTATGACGAAATTCTGGAATTCTACTATACAGATATTACCATCAAGTGAGGTTGAACATGAAAACAAGCGATTTTAACTACCAGCTCCCGGAGGAACTGATCGCCCAGACGCCGCTGGAGCGACGGGACGGTTCCCGACTCATGACTCTGGACCGGAACACCGGTGCCTGGGAGCATCACCATTTCTACGAGTTGCCGGACTTCCTGAACCCCGGTGACTGTCTGATCCTGAACGATTCCCGGGTGCTGCCCGCCCGTCTGCTGGGCCAGCGTTTACCGGGAGGCGGCGCTTGTGAGGTGCTGCTGCTCATCGACCGGGGAGAAAAGACATGGGAATGTTTGGTGCGTCCGGGACGGCATATGCGGGAGGGAGCCAAGCTCTCCTTCGGCAACGGCGAGCTGACGGCAGAGGTCACAAAGGTCCTGCCGGACGGCAACCGTCTGGTGCGCTTTGATTACGAGGGGATCTTCTTAGAGGTTTTGGAGCACCTGGGTAAAATGCCTTTGCCGCCCTACATTAAGGAGGAACTTCAGGATCAGGAGCGATATCAGACGGTGTACTCCAAGGTGTTGGGCAGCGCGGCGGCCCCCACAGCGGGACTGCACTTCACCCCGGAGCTGTTGGAGCAGATCAAGGCCAAGGGCGTGAATATCGGCTATGTAACACTCCATGTGGGCCTTGGCACCTTCCGCCCCGTGAAGGAGGACGAGATCACCGATCACGAGATGCACAGTGAATACTGCGTGATCTCGCAGGAGACGGCGGATCTCATCAACCGCACCAAGGCCAACGGCGGGCGCTGCATCTGTGTGGGCACCACCTCCTGCCGGACGCTGGAATCCTGGGCGGCGGAGGACGGCCACATGGAGGCCAAGGCCGGCTGGACCAACATCTATATCTACCCCGGCTACCGCTTCAAGGTGATGGACGGCCTTGTGACCAACTTCCACCTGCCGGAGAGCACTCTCATCATGCTGGTGTCCGCCTTTGCCGGACGGGAGCATGTTCTGGCCGCTTATGAGGAAGCCGTCCGGGAAAAATACCGCTTTTTCAGCTTCGGCGATGCCATGTTCCTGCGCTGATCGCTGATTTTTGCAAAATTTCCAAATGATTTTCCCGGTTTATATGGCTTTTCTTCGATTATCTATTGAAATCACAGAAAAAATTGAGTATAATATCAGTGCTTATTTTTCAAAACAGGAGGATCATTCCAATGATCAATATTACGAAGGACACCATCATCGGTGATATTCTGGACGTTGCACCTCAGACTGCGCCCATTTTCCTGTCCATCGGCATGCATTGCCTGGGCTGCCCATCTTCCCGCGGTGAGACCGTGGAGGAGGCCTGCATGGTCCACGGCATCGACGTGGACAAGCTGCTGGCTCTGGTGAACGAGGAAGCTAACAAGGCTCAGTAATTGCGCCACATGACAGGACGCATACGGGAATACCGTATGCGTCCTGAACCGTGTCCGGAACGAACAGAAAGCGTTCATCGACGGGAAGGAAAGGACAAAAAACACCGGAAGGGGGGAGAGACCATGCGGGCACTGGAATTGCCGCCCCGACTGCGGCTGATCGCCGGATGGGTGCCTGAGGGCGCGTATTTGGCCGATGTTGGCACCGATCACGGCTATCTCCCCACGTGGCTGCGGCTTCAGGGAAAGATCCGGGGAGCAGTGGCCAGCGATCTGCGGCCCGGCCCGTTGGAGCGGGCTAAAGTGACCGGATCGCTCTACGGAACGGACAATATTGAATATCGGCTCTGCAACGGCCTTGCCGGGATCCGTCCCTCTGAGGTGGACACCGTCACCATTGCGGGGATGGGAGGGGAGACGATCCTCTCGATCCTGAAGGCCGCACCGTGGACGGCGGACGGGCAGCATACGCTGCTGTTACAGCCTCAGTCCCATGAGGAAATGGTGCGGCAATACCTGATGGAAAACGGTTTTGCCATCACACGGGAAGCGCTGATCCGCGACCGGGGTACCCTGTACACCGTGATGGAGGCCAAGGCGGGGAAGATGGAACTGTCCCTCAGCCAGGTCTGGGGCGGCGTAGGGCTGGCCCACGATCCGCTGGCGGATCGATATATCGTTGAAAAAATCGTCCGCACACAGACGGCGCTGGCGGGAGCGAAGCGCTCCACCCGGCTGCAAGCGCGGACGGAGGAACTGCGGGAGATTTTGACCGCGTTATTACGGGCAAGAGAGGAGTGGCGCCATGCTAACCGTCGCGCAAATTGAACAGGCGTTATTCCAACTGGCCCCCAAGGACCTTGCGTTCGATTGGGACAACGTGGGGCATCTGGAAGGCAGCCCCGATCAGGCGGTACAGCGAGTGCTGGTGGCGCTGGACGTGACAGAGAATGTGGTCTCCGAAGCGGAAAAGCTGGGCTGCCAGCTCATCGTGTCCCACCATCCGCTGATGAACGTCCGCTGGCATCAGGCGGAGATGCAGACCCTGCGGCCCGACCGATATCTGGGCCGTCTGCTGCGGAGATTGGTGAAAGCGGATATTTCCGTGATCTCCATGCACACAAATCTGGATATTGCCCCCGGCGGCGTCAATGACGCACTGGCCGAGGCGCTGCGAATCGAGGACCCTGGGCCTATGCCGGGGGATGATACCGGCCTCTGCCGTGTGGGACGGCTGCGAAACCCTGTAAAGCTATCTGACTTTGCAACTGCGGTATGTAAGGCGTTACACGCAAACGGCGTCCGCTATGCCGGAGACCGGCCGGTAAAATATATAGCTGTGGGCGGCGGTGCCTGCGGCGACGAGATCGACGCGGTGATCGCGGCGGGCTGCGACACCTTTGTAACATCAGATCTGACGTATCACCAGTTTTTAGACGCAGTTCCCAAGGGCATCAACCTCATCGACGCGGGGCATTTCCCCACGGAGGACCCGGTCTGCGCGAAAATCGTCACCTATCTGGAGAAGGAATTTCCCCAGCTTACAATCATAAAATCGACTTCTCACAAGGAAGTCATCCAATATTTTGTTGAAGGAGAATAACTACTATGTCCGGACATTCTAAATGGCATAACATTCAAAAGACCAAGGGCGCTGCTGACGCAAAGCGTTCCGCTGCATTCACCAAGATCGCTAAAGAGATCATCGTTGCCGTCAAGGAAGGCGGCGGCTCCGGCGACCCTGCCAACAACTCCCGCCTGGCTACCGTGATCGCCAAGGCCAAGGCTGTCAACATGCCCAACGACAACATCAAGCGCACCATTGATAAGGCGCTGGGCGCTGGAAACACCGAGAACTTTGAGGCTGTCACCTATGAGGGCTACGGTCCTGGCGGTGTGGCCGTCATCGTGGACGCTCTGACCGACAACCGTCAGCGTACCGCTCCCGAGGTTCGTCACGCCTTTGATAAGTGCAACGGCAATCTGGGCGCGCAGGGCTGCGTGTCCTGGAGCTTTGACCGGAAGGGCGTGATCGTCATTGACAATGAGGATCAGGAGCTGGATGAGGATACCGTGATGATGGACGCTTTGGAGGCCGGTGCTGCCGACTTCGAGGCTGACGGCATGGTGATGGAAGTCCGCTGCGAGCCCGATGACTTCAACACTGTGGTCAAGGCACTGGAGGACAAGGGCTACACTTTCCTCTCCGCCGACATCGCCATGGTGCCCCAGAACTACATCTCCCTCACCGATGAGGGCGACCTGAAGAATATGCAGAAGCTCATTGATATGCTGGAGGACAACGACGATGTCCAGAACGTCTGGCATAACTGGGAGAACGAATAACGGAATCTTTCTGTGACCG